>CAZSUN010000169.1:0-6063 GCA_964610045.1 uncultured Sphaerobacteraceae bacterium
GACATTGCTCTTGCTCGCACTCCCATTGGCACACATCCCGCCAATCCATGCGTTCATCCGGGTAGACGGCTAGGCAACCTCACCATCTCCCCCAAGTCCTGGCGGACAGGAATTGTTGCGGAAGATGGAACGCCTGCAACGACCCTTCCGAAAGAGTAGCGTCGCGTCGTTCCTGGGAAATCGGTATTTTCGTATTTCTGTATTCCTGCAGGCAGGTATCGCCTCACCGGCACGACCTCACCGGTCGCCCGTCGTGGCACGCGCCTGCCCCCCTCTCTTTCCTAATTTCTGTTTCCTCGTTCCTCGTTCCTCGATTGACACGAGCCGGCGAGCATCCAGAATTGGAGGAACGACGCCGAAGCAAAAGGGCATATCCGATGAAGAAGCGCATGCACCGCAACTGGAAACTGGTTCGCGCCAGCTGGATGACCCTCCTGCGCTATCGCATGCTGCTCGTCTACCCGCTGGTCTCCTCACTGGCGGTCGCCATTGTGGCCGGCTACCTGCCGCTGGCGCTGGCGCGAGCCCGGATCGCCGAAGACAAGGCCATATTCGCCTTCACCCCACAGGGCATCCTCGGCTTCCTGCTCCTCTACATCACCACCTGCACCACGGTCCAGTTCTTCAACGTGATGCTGGTGACGGACGCGATTGCGCGGCTCGACGGGCCATACCGGTTGCGGCTCCGCGGCTGGCGGGTGGCCATCCCCCGCTTCCCGGCAATCGTTGCCTACGCGGTCCTGTCCTCGACCTTTGTCTCACTCCCGGTCATGGTGATGTGCCGGTTGGCGAGGCTGGCCGGAATCCGCTCGTTGCCGGAGCCGGGTGCGTGGTCGCTGGCGACCTTCCTGGGGGTGCCGGTAATCGCGGCCGAGGGCCTGGGGGCGCGACCCGCCATGAAACGAAGCGAGTCGCTGCTGCGGGCAACCTGGGGTGACCGGTTCGTGGGCGGAACCGGCGTCCTCGTCGCCAGGATCATCGTCGTGATCCTGGCGTTTGCCGGCGGCCTGGCCATGATCTGGCTGGTGTCACTGATCAGGTATGACCCGCTCACAGCGGCCATGGCCCTCCTGTGGCTGGCGACCTTTCTCTTCCTCTTCTATACCGGGTCGGCGATCAGCATGATCTTCTGCACCGCCACCTACCGGCACTGCACCGGCCGCCCGGTGCCCGGGTTCGAGGCGCTCCACGACATCCCGGGCTCGGCGCCCGCAAGCGACGTTCCGGAGGACACCGTCCACCCCGCCACAGTCTCCAACTAGCGGGGTGGTCCGCCGCACCACCCCTCGTTTCTCGTTCCTCTTTCCTATTTACTCCCAAACGCATGCGTCCCGCCGCCGACCGTCTGCCGGGTTCCATCCGGCAGTACCACCTCGGCCTCGATGCCATCCGGCACAACCACGTCCACCACGTAGCCGTCGCCGTCGCGCCGCCAGCCGGATTCGACCGTGCCGTGGCGGGTCACCAGCGATCCCTTCGCCCAGTCCAGGCCCTCACCGGGAGTCGGTTGCAGCAGCAGCCGGTCGTAGCCCGGCTCGGCTGGCCGGATCCCGGCGACGACCTTGTAGAGCCAGTCGACCATCGCCCCGAGCGCGTAGTGGTTGAAGCTCGTCATCTCGCCGGGGTTGATCGAACCGTCCGGCAACATCGAATCCCACCGCTCCCACACCGTCGTCGCGCCCATCGTCACGGCGTACAGCCAGGAGGGATTCTCGGTTTGCAGCACCATCCGGTACGCATCGTCGACATGCCCCGTCTCCGCCAGCGCCCAGGTCACGAACGGCGTCCCGGCGAAGCCGGTCGATACCCGGTAGTCGTTCTCCGCTACCAGCTCGCTGAGACGCTGCCCGGCGTTCAGGGTTGCCCCGGCATCGAGCAGGCCGAAGTGGATCGCCAGGGCGTAGACAGTCTGCGCGTCGGAGAAGATCCGGGCCCCGTCGTCCGTGACGTAGTGCCGGTTGAAGGCGTCCCGCGTGCGCTCGGCCAGCGCCGTCCAGCGGGCTGCCTCGCCATCCTTGCCCAGCAGCACGGCCACCTGGGCGGTGAACCTGGCGCTGCGGTAGAGGCAAGCGGTCGCGACGACGCCGCTGTTGGCCTTCGCCGCGATCGGGTTGTCCGGCGGCGCGGTCGGATCGAGCCAGTCGCCGAACTGGAAGCCGGTGTCCCAGAGCCCGGTCTCGGAGAGCACCCCTTCCACCGACTCGAGGTGCCCTGTCATGCCGGGGTAGTACGTCGCCAGCCGTTCCCGGTCGCCGTACGCCCACCAGAGCGCTTCCGGCACCCAGCAGGCGGCATCGCCCCAGACCGCGGTTGGGGCCTGGTGCCGCCCGATGGTGTCGTCCGGCCGTCTGATCAGCTTCAGGAGATCGGGCACCACGAACGGGACGAACCCGGACAGGTCAATCTCGGCCTGCACATCGAGCAGCCAGCCGTGCAGGATGTCGGCAACGTCGAACTGGTAGCAGGAGGTTGCGGCGTAGGCGGCGAGGTCGCCGGTCCAGCCCATGCGCTCGTCGCGTTGCGGGCAATCGGTCGGCACATCGAGGAAGTTGCCGCGCTGTCCCCAGATCGAGTTCTGGATGAGCTGGTTCACCAGCGGGTTGGAGCATTCGAACGTCCCGAGCGGCTCCATCACCGAATGCACGACCACCGCTTCGAGATCGGCTGCAGTGAGCTCGCCCGGAAATCCGGAAACCTCGGCGAACTGGAAGCCGTGGAAGGTCAGGGTCGGTTCGAAGACGTCATCACCGCCGGAGAGGATGAAGGTATCGGTTGCCTTCGCGCCCCGTAGCGGGCGGGTGCCAAGCTCCTCGTTCTCCAGCACCTCGGCGTGACGCAGGGTGATTTCCGTACCCTTCAGACCGGAGGCGCGGAGCTTGATCCAGCCGACGAGGTTCTGGCCGAAGTCGACCAGCGTTTTGCCGCTGGGCGACTGCCAGATCCGGACCGGCGCGACCGACTCGTGACGCACCACCAGCGGTTTCACCTGCGGCACGAGGGTGGAGCGATCGAGATCGGTCGCGCGGACAGCCAGCGCCTCGAGGCCTGTTGCGCCAAGGTCGATCACCTGCCCGTCGTAGAGCGTGTTGAACCGGGTCGTGGAGCGGGAGGCGGTCCAGTCCGGACCGGTCGCAATCCGCTGGGTCGAGCCGTCCGCGTAGGTGATGTCGAGTTCGGCGATGAAGCCGATCTCGTCACCGTAGTTGATGTCGGCGCCGAGGAAGCCCAGGTTACCGCGCCACCAGCCGTTGCCAAGCAGCACCTCGAACGAAACGCCATCGGCGACGAGACCCGTAACGTCGTACTCCTGCACCTGCAGGCGTTTCTCGTAGGTGGTCCAGCCAGGGGCGAACAGCCCCTCGCTCACCGGTTGCCCGCCGATCGTAGCCTCGTAGATACCGTGGGCGGTGGCGGTCAGGGTCGCACTGGCAACCGCCGCGGCTGGGTTGTCGAGTGCGATGGTGGTCGAGAGGACGATGGCGTCGCGGTTCCCGGGATCGGCGGTAATCATCGTGGCGTGGTCGAGCATGCGGGCATCCTTTCGCGCCGCGTGGAGGTCGCGGCGACAGTGTGCGAAAATCGGCTGCCCGATTCTACGCGATCCCCGCCGACAACGGGACATGACGAATTCGACATCCGGGCGCATACGGGTGGCTGTGGGGGCCGATCTGCCCACGCTCTGGCGGCAGGTCGCCCCCTACGGTGTTGAGGCGGGTGACTCGGATGGAGCGGCAATCGGGGTCCCGGCCGGGCTGGCGGCAGGTGATGCCGGCGGCGGGGGAGAGGTCGGCGACTCGGTCGGGGCCAGCGTCGGGACAACGGGTACATCGGTCGGAGCCGGCGTCACCGGCTGCACCACGGTCGGCTGCGCGAACAACGATGGATCCAGGTCCGCCATCTGGTTATAGACCAGGGTCACCTGCGCGCTGTCGGTCGTCTCATTATAGAACGTGACCGCCCCAATCACCGCCATGATGCCGTCCTGGTTCACCAACCCCTGCGGCAGATTGGCGCAAGAGCCATCCAGGTAGTCGAGCCGGGCCAGTACCGGTCCCCACGTCGGGTCGGTCGCCATGATCGCCGTTTGGTCGTACCCCACCGTGACCCGCTCGACCTTCCCCTCGCGAATATCGTCCTCGGCACGCGCCGGATCGATCGTCGTGCAGATCGGCTGATCGGGCTGGGTACGCTCGGAGTCGGAGAAGTAGACGATGATCATCAGCAGCGCGAGAACCAACACCACGGCCCCGAGGATCGCGTAGACCGCGACCGGCCGCCCACGCGAGTCCCGCTTCGACAGGGCCCGCCGAACGCCGCGGGTCGACGACTCCCCTGCACCCGGCTCCGGCGTGGAATCGTCCGCCGGCGCGGCAGTCCCGGATTGCGCCGGCGGCTGCTCCTGGTCGTTGGGATCGTCGGGCATGGGTCCTCCGCGTCGGCAGCGCACCCCGGCACCGCGCATCGACTCGTATACTGTCAGTGTAGCCGCGCCACCGAAACCCGGCACCCCCGTCCCACCACTGGCGGGATGCCAGAGTCACTCGCGATAATCCCGTGCATGGGTCCCCATGCCGGTTTCCATGTGACCGGCTCCTGCCCATTCGCCACCAGGGATGATGCCCGTGACCATTCCCACTCGCGCCACCCGGCTGCTTTTCCACACGCTGGCGCTGGCCATCGTTGTTGCCTGGGGCACCGGTCCGTCTGCGCTTGCTCAGGAACTCAATACGCCCACTATCGCGGTTGAAACCACCATAACCCCTGTCAACGCCCAACCTGGCGACGCCGTGACCATCGCGGGAACCGTCACCATCGACCCTCATCGCACCAACGACCCCATCACCTGGACATTCACGATCGGCAACATCGTTGGATTCCTGCCGGATGATGCCGATTGCACAGGCGCCGACGGCACGACCTGCGACGCGTCGTTCGACAATGCGTCCGGGATCGTGACCGTCACCGGAATCGTCGGCGATCCGTCCGCCGGCTCGGTCACCGCCACCTTCGAGATTCCCGGCACCCTCTCGCGCAGGCCCGCCACCGACGACGATGCGCTCACTGCCGACACCTGCGCCACAGCTGCCCAGGCTCCTGACAGCGACCGCGGGATCAGCCCTGCCGGACCCGCGCCATCCACACCGGACCCGACGTTCACCTGCAACGAAGGCGACCGCGGCACGATCTCCATGCCGCGCGTGACGCCAACCATCGAACCGACCGCCGAACCCACACAGATCCCCACGGAAGCGCCAACGGCCACGCCAGAACCGACGGCTACCCCGGAGCCGACTGCCACCCCAACCAGCATTCCCACTGAGGAGCCAACCGAAGCGCCTTCCCCCACCCCGGAACCTACGGCGACTCCGGAACCAACCGCCACGCCGAGCCCGACACCCTCGCCGACACCCAGCCCCACTCCATCACCGACCGCGACACCAAGTCCAACACCATCCCCAACCCCAAGTCCCACGCCGTCTCCGACGGCGACGCCAACCATCGTACCGACCGCGACCCCGTCGCCCGTCCCAACCTTCACGCCCACGGCAACACCGTCCCCAACCGCCACCCCCACACCGTCGCCCACACCAGGTCCAACTGTCGCCCCCACCGCAACGGCCACCCCGGCGCCGACTGAAGTTCCCACTGCCACGAACGCTCCAACCCAACCGCCGCCAACGGTCGCGCCTGCGCCAACGCCCGAGGACACGGACGATGACACCCGCAATTCCGGGCTCCTGGTCGGCGTGGGGACGCTGCTCACCCTGGGCGCCGCCGCCGTGGTCGTAATCATCCTTCGCCGCCGCGCCACGTCCTGATCGGGCGACACACACGAACGGGCGGGGTGATGATCACCCCGCCCGTTCTCGCCATTCCTGATTGCTACTTCCCGCGCCCGCGGTCCCAGAGCGATTTCTTGCCGGTATCGGAGTTTGGCCACTGGGTGCCCGATCCGCCATCGTTGTCGCGCCCCATCAGGCGCCGCACGAATGGCGTGCGCACGATGCCGAACAGCAGCAACCCGGCGAACACCAGGAACCCGATGACATTTCCGGCCGGCCC
>CAZSUN010000170.1:0-6047 GCA_964610045.1 uncultured Sphaerobacteraceae bacterium
CCTTGTGCTCGAACCGGCGACCTACGCCCGTGAACGGCTCGATCGCGTCGATCGCTTCTCGCGGGGTAAACCCAACCGAGTGAAGCGCGGCCACCGCCGCGATCGCGTTCCTCGCGTTGTGTTTTCCGGGCACCGAGAGGTTCGCCGGATACTCCGTGCCATCGGGGCTCCGGAAAACCCAAGCATCTTCAACCCGGCTCAGCTTCCAGTCCGCATGCTCGCTCTCACCGAAGGTGACCATGGCGAACGGCAGGTCCCCGCTCTCCCTGAGCGATGCAACAACACGAGTGCATCCAACGTCGTCCGCGGCTATCACCAGCGTTCCACCTGGCCTCGTGCCGAGGGCGAATTGCAGGAAAGCCGCGTCGTAATCGGCCTGGTCGGCATAGATGTCGGGGTGATCGAAACTCACCGCGGTGACGATCGAGACCTCGGGCTGGAGCCACAGGAACGACCGGGAAAACTCGTCCGCCTCGACCACCATGAACTCGCCGCTGCCCCGGGCGGTATTCGTCCCCAGGCCCGGCAACACCGCGCCAACCGCGAACCCGGGATCGAGTTCCAGCCCAATCAGGCCAATCGCCAGCATCCCCGAGGTGGTGGACTTTCCGTGTGTGCCCGCCACCGCGATCTCGCGCCGTGGATTGGCCATCATGCCCAGGAGTTGCCCCCTGGAAGTCAGGATCGCCCCATGCTCCCGCGCCGCGGCGAGTTCGGAGGCGGCATGCAACTCCGCGCGCAACGTGCTCACGACAAGGTCGGCCCGGCTGGCCAGGGTTGGATCGTCATGACCAATGACGATGTCCACCCCCATCTCCCGCAAGGACTGCACGATCGCGGAGTCCGAGGCGTCCGACCCGGTTATGGAGTAGCCATCCAGAAGCAGCACCTGCGCCAGGCCGCTCATGCTGATGCCGCCAATCCCAATGAAATGCACCGTTGCCGGCGGGGGCGGAAGGGCGAGGTTCTGACTCAGGCGTTCGAGTTCGGTCACGTGATGCATCCTGGGCTATGAACTGAGGGAGAGGTGTCGCTGGGCTGCCTGCCGGAACTGCTCGCCCCGGTCAAATTCGTTCCTGAACATGCCAAAACTGGCGCATGCCGGGCAAAGGGCGATGTAGTCACCGGACGAAGCGTTGCGGGTGGCGGCATCGACCGCCGATGCCATCGTGTCAAATGTACCGGAAATCGGCACATCGCGCTGTTCGAGAAGTGACTGAAGTCCCGGCGTCGCGCTCCCTTCGAGCAGATACACCCGCACGTCCATGTGCATGAGTTCGTCGGCGAACGGGGCCAGGCCGGTCTTCTTGTCGGCCCCTCCCGCTATGAGATGAAGCCGTCTTGCCCTCGGCCCCAGCACCCGGACTCCAGCGATCGCCGCCGCTGGCGCCGTCGCGGAGGTATCGTTCACATACGTCACCCCGGCGCCGCTTCCCACGACCTCCAGCCTGTTCTCAACACCGGCGAATGTCGAAAGTCCCTCCCGGATCGCGACGTCTGGTACGCCATAGGCATTGCACGCGGCGATGGCCGCGAGGGCATTCATCGCCCCATGCTCACCGTCCAGCGCGAGCAGGCCGGGACGGTCATACTCCCGCGTGGCCCCGTTCAACCCGCATACCAGCATTCCGCCATCCAGCCAGGCTCCATCCCCGGTTCGCTCGCCCAACCCAATCGGAAGCAGCCTGGCCTGGGTCTCTCCAGTCACCCTGGACGCCTCTGGATCCTCAGCGTTGTACACAACAACACCGCTTGGCCTCATGAAATGGGCGAGTCCACGCTTTGTCACGGCATAGTGCTCGAAATCGCGGTAGCGGTCGAGGTGATCCGGGAAGATGTTGGTCAATACCATCACCTGCGGGCCAAGCCCATGGTCGTTGAGCGATTCGATCTGGAAGCTCGATAGCTCCAGCGCCACCGGCGTCTTCGGCGTCAGTCGATCCAGTTCCATCAGGGCCGAAAGCCCCATGTTGCCCGCGAGCAGCGAATCCGGGTTCCACGCCTTCAAAATCGAGCCGATCAGCGCCGAGACGGTCGTCTTGCCCTTCGTGCCCGTAATTCCAATGATTGGGGCTGGGCAATCGCGGAAGAAGATGGACATCTCCATCTCGATGTCCACGCCCGATTCCCGGGCGGCCAGGAGATACGGGGAGTCCATCGGCACGCCCGGATTCCGGACCACAACGTCGGCTCCCTCACGCGTGAAGTCGCCGAAATCGTGTGCGCCGAGGTGATACGCGATCGGCAGTCCGTCGAGCTGGGCCATCGATGTGGCCAGCGCGGATTCGTCTCGCGTGTCGGTGACCGTGACGATGGCGCCATGACTCGCCAGGTAACGAGCAGCCCCAACACCCCCGCCAAGCACGCCAAGTCCCATCACGGTCACGCGCCTGCCAGCCCAGTTCGTCGCGCCTGTCACGGTTTCGCCCATCGTCATCTACAACAGCGCCAGCGCGACGCCAAGCAGGCCGCACATCATGCCCGCCAGCGCGAACCGAATCGTTATCTGCGTCTCGCTCCAACCCAGCACTTCGAAGTGGTGGTGGAATGGCGTCATCAGGAAGATGCGCTTGCCCTTCGTCAGCTTGAAATAGGACACCTGGATCATCACGGAGAGCGTTTCGGCTATGAACACAGCCCCAACGATCGGGAGCAGCAGCCACTGACCTGTCATGAAGGCCGCCACTGCGAGCGCGGCGCCCAACGGCAACGCACCGGTGTCTCCCATGATTACCTGCGCCGGATGCGCGTTGAACCACAGGAATCCGGCCAGTGATCCCACCATCGTGAAGCAGAACGTCACCACCCCAAGCTGTCCCTGACGATAGGCGATGATGCCATAGGCGCCGAACGCGATCGCCGCCGTCAGCGCCGCCAGCCCGTCGAGCCCGTCCGTCAGATTGACGGCGTTCGACATCGACACGATCGCGAACGCGGCCACCGGCACGTACCAGAACTTCATGTCGAACTGGCCGAAGAACGGCACATACACCGAATGCAGTCCCAGCCCAAACGGATCGGGCAGGTAGAGAATCGTCGCCGCCACGATGCCCACCACCCACAACCAGGCAAACTTGAATCGCGCCGTCATTCCGGATTCCTTGCCGCCCACCAGGTTCATCCGGTCATCGACATACCCCAGGAACCCCACCGCGATGATCACCGCGACTGGCAGCAGCATCGATAACCGGCCCGCCACGTTGAAGATTAGGGTCACGAACACCGCCGAGGTGGTGAACATGAGCCCGCCCATCGTCGGCGTGCCCGTCTTGCCCACGTGCTGCGTGAGTTCGTCGCGAATCTTCTTGCCATACCGCCGCTGCCGAAGGTAGGTCACCATCGGGCGGCCAATCAGCAGGGTGATCGCGAACGACAGCGCGGCGAGCGCCAGGGACACGGCCATGTTCTCGTTCGGGTCGTGCGGCATGATTTCCATGAGCGCGGGCGAGAGTGGCGAAACCGTGAAATCCATCAGGCGCCCACCTGCCGGGAACCCTGCTTCTTCTCGCCGGCTCCAGGCCCAATGTCGGACCGCAGTTCCGCCACCATGGTTTCCATCTTCAGCCCCCTGGAGCCCTTCAGCAGCAGAACGTCTCCGTCTCGAAGTTCCGATCGCAGGAGATCGACGATCGCCTTCTTCGACTCGTCACCTTCCGGAAAGGCATGCACCTCGATCGAGCGTTCGGCCGCCTCCGCCCCAAGGTGCGCTTCCGCGGCCATGATCCGAGCGAGTTCTCCATACGTGATGAGGATGTCCAGCAGTCCCCCGGCGCGACGTCCCACCACGCGGTGTTCGTCGTCCGAGACCTGGCCCAGTTCCCGCATGTCGCCAAGCACCGCGATCTTTCGCTTCGGCTGGATGTCTTCGAGCAGGCCCAGACCGGCGAGCATCGACTGGGTGCTTGCGTTGTAGGTATCGTCGATGATCTCCGACCCGTTCGGGCCAGGCGACGTCGCGAGCCGCACCTGGATCTGCGGATCCTGCAGGCCGGCCAGCATGTCCGAAATATGCACCCCCATCGAGTGACCAACCGCCAGCGCCACCAGCGAAATCTGGAGTCCTGGCACCCCGTAGAACGGCACCTTCACGAAATACCGTTCGCCGTCCACCACCAGCCAGTACGAGGTACCCTGGAGGCCCTCGGTGCGAATGCTTTCCGCCCGGATGTCGCACCCCTCGCCCAGACCGTAGGTCACCACCCTGGCGCGTGTCTGGGAAGCCATCGCCGCCACCCGCGGATCGTCGCCATTCAGAATCGCGATGCCATCCTCGGGCAGCGCCTGGACCAGTTCGGCCTTCGTCTCCGCGATCGCCTCGATCGACCCCATTCGCTCAAGATGCACGTTCTGCACGTTCGTCACCACGCCGATCCGCGGTTGCGCGATGCTCGCCAGGAGCGTCAACTCGCCATAGGCGTAGGCGCCCCCCATTTCGAGCACCATGACCTGGGTGTGGTCCGGCGCCTCGAGCAGTGAGTAGGGCAAGCCAATCTCGTTGTTATAGCTTCCAGGGCTCTTGTACACCCGAAAGGCGTTCCTCAGAACGGCGGCTATCGCTTCCTTGCTGCTCGTCTTGCCGATACTCCCGGTCACGCCTATCACGGTCAGGTCGAGGCGGTCCCGCCGCCATCTGGCCCACTTTTGCAGCGCCACGATCGTTTCGTCCACCACGATCAGCGGACCGCTCACCTCTGGATGCGCGTCCGCCCATTCGCGCGACACAAGGGACGCCGCGGCCCCCCGTTCGATGGCGTCGAGCGTGAACTCGTTGCCGTCGTGGACCTCACCCTTGACCGCGATGTACAGGTCACCCGGTTTCACCAGGCGCGAATCGCGCTCGTATCCCGCGAATGCCAGATCTGGGCGAGGATTTCCTCGCGGTTCCCCTTCCGTGCCCGCGAGCACGTCCTTAAGCCTGTACCGCGTCATGCCCTGTTTCCTTGTGGCGCCGCCACGTCGCCAGCCGCGTCCAGCCGTTCAGCCACGCGCATGATCGCGCTCCGGCTCCGTGGGTTTGAGTCGATTTCAATCTGGCCCGGGCGCACTGGTTTCCCAATTCGCCGCAGTACCGGAATAGTGTCGCATGTGCAGATGGGTTGATCCGGCGGGCACACACACGTGCGAGCGGAATCTTCCATGAACCGCTTGACGATCCTGTCTTCCAGCGAGTGGAACGAAATGACCACCAGTCGCCCACCCGGCGCTAGCGCGTCGACCGCCTGGCTCAAAGCGTCGCTCAGCGCGTCGAGTTCGCGATTCACTTCGATCCGCAGTGCCTGGAACGTCCTCGTCGCCGGATGTATCGTCGCTCCTCGGCGTCCGCCCACCGCTCGTTCCACCAAGGCCATCAGCGCGCCGGTTGTGAGAATCGGCGCCGTCTCGCGCTCGCGCGCGATTCGCGCGGCGATCTGGCGTGACTTTCGCTCTTCGCCAAAGGTCCAGATGATATCCGCCAGTTCCCGCTGATCGGCGTGATTCACGATGTCGGCCGCGGTTCGCCCTGCCGACTGGTCGAACCGCATGTCCAGCGGCGCATCGAACCGGAACGAGAATCCCCGTTCGCCCTCATCGAACTGAAACGAGGAAACGCCGAGATCGAACAGGACGCCATCGACCGATTCCAGGCCCGAATCAGCCAGAATCTGGCCTAGATTCCGGAAATTCGTCCGCGCCAGCGAGAAGCGATCCGCGTTACGTGGATCGGCCTGGATCGAAACGGCCCTGCCAACCGCGGCAAGGTCGGCATCGATCCCGATCACCCGCCCAACCGCGGGCCAACGGTCCAGCAGCAACGACGTGTGACCGCCTCCGCCAAACGTGGCGTCGACGTAGACGCCACCCGCGACTGGATTGAGTGCCTCCACCGCCTCATGGAGCAACACGGTCACATGCCCGGGCGTCGATTGTCCGGCGCTCAAGGCATCGTCTGGATTGTCGTCGCGCGGTAAGCGCATGGCGGAACTCGTCATGGATCTGCTTGTCTGGCTTGCGTGGGCAGTGACACGTCGTCACTGTTCGTTCACTTCCAGATGCTACAGCATTCCAGC
>CAZSUN010000171.1:0-5996 GCA_964610045.1 uncultured Sphaerobacteraceae bacterium
AAGGGCCATCCCGCTCCCGGCTCATACGCCATAGGTCGGACTTCCGGGCGTAATCTCCATCGGAGGGAGACGATCCAGGCTGAGGGTGTTGGGTTCGTGAGGGAAATGTGATTGAATCCAGCGATTGCCCAACGTCACCTGCGGGCGACGAAGGCCCTTCAGTCCTGTGCACCGGTTCCGGTTGTTGCCGTCGAGGTGAAGAGACGATTTCTTTCCATTGACATTTCCCGAGGCGTATTCACGCGATGCCCGATTTCCTTGTGCCCAATCACGCATCGGAGCAGGTTGCCCTGTACCAAACAGACCACTTGCTCACCCATCCTGTTGTGGGTGGATTCGATCCTGAGTTGGTACAAAACCGTGCCACGACCAGACCGGAAGTCATCGCCATTGACCTCGGCGGCGACAAACTGCGCATTGCGACCTACACCCAGTCACACGACCGTCTCACCCTCGCCAGCGAAGTGGTTCATCGGGCGGCTGGCGGCGCCGGCTACCTCGACATCCTCAGGTACGTTGCCGAGGACGCCAGGATACGGAGAGTCCCTGTTGGGATTTCGGCAGCGGTCCGGCTCGAGGGGAGTGTCGTCGTCCGCACGACCAATCTCCAGTCGTTTCACCAGGATCTCGACGCTGGCTATGGCTCCGATTTCCGCCGCTTGTTCGATCCAGCGACCGTCGTCGTCAACGACACCGCCGCCGGAATCGTTGGTGCGGCGATTCATCTCACGATACGGAGCGAACAGTTCCGAAACATCGCGTTCTTCATCTGCGGAAGCGGACTCGGCGCTTCGGTGATAGACGGCGACACGGTCGTCCATGTCGAAGCCGCCCACATTCCGCTCGTCGACGCGCTCAATCCGCTCCAGCAGACGGTTCACTGTCACGTCGATGGCAAGGACTTCGTTTGCCTCGAACGCGTTACCGCAATGCGCGCAGGCATCGAGCTTCTCCACGAGAGTCTGACGGGCGAGCGTGTCAGTGCCGAAAACCTCGCCATGCGCGCGGATGCTGGTGAGAAACTGCCGGACGCATTGTTCGAGACGTCCGCGACCGCCCTCGCCCACGCCGTCGCCGGGGTTGTGGAGCGATATGGATTCGTCGACGACACCACGATCGTGCTCCATGGCGGCGCATTTGAATCCGTATCGTACCGATACCGGCTCATCCAACGACTCAAGCTCATCCCGATTGCTGCCCAACCACGCGTCGTCTTCGCCCGCGACCTTTCTGACAACATCTGCCTCGACGGCGCTGCCTGGCTGGCAGGTTCCAGCGATGATGGCACCTGAACCATCGCCCCAATTCACAGGGTCGGCGCACCGCGATACAGTGCGCACCACAACGATTCGACTCACCAACCACGGGAGATCACCGCATGTCACAACGCCAACTGCTCATGCGCCGCCCAAATCTGGATAATCTCCCGGACCCCCCATCGCTGCCCGACGGATACAACCTGCGGCCGTTTGGGTCCGACGACTCGGAGGCCGAACTCTGCGCCACCTTGCAGTCCGCGTTCCCGGAGGAGACCTGGAGCGTCGAACGGGTCCGCGAGCAACTCACCGCTTCGCCGACCGTGAAGGTGACCTACGTTGTGAATCATGACGGCGTCCCGGTGGCGGTCACCGCGAGTCGGTACGATCCGGAGAAATTCCCTGATTCAGGCTACGTCCATTGGGTTGGAACGCGGGCCGGCCACACCAGGCGAGGTCTTGGCATGGCGTTGATGGTGCGCGTCCTCCATGACTTTTCCGAGCGAGGCTACCGCGACGCGATCCTTGAAACCGACGACTTCCGGTTACCTGCCATCCGTACCTATCTCCGTTGCGGGTTCGTCCCGGTCGTCGAACCGGAAGGCGACACTCATTGGGACCGCTGGTCCAACCTCTTCCCACGGCTCTTTCCACAATAGGCAGCTGTTCTCCCACGCGTTCGCCGCTGTTGACAACACCCCAGCGCACGCGGACACTTTGGCCGCGCCGGACCCACATCCGTTGGTCCATAACCTCGCGCGCGAGAGACATTCGATCGCCTCGGGGTCCACAGCCTTGTGACCCCTTTCGCGACTTTGCGTTCGCCGGTGACAGACTCGCCGGCGGAAAGGCAGACCATGCGCGCCTATATCCTGTCCATCGGTTCCGAACTCATCCTCGGTCAGTTGACCGACACCAACGCGACCTTCCTCGCCCAGGAACTCGCCGCGGTGGGAATCGACCTCGTCCACGTCACTCATGTGGGCGACAACCACGAACAACTCGTGGGGGCCATCAACCACGCTCTTTCTCTTGCCGATGCCGTCATTTGCAGCGGTGGCATCGGCCCGACCGACGATGACATGACGCGGGAGGCGATCGCCGACGTCCTTGTCGAAACGCCGGAAATCGATCCCGGACTCCTGGACGACCTGATGGCCTTCTTCGCCGGTCGCGGCATGGACATGCCAGAACGGAACAAGAAGCAAGCTTGGAAAATCCCGTCTGCCGAGATCCTCCCGAATCCGGTCGGCACCGCCCCCGGCTGGTTCGTGACGGCCGGCGAGGAGGAGCCGCAGGTCATCGTCGCCATGCCCGGCGTACCCCGGGAAATGTTCCGGATGTGGACCGAACAGGCGCTACCACGCCTTCAGGCGCTTGCGGGTCAGCACGTCATCGACTCCACCATCATCAAGACGATCGGGATCGGGGAGTCGGCGGCCGAACAGGTGCTTCACGAGTTGGTCACTCGCGGCGACCCGGTGGTAGCCACATACGCCAAGGACGACGGCGTGCACGTCCGCATCACCGCCGTCGGCGACGAACCTGGCGAGACCCGCGTCCGCCGCGACGCGTGCGAAGCCGAAGTTCGCGCACTCCTCGAACAGTACATCTGGGGTCAGGATCTGGACACGCTGACGTCGGTCGTCGGCAAAGGCTTGACCGCACGTGGACTTCGACTTGGTTTGGCCGAACATGGCACTGGCGGCGGTCTCTCGGACATGTTCACCACCGACATCGAGTGGGCGCACATCCTCGCTCATGCCGTGATCTTCCCGGTGGAATTCGACCTTGCGAACGAGGATGCCGAGGCGCGTGCGCTGGCATTTGCCGCCGAGGCTGCGAAGTTCGAAAACGCGGGAGCGGGCGCCGCGCTGGTGTTCGCCGGGTCGGTCCAGTCCCAGGGACTGGTCGCCGGCACGGTCCATGTGGCGTTGGCGCTTCCGGACCAGGAACCCAAACTGCTGGCTCCACTCCAGGTGAGAACCACCCTTGCTGAAGTCCAGCGGCGATCAGGTCTCCACGCTGTCGACATGCTGCGACGAGAGCTTCCCATCGCCGGTTAGCCAGCGTGGCGTAGCCAATCGTCGAGAATTGCCTGTTGACGCCCGAGCATGGCTTCACGCCGCTCGGGCGTTACATCGTCCCAACCGAGCAGGTGAAGCACGCCGTGCAACAGGAGGAATTGCACCTCCCGCTCCAGCGGCCAGCCAGCCTCAGCAGCGTTGATCGTGGCGGTTTCCAGCGAGATCACCACATCGCCACCGGCACTCGTGACTCCCTGAGGAGCCATGCCCGCGTCATCATCGAACGGGAAGGTCATGATGTCGGTCGGGGAGTCCAGATTCATGAACTCGCGATGCATCTCCTGAATGCCGGCGTCGTCAGTGACGAGAAGATTGATCTCCCAGCTTCCCGTTGCCCGTTCCATCTGGAGTGCACGCAACGCGAGTACCGGCAGTGTATCGGCAGCCGGTACACCTGACACCGAAGGAGTGTTGACGACGGTCAGTTCCAGCGTCACGGCTGGATCACTCACGCCAGCGCCGCCAGTGCATCCTTGACCGCAGTGGAGAGGCGGCGCCCATCGACCCTGCCATCGGCCCGCTTCGTCAACAGTCCCATCACCTTGCCCATGTCCTTCGGCCCAGCCGCCCCGGTGGTTGCAATGCCATTGGCCACGAAGGCGGCGAGTTCGGCGTCGTCCATTTGCTGCGGCAGGTAGCGTTCAAGCACCGCGAGTTGCTCTGCTTCCTTCGCCACAAGATCCTCACGGCCGCCGGCTCGGAACTGTTCGATCGCGTCCTGCCGCTGTTTCACCTGGGAACGCAACACCGCGATCTCCTCATCGGAGGTGAGCGGTCCTCGCTTGTCGATCTCGGCGTTCTTCACCACCGAGAGGACGAAGCGAATGGTGTCTCGAAGCGTCGCGTCGCGATCGCGCATTGCCTGCCTCATATCGGCTGTCAGTCGCTCTACAAGAGTCTCGGACACGATGGTATCCCATTCCTTTTGGTTCAGCCCAACGGGCCAAGCTCTTTGCCACCGAGCAGGTGGAAGTGGACGTGATGCACGGTCTGCCCGGCATCGTTCCCGTGATTGGTCAGCAATCGGTAGCCAGAGTCCGCGATCCCCCGCGTTTGGGCGATCGCGTTGGCACTATCGACGATTTCCGCCAGGAGCTCAGACGTCGACGATCCCAAATCTGCAACACTCGCCAGGTGCCGCCGCGGCACGATGAGCACATGGGTCGGCGCGGCGGGCGCGATGTCATCGAACGCCACCACATCACCGGATTCGTACGCGAACTCGGTCCCGAACTCGCCGCGCGCAATCCGGCAGAAGATACAATCCAGGTCGGTCATGTCGTCTCCTCGACGGTGCATCGAACCTGGCTGTCTCGCATCAGCGTGGTCGCCGGGTTCCGGACGAGCAAGTATGCCAGAACTCCCGGAGGTCGAGACTGTCCGGCGGCTCCTTGAACCCGCCGTCCTTGGTCACCGGATCACCGGTGTCACCGTGCGCGACTTCACCGGGGTCCTGGAGTCGGCACTGCCCGGCATCGATCCTGTCGCCTCTCTCATCGACCGAACGTTCGTGGGCACCGGACGGCGCGGCAAATACCTGCTTCTCGCCCTTGACGGTGATCTGACGCTGATCGTCCACCTCCGGATGACCGGCCGCTTGCTGCTGGCCGGTACCGGAGACCCTCCGGCCCGCTTCGAGCATCTCGCCATCCACCTCGATGGAGATTGCGATCTTCGTTTTGCCGATCAGCGCAAGTTCGGCCGGGTCGTGGTTGCCGGCCGCGATGCGATCGCGATGCTGGATCGTCGCCTGGGACCGGAACCCGACGACCCTCACCTGACTGGACGGACATTGCACGCCTCACTCCGGCGCCGGCCCGGCAGAATCAAGAACGCCCTCCTCGACCAGTCACTCATCGCCGGGTTGGGGAATATTTATGTCGATGAAGCGCTCTACCGGTGCCGGATTCATCCTGAGTGTCCGGCAAACTCACTGACGGTTGCCGAGTGCTCCGCGCTGCTCCGGGCCATCCGTCATGTCTTGCGCACCGCACTCGGCAATCAGGGAACCACATTCTCGTCGTTCGAGAACCCTTACGGAGAAGCGGGAGGGAATGCAGCGTTCCTTCGCGCCTATGGTCGGTCCGGTTTGCCCTGCGATCGGTGTGGCACCCCATTGAATCGTATCGTGGTGGCTGGCCGAGGAACTACCTACTGTCCATCCTGCCAACGTCTCAAGGTAATCGACGCCACCGGTTAGGGCGGCTAGTCGATCACAAGTGTTCACCCGGTAGCCGACGAGGTTAGTCGTGGACGACCGTCTCACCACCCGTCAGCGTGGCGACCTGCGTGTGAATGCCCCTGGAACTCGGTCATCCAGCTCCATCCACTAGTTACCGTCACACGTGAAAATGATGTGAACGTCCTGTGACACCTTTTGCACCGATCCGGCGTTTACAGCAACAGGTCCGGGAAGTTTCGATGCCCTGACCGATGTGGGTGTAGCTCAATTGGAAGAGCGCCTGCCATCCAGGCAGTGAGGCGGAAGTTCAATTCTTCCCACCCGCTCCAGACCTCAATCACATTTGACACAGCGGCATCATCTCGATGCTATACTGCGTCTGGCAATCAAGCCACTGCGGGTGTAACTCAGTTGGTAGAGTGTCTGCTTCCCAAGCAGAATGTCGTGGGTTCGAGTCCCATCACCCGCTCC
>CAZSUN010000172.1:0-5913 GCA_964610045.1 uncultured Sphaerobacteraceae bacterium
GTTCGGTCCAGTCGGGCGGACCCGGCGAAACCAACGGACGCGGTGATCGATCGCCCGTAAGGAGATGTCAACGAAACCGGGCCGGGAGCGGTTGCTCCCGGCCCGGTTGCATGCCCTGGGTACCGATGTTCGCCAGGCGGTTACAGCAGCGGGTACCCCGCCATCGCCCACGCCAGCCCAGCGTCGGAGAACTGGACGTTGCCAAGCGACTCCGTCGGCACATGCGACACCTGCTGGCTCTCGTACTCAAGCGGTCCGTTCACGAGGTTTTGCGAGCGCAGCCAGGCTACTTGCTCGCGCACCTGATCCTCGGACACACCGTGCTCCTGGGCAACATGCTCGATATCGACCTGCCCCTCGGCATGCGAGCGGTTGTGATGGAGCGCCTTTCCAACCGAAACGCGGATTTTGTGCTCAATCGATTCGATGGACATGGTGTCCCTCCGTTCCGTCAGCCAACAGTTTCGCCAGCATAACATGCGGTCTGGAGGCGTCCGCTCCAGCGCTTCACACAAAGGTTGCGCCATCGTCGGTCGTTTGAGAGGCAGCCAGGCGTCGCTGACGCTCCTGGGCTGCCCGGCTTCCCGTAGCAACACTTTCCTATGCGCTTCTGGATGCGCTTCGCAGCCAATCAGCTGACGCTACGCAGGTTGAATCCGGGAGATCGCGGCATCGCGCTCTGCCTCGAGACCTGCGAGTGCGTCTCGCGAAACGGGACTGCCCGGCTGGCCGGCGTGGCGGGAAAGATCATCGACCGTCATCGCCAAACCCCACGCCACCGAAAGATCCGGATGCGGGTCCGGTCCACATGCTGCCGCATGCCCGGCAACCAACCCCTCATCCAGCAACGCGATCATCGCTCGCTGGTCCGCTGGCGCGCCTGGATCGATCGAGAACGCCCTGAGGATCGCCCTGGTTCGCGCGAGATCCATGTGCGGCGGACCCGTCAGGGTGTTTTCCCAATCGATCACTCCTGTCACCAGGTCGCCCTGCATCAGCACGTTGAACGGGTGGAAATCCAGGTGCAGCAGCCGGTCCTGGTCCGGCACGGCGGAGAGCAGGTCACGCAGCGGCTCCACGGCTGGCCCGCCCCGCGCGATCCAGTCGCCGGGGCTGGACAGACCAACCGGCGCAGCAACCTGGTGCAATCGCCCCATCGCTGTTCCCATCGCCCTGCCGGTATCCCCTGCCCGGTCCGGCCGGGCAGCTAGCCGCTCGAAGGCCGTCTCGCCTTCCACGAACTCCGTGACCAGGACCGGACGCCCCTCGACCGCACCGCGCGCAACGACATCGGGCACGGGCAGGTCGTGCGAGGCTGCCGCATGCATGGCCAGCGCCTCGCGCTCGGCCACCCGGAAGGATCCCACCGGGAAGAGCCTGGCGACGAGGCGTGATTCACCCGGATCGGGACGGAATACCCACAAATCGGTACTGCCGAACCCGCCCCGGAGGGGGTGAAGGTCGGTTGCGCCGGGATATCCCTCATTCGCCAACCAGATCTGGAGCGCCTGTTCCACGTTTGGCCCCCTGAGCGTCATGCAAGCGGACTCGACCAGGCGATTGTCGCACGCATCACGCCTGTGCCCGGGAAGAATGGCTTGCACATTTCCGCATATCGTATACGATATGCGGAACGCACGTGCTTCATCAGGATGACCCCATGTCCGATCCGGCGGGCGTTCGCTACGGGGATTTGCTCCAGGGCGAACGCGAAACGCACTCCATACGCCTCGCCAACGTCACCGAATCGCTCTACGACGCGCTCTGGCGACGCCTCGTCAACCTTGAATTCGAGCCCGGTGTACGCCTCTCCGACGAAGCCCTTGCGCGCGAGTTCGGTGTCAGCCGCACTCCTGTCCGCGAGGCGCTGCTCCGGCTCAGCCAGGTCGGGCTGGTCGAAGTCAACGCCAGGCGCGGGTTCTTCGTCACCCAACCCACCCGCCAGTCGATCGAGGAACTGTTCGACCTGCGCACCGCCCTCGAGTCGTGGGCGATTCGCATGGCCACTTCGCGCATCACGGCCAGTGACCTCCGCCCATACCTTCCGGCGCCCAGCGACAAACCGTCGCAGAACGAACCCGGCGACGCCGAGGGTTTCGTCCGCTCCGATCTCGATCTCCACTTCTTCATCGTCGGACGCGCCGGCAACGAGCGGCTGGCGCAAACCCTGCGCGACATTAGCGGTCAACTGGCGATCACCGTCCTCCGGCTTGCCCTCGCTCCCAACGCCCGTGTCCAGGCTCGGCACGAACATGTCCGGATTGTTGGAGCGCTCCTTCTGGGCGATCCCGGAGCCGCCGCCACCGCCATGGAGGAGCACATCCAGAACGTCAAACATCGCGCGCTCATCGAATTCCACCTGTAGGCCTCACGATAGTACGGAAGGACGACACACCGCCGTGGACCGAATCGAGAAATTCCGGGATGCCCACTTTGGGTTGTTCATACACTGGGGACCGTACACGATCCGTGGCTTCGAGGCATCGTGGCCGCTCGTCCGCGAGGACATTTCGTGGCAGGCATACGAAGCGCTCGCGGACGAGTTCGACCCGCAGCGGTACGACCCGGTGGAATGGGCCGCCCTGGCGAAGGAAGCCGGCGTTCGCTATGCCATCCTGACATCGAAGCACCACGACGGGTACGCACTGTACGACACGGCGCTGGAAACCTATTCCGCCCCCAACCGTGCTGCAGGACGGGACCTGCTGCGTCCGTATGTTGAGGCATTCCGGAATGCCGGAATCCTGGTCGGCTTCTACTTCTCACTCTGCGACTGGCACCACGCCGACTACCCCGTCGCCCTGTCGCCCGACCGGCCCGGCTACCAACGCACGCCACAGGCGGTCCCTCCCGGTTGCCCGGCGAGCATCGCCGCCGATCCCGCCGCCTGGGATCGATACATCGCCTTCATGCACGGCCAGGTGCGCGAACTGCTGACCAACTACGGCGACATCGACCTGCTCTGGTTCGACGGTCACTGGGAGCACACCCCGGAGGAGTGGAAAGCCGCGGAACTCGTCCAGATGATCCACGAATTGCAGCCCGATTGCATCGTCAACGACCGTCTGGCCGATCCCCTGCTCGGCGATTACTCCACGCCTGAGCAGTACGTCCCGATCGACCGCCCCGACCGGCCGTGGGAAACCTGCATGACGATCAACGACACCTGGGCCTACAACCCATCCGACCGTGGCTACAAGACCCCGGTCGAACTGGTCGCCACCTTCGCGGAAGTCAGCGCCAAGGGCGGCAACTTCCTGATCAACGTCGGGCCGGATCGCAATGGGGAGATCCCGCCGGAGTTCGCGTCCCGGTTGCGTACCATGGGCGCCTGGGTCCACCGCAACCATGAAGCCTTGTTCGACGTGGGCGCGGGGTTACCATCGGGCGCGTACTACGGTCCGTCGACCGGCGCCGCCGATGCGATCTACCTCTTTGTCCTGGGCAGGGCCAACGGCGACGAACTCCGCATCCGCGGCCTGGAACGGAAGGTGACCAATGCGCGCGTCCTCGCCACCGGCGAGCCGCTCGCCTTCGAGCAACACGGGCATCACCTCTCGCACGGCTACCTGAAGGTGCATCTCCCAGGGTCGCAGGTCGATCCACTGGCCACGGTCGTGAAACTCTCGCTCCGACCATCGTAGCTCCCCGCCACGAAGGATGCCGCCCGGCCATGTCGCACCCGATCGCCACCATCGCCACTCGCGACGCCCGCTTCGACCTGAAGCCGGGGGAGGGCACCGACGCCATCCACCGGAATCCGCAATACGCCTACGCCGTGACCCTGCTTGGCACGGCCGATGGAACAACCGGGACAGGGTTCGTGCTGACCCTCGGCGCGGGGAACAACCTCGTCAACTCGGCGATCGAGATGCTGGCCGCCCCACTCGTCGGCCGTGACATCGAGGAGGTCATGGCCGATTTTGGCGCAATCCAGCGCTCGCTGGCCGACCATCCCCAGCTTCGCTGGCTGGGTCCGCACAAGGGAGTTGTCCATCTCGCCCTGGCCTCGATCACCAATGCCTGCTTCGACCTCTGGGCGAAAGTCCGGGGAGTGCCGCTCTGGTCGCTCCTGCTCGATCTCGAACCGGCACAGGTCGTCGCGCTGCTCGATCTCAGCTACCTGGAGGACGTCCTCACGGCGGAGCAGGCGACCGGCCTGCTCCGTCACTGGCTGCCGAGCCGCACCGAACGCGCGTCCATCCTGAACGACGGGTATCCCGGCTACGACACCTCGATCGGCTGGTTCGGGTACGACGACCAGCGCCTGGTGGGCAACGCCCGCGTGGCGGTGGCCGAAGGATTCCACGCGCTCAAGCTCAAGGTCGGATCGGCGGACCCGGAACGGGACATCCGCCGGGCGTCCCTGCTGCGCGAGGCAGTCGGCCCGGATGTCTCCCTCATGATCGACGTCAACCAGCAATGGACCGTCCCGCAGGCAATCAGCCTCAGTCAACGCCTCGCGGCGGTGAACCCGTTCTGGATCGAGGAGCCAACCCATCCCGACGACATCCTGGGGCACCAGAAAATCGCCCGCGAGATCGCCCCGATCCGGATCGCGACCGGGGAACACGTCGCCAACCGGATCGCGTTCAAGAACTACATCGAAGCCGGCGCCCTGCACTACGTGCAGGCCGATTGCACCCGGCTCGCCGGAATCAGCGAGTTTTTGACAGTCTCCCTGCTCGCCCGCCAGGCCGGTCTCCCGGTCGCCCCCCACGTCGGCGACATGGGACAGGTCCACCAGCACCTGATGCTTTTTCTGGCAGTCGCGCTCGACAACGAGCGTATCTTCCTCGAACACATCCCGCACCTGCGGCAGTACTTCGTCCATCCCGCTGGCATCCGCGACGGCCGGTACCTGCCACCGCAGGAACCCGGCGCCAGCGCGGATTTGCACCCATGAATCCCTCTGGACCCTGGACGTTTCATCACTGCGGAGAGGAGGTGCCGCACCCAATGACAGGACGCGGCTGACGCTGGGCCGGTATCGGTCCGGCGCTGGATGGACCAGCGCCACGGAGATCTTCAAAAGGAGCCACCCATGTCGACACAGGACTGGTACGACCTGCTTCACGGCCTGAAAACGGGCACCGTGGACCGCCGCGAGTTCGTTACGCGTGCGTTCATGACCGGCGCTTCGGCCGGCGCCATCGCCACCGCCCTCGCTGGCGGCCTCGCGATTTCGCCCGCGGCCGCCCAGACGCCATCCGCCGATGGTGGACCGATCCTGCCGGAAGGCTGGGTGGGACCGCTGCCGTCGACACCGGCAAAGATCAGCGAGGAAGGCGTCACCCTCAAGGTCGTCGTCCCGCAGTCCCAAAACGCTGGTGACTGGGCAGCCAACGACTTCACCCTCTGGCTCGAGGAACGCACCGGCGTCCACATCGAATGGCAGGAAGTCGCGGGAACCGCCGACGAGCGCCGGGCCGTCGTCAACGCCATGATCGCCGGCGGCGATCTGCCGGATGTCTTCATGTCGCAAGCATTCAACCCGTCGCAGCTCGAACTGTACGGATCGCAGGGGTTGTTCATCCCGCTCAACGACCTGATCGAACAGCATGGGGTCGAGATCAAGCGGATCTTTACGGAATACCCGTCCACCCCGGAGTTGATCTCGTCGAACGATGGCACGATCTACTCGATGCCGAACGTCAACGACTGCTACCACTGCCGCAACCCGCGCAAGCTCTGGATCTACAAGCCCTGGCTCGATGCCCTCGGACTCGAGGTGCCGACCACCACCGATGAACTGGTCGCCGTTTACCAGGCGTTCAAGGACCAGGACCCGAACGGCGACGGTGCGGCCAACGAGATTCCGCTGATGACGGCGACCGATACCTGGGTCGGTTCGAACACGAGCAACGGATCGCTCGACCCCTATTTCATGGGCGCGTTCCTCTATAACCCGGG
>CAZSUN010000173.1:0-5909 GCA_964610045.1 uncultured Sphaerobacteraceae bacterium
GTTCGCGGAGAACGACGCCCCGGACAAGCCGTTTCGCTACGAGCCGTGGGGCGCGGAATACCTGGAGCGCTGGCTCGATGGCACCATGACGCCGGAGGTGCGAACCCTGCACGATTTCCAGCGGGTGCTCGAACGCGATCCTGGCCTGAGCCGGAATCAGGTTCGGGCGATCCTGCCCGAGATCCATGCCATCTACCTGCGCGTCCGGAACGGGGAAGGATGACCGATCCCGGTCCCAGGTACGATCAGCCCTGCGACCGCGTCCAGTTCTCCGGCATGACCCCGCGGTAGCGGCCGGTGGTCAGTTCGAACGTCCATTTGTCCAGTTCCGGGGCACCGGTGGCATGCGCGTCTGCAATTGCCCGTTCGGTGTCGTAGGGCACCTGCACGATCCGGATGCTCCACGGCGCGGCGGCAGTGTCGCCAATGTTCCCCTCCAGCAGGGCGTAGTCCGCCTGGGTGGACGAGAGCGAGTTGCCGGCGCTGCCCACGTTGACGAGGATCTTGCCCGGAAACGTGCGGACGAACGCGGTGTGGATGTCACCGTAGCCCACCACATCGGGGATGAACGCGGGATCGGTGAGGTCCGTAGCATCGAACATCGCCTCCAGCCGGTCGTCCGCATCGCGCTGGCGAACGCGGTGAAAAATCCCCTGTGGCGAGGCGTGGACGAGGCGCATCCGCTGCCCGCTCAGGACGAAATCGTGCGCGAACGGCAGGCTCCCGAGCCAGGCGCAGCGCTCCGGCCCGAGTTCCTGCCGCCACCATTGGGCCGCCGCGTGCTCCTGCGGTTGGGAGAGGTAGACATCCCAGTTGCCGAGCAGGGTGACGGCGCACCGCTCGCGGCAGATGTCGACCACGCGCGATCCGCTCGGTCCCTTGCCGGCGAGGTCGCCCAGGCAATGGATGGTGGTCACCCCGCGCCGGTCGATATCGGCCAGCACGGCCTCCAGAGCGGGGAGGTTGCCGTGGGTGTCGGAAATCAGCGCGATCTGCTGCACGAGCGTCATGTCCTTTCGAGTGCCGAGAACGTTTCGACCGCGCAGGGGCGCCGTCAGTGGCCATGTACTTCAACGACGTCGTCTTCAGCCGGTAGCACCCCCGTTCCTGTCATTCCGAGCCGACGACGAGGCGCCAGCCGAGGAATGACAGGCATGGCGAGCGGGTTCGTGGGGTGGTTGCTGGACCCCATGCGTCAATGCCCCACCCCCTGGTAGCGGTTGAGGGCGGCGCCCCAGAGGCGGCTGGCAACGAAGACGACCCAGACCATGACGAGGGGAGTACACCAGCCGAGCCATTGCCAGCCGTAGTCGCGGTCCAGCAGCACCAGCGCCGGGAAATACGAGATGAAGGCGTAGGGAATGAAGACCGTCACCGCCGTGCGGATGATCCCGTTGTAGATATCGAGCGGGAACTTCGCGAAGTCGATCGAGAGCGCCAGCATCGTCGGCAAGGCGCTCTGGGCGCTCGGTTCCCAGAAGCCGGTCAGGTTGAACGAGAAGTTGAGCGCTCCGATCATCACCGCGCTGCACAACACCACCACCGCCAGGAACGGCAGCGTCCACCAGTGGAACACCGCGTCGCTCCGGGACAACCCAAGCCAGATCATGACCGCGCCGAGGATCACCTGCCCCAGGCCGTGAATGCTGACGATCGCCGTCGCGCTCTGCAGCGCGGGCGAGATCGGCCGCACCAGCACCCGATCGAACTCGCCGGAGTTGACCTTCATCCGCAGGGTCCAGGGACCGTCGCAGAAGAGTTCGGTCAGCCCCTTCGGCAACATCGCCAGACCGTAGAGCAGCGCGACGTTCCAGACCGTCCACCCCGCCACCGCCGGAATCTGGCTGAACAGGGCCGAAATGAACACCAGGCCTGACGCCTGCATCAGCATCGCGCCCACGATCCCGATCCAGAAGTCGGAGGCGTATTCCACCGTGCTTCGCAACTGCATCAGCTGGAGCCGGAAGTAGAGCCGGACATTCTTGCGGGCGGAGGCGATCGTCATCTCACCCTCCCTGGATTTCGACGCGGTTGAACGCCGCCTTCCACGCCCAGTTGGCGAAGATCGCCATCGCCAGCAACCAGCCCGCCGAGAGCGCCAGCAAACCCAGCGCCTCGGTCCCCTCCGCCTTGCCGAGGTAGATCATCAGCGGGGTGCTGACGACCCCCCGCAGCGGCGAGACGCTGGCGATGCCGCGCAGCCAGCCCGGCATCATCGCCAACGGGATGATGGTGCCGCTGAGAATGCTGATGATCGCCTCCCGGCTCCAGGCGATCCCGACGCCGTTCAGCGTCCAGAACGTCAGGAGCGAGACGCAGAAGACGACCAGCGCCTTGGTGAAGAACCCCAGCACCACGGCGATCGCGAACAGCATCCCGGCGGCGGCGCTGTCCGGCGGCTGGATCCCGATGAAGACCAGTCCCACCACCAGCGTCAGGATCAGGCTGAGGATGCCCTCGACCATCGCCGCGCCGGTGGCGACGCTGAGCTGGCTGGAGCAGTAGTTCAGTGGCCGCGTCAGGTCACGCAGGATTTCTCCGGTGCGGATGGTGAACATCATGTTCGACGAAATCCGCCAGCCGATCAGGGCATTCAACCCGTAGGCGATCACGACGTAGGTGCGCATCTCCTCCCAGGTGAATCCCTGGATGGTGGCCTGCTCGTCGAACGCCGCCTGCCAGAGGAAGTAGAGGATGAAGACCCAGATGAAGGTGAGGGCGATGTTCGTCAGGGTCGTGAAGCGGTAGGTGATCGCCTGCTGGAAGGCCGTCAGCGCCAGGCTGACGTATTTGGGGCGCGGCTCAGCGCGAACCTGGGTCGCCATCAGGCCCCTCCTCGAACTGCAACTTCCCCTCGTACAGGTTCCGGATGATGCTCTCGGCGCTCGTCTCCTCGATCGCGATGTCAGCGATCGGGAGAGCCGTCGCGAGGTCCCGGATGATCTGGCCGGATGAGGTGGCGCGGGCGTCGAAGGACACGGCGAGTGCCGCCGGACCAGGCTCGTCGATGGACAGGGTTGGCGTCCGCCCCAGCGCCTCGCTGGCGATGGCGACCGCCCGATCCCGTTCTTCGGTCAGGGTGACGCGCACCTTCTGCTCCCAACCGAAACGTCGGGTGACCTCGGCGTATTCGCCGTCGTAGATGATCCTGCCCTGGTCGATCATGATCATCCGCGGGCAGAGTTCCTCGATGTCGCCGGTGTCGTGGCTGGTCAGCAGCACCGTCAGGCCGCGCTCGCGGTGCACGAACCGGATGAACTCGCGAAACCGGGCCTTGACGCTGACATCGAGCCCGATTGACGGTTCGTCGAGGTAGAGGATCTTCGGGCGGTGGATGAGCGAGGCCGCGAGGTCGCAGCGCATCCGCTGGCCGAGGCTGAGTTGCCGGGCCGGGACGGACAGCAGCGGCCCGAGATCGAGCACCTCGGCAAGTTCGTCGAAGGTGCGGGTGAAGTCCTCCCCCCGGACATCGTAGATGTCGCCCAGCATGCGCAGGCTCTCGACCACCGGGATATCCCACCAGAGCTGGGTGCGTTGGCCGAACACCACGCCGATGTTGCGGGCGTTGGCCTGGCGCTGCTGGAAAGGGTGCAGCCCGCAGACGGTCACCTCACCGCCGCTCGGCACGAGGATGCCGGTGAGGAGCTTGACGGTGGTGCTCTTGCCGGCGCCGTTGGGTCCGACGTAGGCGACGGATTCGCCTTCCTCGATGGAAAACGTGACATCCCTCACCGCCGCCACATCGCGGAAATGAGGGCGAACGAGGTGCTTGAGCGCACCCTTCATGCCGGGGTCCTTGACCGGACGCCGGAACGATTTGCTCAGGTTGACCGCCGAAATCATGCCCTCTCCCCGGTAGGCGCGGCGCGCGAGCGTGCAAGGGTCACCGATCGGGTCGCGAAGTTCAACCCGGCCGCCGTGTTTGCGCAAGGGGAGGCATTGGTGCGCTCGATCCGCTTCCCACGTAGGGGTGGACGGCCCCTACGTGAGCGGGGAATTGAACGCCGGGCATGGGTTACGCCAACCGCACCGGCAATTCCTGCAGGCCGTGGAAGACGGCGCCGGGGCGCCAGCGGACGGCATCCGTGGCCAAGGCCATGTCCGGGAATGCCTGCGCGAGCGTGGCGAAGGCGATTTCACCTTCCAGCCGCGCCAGCGGTGCCCCGAGGCAGAAGTGGATGCCCATGCCGAACGACATGATCCGCCCTACATCGCGCCGGATATCGAACCTGTCCGGATCGGGGAAGATTGTCTCATCGCGGTTGGCCGATCCCAGCATCATCGAGGCCCAGTCGCCGGGATGAAGGGTGACACCGCCGTACTCGGCTTCCTCCTTGACGAGGCGGGAGGTGAACTGGACCGGGGCGTCGTAGCGCAGCACCTCCTCGGCGGCATTGCGGGCCAGCGATGGATCGTCAACCAGCGCCTGCCACTGGTCGCGGTTGCGCATGAAGGCCAGGGCTCCATTGCCGATCAGGTTCACGGTGGTTTCGTGCCCGGCCACGATCAGCAGGATGCAGGTGGCGATCAGTTCGCGCTCGTTGAGCTTGCCTTCAGCGGATTCCGCCTCGATCAGCCTGGTCAGCAGGTCATCCTGCGGATTCGCCCGCCGCTGGGCCACCAGGTCGCGCAGGTAGGAGATCAGTTCGGCGGTGGATTGGTCGACCCGGGCGACGAACTCCTGCAACCCCTCGGACGGCACGTCGATCGCGGCGGCGATGTCTCCGGCGACCCGGCGGAAAAGCCGGAAATCCTCGGCAGGGATGCCAATCAGGCCGGCGATGACGAGCATCGGCAGCGGGAATGCGAACTGCGAGATGAGGTCGGTCTCGTTCCCGGCCCGGCGCATCTCGTCGATCAGCGATTGCGCGGTGGCCTCGATGTGCGGGCGCATCCGCTCGACCTGTCGCGGCGTGAACGCCATGTTGGCGACACTTCGCAGGCGGGTGTGGACGGGAGGATCGCGGAAGAGCATGAAATGGTTGGCCATGGCCCAGAACGACTCGTCGTTGGTATCGACCGGTGCGGACGAATCGCCGCCGTGCTCGCGGCCGAGCCGGTTGTCGCGCAGGGACGCCATGACATCGGCGTGGCGGAAGAAGATCACCTGGTTGGTCTGTGCATCCTCCACTCTGCGCTCGTCCGGGGGGATGACGTGCACGGGTTCCAGCGTCCGGTAGTGCGCGTAAGCCGGATAGGGATTGCCATCACGGAAGGCGATTTCGAAATCGAACGGCGGCAGGGTGGTTTGGGTCATGGGTAGCTCGTCCTCGTCGATAGGTCCGGTCGCCAAACGGTGCGGCGCCTGACCCGGACACGGGCAATCGTCTGGGGCAAGCGTGCCGATCGGATACAGCCATCATAGAGCAGGGAGCGTGTCAAACATTCGTCATGGATGTTTCCGAACTGTCCGGCTCGTTGGGGGAGAGGTAGAGAACCACGTCGCCGATCTGGTAGGTCTCGCGGCCAGCTTCGGTGGCGATCGGCTGCGCGCCGTCGAGGATGCGTCGGAGGGCGTCCGCCATCGGGGCGATCAACGACGGTTCGATGGGCACCCGGTTGTGCGAGGGGTAGACGGTCCGCAGGCCGGGGGCGAGATCGGCCAGGCGTTGCAGGGACTCTGCATAGGCAACCAGGTCAGGCCCGCGGGAGGCGTAGAGCGGTCCATCGTAGGCGGCATCGGTGCTGAAGAGGATGCCGGCGTTCTCGTCGAGCAGCGCGACCAGTCCGGGCGAGTGTCCCGGTATGTGGAGGACGCAGAGACGGCGGGTGCCGAGGTCGATGATGTCACCGTCTTCCACGAATCCGGTCGCCTCGCTCGGGGCGATGGCGAGCGTGTCCTGAGTTACACCCTCGGGGAGTGACCCGGTCAGGGATTCCGGTCCGAACCACGGGCGCATCCGGTCGTT
>CAZSUN010000174.1:0-2954 GCA_964610045.1 uncultured Sphaerobacteraceae bacterium
GGTGCTGGTGGGGTCTGTCCAGGACCCGTAGCTGTGGTGTTTCCAGTTTACAGGACGCGGTCATGGTCGGCTCACGCCTGCGGATCTCACGGTACGCCGATCGTTGACAACGTCGCTCGCAGGCAAGACGATGTGCCAATCACCTTGCCCGACGGAATGGATCCAGATGCCCCGGAGAAGGGAATGCTCGTCCATGGGTGAATTTTATGGCGTGCCGGTCGCGGCCCTGCTCCCGCTCTTCATCCTGCTTGCAGCCTTCGTCATCTACTGCTGGTGGGACATCTGGCATCAGGAATCCGTGAGTTACCTGCCCAAATGGGCATGGGCGATCATCTGCTTCGTCTCCATCCCGCTCGGCGGAATCATTTACCTCCTGATCGGGCGGAAGGGATGAATGCACTGCCGCCCCCTGCGGTTGCGATCGCCGTGACTGGCCTCGTGAAGGATTTCGGCGGGACCGGCCTGCTCGGCGCGTCGCTCACCATCCCGGATCGTGGTGTGACGGCGATCATCGGCCCGAACGGCGCAGGCAAGACCACCCTGTTCACCATTGTCACCGGTCTCGTCCGCCAGGATGCCGGCACGGTCACGATAGCCCCGGCGATCGGACGTGTCGCGTACTGTCCCGATACCCCGGTCTTCGAGCGCTGGCTCACTGCCAGTGAGGTCCTGGACCAATCGGCGGCGCTCGCCCGGCGTCGCAGCAGCGAGTCGAACGCCGCGATCCTCGCCCGCTGCGGCCTCGCTGACACCGGGACTCGCCGGGTGGGCGGATTCTCGCGCGGCATGACCCAGCGGCTCGGCATCGCCAGCACGCTGGTCACCGACCCACGCCTGCTGATTCTCGATGAGCCGACGAGCGCCCTCGATCCCGTCGGGCGGCGGCAGGTTCTCGACCTTCTGGAAGACCTGGGAAAGGAACGGGCGGTGGTTCTTTCCAGCCACTCGCTGGCCGATGTCGAGAAGATCGCGGACACCGTCATCATCCTGGTGAAGGGACGCGTCGTGTACCAGGGCACCCTGGGCTCCCTGATTCAGGGCCAGCGGCGACCGGTCTGGCGAGTGCGCACCCACGGCGATGCCGGCCTCCTCGCCAGATCCCTCGCCGGCGCGCCTGGTGTCGAGGCATGCACTGCCCTCTCCGTGGCCGAGGTGCACATCCGGATGCGGTCGATGGAGGCCGGTGAGCGCACATTGCCGCGGCTGCTGGCCGAGAGCGGCGTGCCGGTCGTGGAGATGGTGCTGGATCGTCCGGACCTGGACGATGCCTTCGCGGCCATTGTCAGCGAGGAGCAGCCCTGATGAGCGCGTCCACCCTCCCGGCAGGGGGCCTGTCGCCATGGCGCGTCGAATGGTTCCGGGTCTGGCGCACGCGGCGGTTGATCGGCCTGCTGTTCGTCTATGCCTTCTTCGGGTTCGCAGACCCGCTGCTCGCGCGGTACATGGCGCAGATCATCGGGTCGGCGACGAACAACGCACAGGTCCAGGTCATCATCGCCGATCCGGTGCCGGCCGATGGCATGGTCGGCTACATGGGCAGCGCCATGCAGATCGGCCTGATGGCGGGATTGGCGATGCTGGTCTCCGCCTGTGCCATCGACGCTTCCTACCAGCTTGCGATTTTCTACCGCACACGCCGTGCCGACCTCTGGACCTTGCTGGTCCCCCGGCTGACCGTATCCCTCGTCACGATGACCGCCGGCTTCGTCCTCGGCATGGCGGCGGCCTGGTACGAGACGGCGGTCCTGATCGGCGCGCCGTCGGCCGCTGGTGTCCTGCGATTGGTTGTGGCTGGGTTCTTCTACCAACTCGCGTTCGGCGGCCTGGCCTTTCTGCTGACGGCGATCCTCCGTCGTGTGGGCCCGGCCACGGCGATTGCCATCGTGCTGGTCCTGCTCTCGTCCATCCTGACGGCCTGGCCGTCGATCGCGCGCTGGTCGCCGGTCGGGCTCACCGATCACGCGGGCATCTACGTCGGCGCCGTTGACTTGCGCACGGCCGTCGCTGCCTCCCTGGCGATTGCGGCGGTCGCGATCGGCGCCGGTATGGCGATTGCCCAGCGCCGCCAGCTCGACCGGTGACGGGTGTCCCCTGCCGCCCGGGAAGTGACGGAACTCCAGATACGGCAATGCGGGTACACTCTGCCGGCATGTCAGGAACGGGTTGCAGGGAAGGATGGGCGTCGTGCATCGCCGTCCCGGAAACAAGACTCCGGCCACCGTCTGGACGATCGAACAAGGGCATGGCCGTTCGCGCCCGGATACCCTGGCCACGGAAGAACCGATGGAGATTCGCCTGGTCGCGCGCGGCATCCGGCGATCCGTGGCGGTGACCATGCGCACGCCCGGCAACGATTTCGAACTCGCCATGGGCTTCCTGCTCGGTGAGGGCGTGATTGCGAGTCGCGACGATGTGGCGACAGTCAGCTATTGCGTCGATCCGGACGTCGATGCGGAACAGCAGTACAACATCGTCAATGTCACGCTGCGGCAGGATGCGATGCCTGACCTGGCGCCGCTCGAGCGCCATTTCTTCACGACCAGTGCCTGTGGGGTGTGCGGAAAGGCATCGCTGGATGCCCTGAGCTTGCGGCGCCCTCCGTCGATTCCCCCTGGACCCGTGGTGCCGGTTGACGTGCTGTACTCGCTACCCGCCAGGCTGCGGGAAGCGCAGGGCATCTTCGACCGGACGGGTGGCCTGCACGCCGCCGCCCTGTTCGACCGCGAAGGCAGCCTGCTGGCGGCGCGGGAGGATGTGGGCCGCCACAATGCGCTCGACAAGTTGATCGGCTGGGCGCTGATGGAGGGCAGGCTGCCGCTTCACGACACCATCCTGATGGTGAGCGGCCGGACGAGCTACGAGATCCTGCAGAAAAGCGTGGTTGCCGGGATTCCGATCGTCTGCGCGGTATCCGCCCCGAGCAGTCTCGCGGTGGACCTGGCCCGCGAGTTCGG
>CAZSUN010000174.1:3054-5842 GCA_964610045.1 uncultured Sphaerobacteraceae bacterium
TCTGCGCGGTATCCGCCCCGAGCAGTCTCGCGGTGGACCTGGCCCGCGAGTTCGGTATCACCCTGGTGGGGTTCCTCCGCGACGAGCGATGCAATGTCTACACGTCGCGCGAGCGAATATCGGTACCTGTGGTTAGCGGCCCGCATGACTGAACCGCGCATGCACGAACTCTTGAAGGTTTGTGCCGAAGCGCACGACCATCTTTGCCCGCGCCAGGTGCTAGGGGTAAGGATGGGGATGCACGCTGCCGGGTACTTGCGACTGGAACTTCCGCAGTCGGACAAGCGGCTGTTGACGATCGTGGAAACCGACGGCTGCTTCGTGGACGGGATCACCGCCGCGACCGGCTGCACCATCGGGCATCGCACCCTGCGTTGCGTCGATGAAGGAAAGGTCTCCGCCACCTTCGTCGACACCCAGACCGGAGACGCCGTGCGCATGCATCCCTCCCCGGCGTCCAGGACCCTGGCCCAACGGTATGCGCCTGATGCCCCGAGCCGGTGGCACGCGTACCTGCAGGGCTACCAGATAGTGCCGGTCGCTGAGTTACTGGTGGCCGAACGAGTGTCGCTCGCGATCCCGGTGACAACGCTCGTCAGCAGCCCGGACCGGCGCGCGGTCTGCGACGCCTGCGGCGAGGAGGTTTTCAACGGGCGGGAACTCGTCCTGGAGGGTCGCGCCCTCTGCCGCCGCTGTGCGGATCCGGCCAGGTCCTACCTGAGGTGAGCGGCGTCGAGCTCACCGGCGCGATCCTGTCCGGCGGCGCGTCCCGGCGGATGGGCCGGGCCAAGGCGTTGCTCACCCTCGAACCGGGCGGCCCTGCCTTGATCGAAATCGTGGCTGCTCGCCTGGGTGAGATCACGGACCACCTCATCGTGGTCGGCGGCGTTCCGCTGTCCGTCCTCCCGGACGTACCCCGGATTCCCGACGCGGTGGCCGGTCAGGGACCGCTCGGCGGCATCCACGCTGCACTGGCTGCCGCCAACGGATCGCGCGTGATCGTCGTCGCCTGCGACATGCCGTTCCTGAATGTGAACCTGCTGCGCTACATGGTCTCGCTGCCGGAGGACGCCGATGTCATCGTGCCCGTGACCGATCGCCCGCAGCCGCTGCATGCGATCTACTCGCCGGCATGCCTGCCGCACATCGAGGAGTGCCTCCGGGATGGCAACAACCGGGTGACCGGCTGGTTCGACCGCGTCCGCGTGCGGGAAATCGACCGCGTCACGGTGGCGCACTACGACCCGGACCTGCTGTCCTGCTTCAACATGAACACCCCGGAAGACCTCGCAAACGCGATGCAGGTGCATGCGGAGCGTACGTGCCGGATTCAACGTAGGGGAGGACCAGGCGAGCATAGCCGGTTGAGGTGAAATGGCCGATGCTGCTCGCGCGTGTCCTCCATCATGATGGGGAACTCGTGGCGCCACAATCGGCAAACCCACCGTATCCTGTCGCGAGTGCACTGCGATCATGTTTGGAAAGGACACAGGATGACCCGGCACGAATTCTCGCCGACCACCTACTGGAACACCATGGGTACCCATCCCGCCGCGCTTACCATCCAACCCGGCGACACTGTCGCCACCACCACCGTCGATGCCCGTGGCGTCGACGCGAATGGAGAGCAGGCGGCCACCCGCGGCAATCCGCAAACCGGACCGTTCTTCGTGGAAGGCGCGGAACCCGGTGACACGCTGGTGGTCCACCTCGACAAGCTGAGACCGAACCGCCCGACTGGCTGGTCGGCGCGAGTGCTCGCCCCGAACGTCGTCGACCCCGAGTTCGCCCGGAATCTGCCGGACGATCCGATCGTGACCTGGAATGTCGATCCGGATGGCGTCGCCACCCTTGCTGACCCGGTCCCGGGCCTGGAATCGCTGAAGGTGCCGGTCGTGCCGATGCTGGGCTGCTTCGGTGTCGCGGCCAGGGGTGGCCAGGCGATCTCCACCGCCACCTCGGCGGAGCACGGTGGCAACATGGACTATCGGGGTTTCCGGGAAGGTGTCACCGTCTACTTTCCGGTCTTTGCCGAAGGCGCGCTCTTCCACCTCGGCGACGGTCACGCGGTGCAGGGCGACGGGGAAATTGCCGGGACCGGCATCGAGATCTCGTTCGATGTCGAGTTCACCGTCGATTTGCGCAAGGGCGAGACGATCGGCTGGCCGCGCGGTGAAAACGCCGACTACATCTTCACCGCTGGCAATGCCCGGCCGCTCGACCAGGCGCTACAACACGCCACCACCGAGATGGTCGCCTGGCTGGAACGCGACTACGGGTTGGACATCGTCGCCGCCAGCACGCTGCTGGGGCAGTGTGTCGAGTACGAGGTCGGCAACGTCTTCGATCCCGCCTACACCATGATCTGCAAGGTGCCGAAATCCATCCTGGCGCAACTCTCATCGTAGGGTTGCCGGGGTTGTCCTGGTCCTGACACGCGGTCGGCCGCGTGCCAGGGCCCATTCATCCTGCGCGTGCCTTCGGTATCCCCCGCTCGGCGCGCTTGGGCGGTATGGTTGGACAGATCCTGTAACCATTTCCGCAAGAGTCGCGCCATCGACGGTCGTTTGGAGGGGCAGCCCAGGAGCGTTAGCGACGTGTGGCTGCCCTGCTTCCCGGAGCAACCATTTCACTTTGCGCTACCCACTACGGTCGACCGCCTATGAATCATTTAGGTGGTCGCGAACCGGCCAGTGCAGCGCGGACACGAACGCGTCGTGCCCGGCACACAGTGGCGGCAGGTCATCGAGCGATCGCCAGAACAGGCGAAACAGGTAGGCCGTGCCGG
>CAZSUN010000175.1:0-5824 GCA_964610045.1 uncultured Sphaerobacteraceae bacterium
TCGCGTTCGTCGCCCATCTCGAAGGCCGAGTGCGTGTACCGTGTCGGAATCGCGAGCAGCGCCGCCGGCACGCCCGATCGCATCAGCGCCACGCCGTCGGAGCCGAACCCGGAATAGACCGTCTCCTGGACGGGGATCCCGTTCGCGGCGGCCACTTCGTGCAGGCGGGCGATCACGCGCCGGTCGTAGTGCGCCATCGAGTCCTTGTAGACGATAGCTGGTCCAGCCCCGAGCCTGCCGACGACCTCACCACCGTCCGTGCCGGGGTAGTCGGCAAGCGGACCGTTGTCGATCGCGATCGCCAGGTCGAACCGGTCCGGACTTGCGAGCGACCAGGCGCCGAGCAGGCCAATCTCCTCCTGGACGGTGGCCGTGACGGTCAGGGTGTACCGCCGTTCCGATTCCGGCACGGTCTCCAGCAGGTGGGTCATCAGGGCGATCGAGACCCGGTTGTCGATCGCCTTGCCGACGTAGCGATGACCGTAGCGGCGCGTCTCCGGGTTCCAGATCACCCCGGCGCCCGGGTGGATGCCGAGGGCGCTGGCCTCGGCCTTCGAGTCGACCCCGATATCGACGCAGACGGTGCTGGCGTTATCCGGCAACCGCTCCTCACGGTCGTTGCGGGTACTCAGGACGTGCCCGGTGGGAGAGACGAAGACGCCCGGCACCTGCGCTCCGGTTCGGGTCAGGATCAGGGCTGGCTGACCGACCGGGTAGCGGTCATGGAAGGTCCGGCGACTGCCCTGGCCATCAGCCAGCCAGACGAACCCGCGCTCGTCGACGCTGCGCACGATGAAGCTGATCTCGTCGGCGTGGCCTTGCAGCAGCAGGCGCGGTCCCGTGCCTCCCGCGTGAGCGAGCACATTGCCGATCGGGGTGACCTCGATCTCGGCCCCGAGTTCTGCCCAGCGCTCCCGGCACCAGGCGAGGACGGGTTCCTCCTGCCCGGTTGGCGCGGGCAGCGCCATCAATTCGATCAGGGTGTCGAGGCAGGATTGGGGCATGCGGTTCCCTTCCAAAGCGAGCGAGGCGACATTTCCGCGATCATACGCAACAGGAACGGTACCGCGCGAGATGGCTGGAGAAAGGCGAAGGCATGAATGATGACGAAATCCGGTTGGAGCCAATCGGTTGGGTGCGCTCGGACCTGAAGGATCGCAAGAACGCCCCACGGCAGGCGGACGAGAACGCACCGTCAGCCAGGATCGAGATCCGCGCGGAACTGGCCCCGGCGATGCTCCGATTGCGACCCGGCACCCCGGTCCTGATCCTGACCTGGCTGCACCTGGCGAATCGCGATGTGCTCCAGGTCCGGCCTCGTCACGACCCCAACCGCCCCATCTGCGGGGTCTTCGCGACTCGCTCGCCCGACCGCCCCAACCCAATCGGTCTGCACCGGACCACGATTACCACGGTCGAGGATCAGGCCATCATCGTCACTGCCCTGGAAGCGATCGACGGCACCCCGGTACTGGACATCAAACCCGTGCTCGGGGAGATCGAGGGCCGGTGAAGACGAGAAAACAGGAAATAGGGACGGCCAGGAGGGTCTCAGGTGCGACGTTGCGCAGACCCTCGTAGTGACCTTGGCGCATGGTTCTCGCATCTATCTTCTCTTTTCTGTTTCCTGTTTTTCTCCTTCCCCTTGACCTTCGACCCAGGTTGAGGGTGTACCGTGCAGGCAGGTATCGTTCGAGCAACGCTGGAGGCCATGCCATGCAGGGACTGACGATTTCGGAGGCAGCACGACAGACGGGGTTCACCGAGAGTGCCCTGCGCTTCTACGAGCAGGAGGGTGTCGTCATTCCGGCACGCTCGGAGTCCGGGTACCGGCAGTACAGCGACCAGGATATCGAGGCATTGCGATTCGTGGCGCGAGCGAAGGGTATGGGATTGTCGCTGACGGAGATCGGCGAACTCGTTTCCCTGCTCGATGCGGAGGAATGCGGCCCAATACAGGAGCGAATTTCGGCCCTCGTCGCGGACAGGATTGCGGAGGCGCAGGGGAGAATCGCCGACCTCGTCGGCTTCACCGCCCGGCTCCAGGAGACGGCGGCGCGCCTGAACCTCCACACGCCCGATGGCCCGTGCAACGAGGCCTGTGGCTGCACGAGCGATCCGGTCTCGGTCGAGCCCCGCACCGCCACGGCGGTTCCACTATCGAGCGCCAACGACACGATCGCCTGCACGCTCGACGCCAGCCGGATCGGCGATCGGTTCGGGGAATGGCAGCGTGTGACGGCACAGGCGGTCGCCTGCGAATCACTCGGGGATGGGATCAGGCTGCTCTTCCCACGCGATGCCAACGCAGGCGCCATCGCCAGCCTCGCGATGGCCGAGCAGACGTGCTGCTCGTTCTTCCGCTTCAGCCTCGGGATCGGCCCGGAGGCGGTCACCCTCGATGTGACCGGTCCGGCCGACGCCCAACCGGTGATCGCCGCGATGATGGGATGTGCGGCATGACGGGAACGGCCATTCGCGAGACTGTCCGATGGATACCGTGAAGTCCGTACTCCTGTTCGTGGCGGCGGCAATCGCCGAGATCGGCGGCGCCTGGCTGGTCTGGCAGGGACTGCGCGAGCATCGCGGCTTGCTGTTCGTCGGCGCCGGAGTAATCGCGCTCGGACTCTACGGCCTGATCGCCACCTTCCAGCCAAGCCCGCACTTTGGGCGGGTCCTGGCCGCCTACGGCGGGGTGTTCGTGGCCGGATCGCTGGCGTGGGGGATGGTGTTCGACGGTTTCCGGCCCGACCGGTACGACCTGATCGGCGCTGCGATCTGCCTGGCCGGCGTGGCGGTCATCATGTACGCACCGCATGCGAGCAACGGGTGATACGAACCGCGGGTGGTCCCCGATCGTCGAGGCCGACGGCCCGTGGTCGATCGCGCCCATATGCGGGTGGGCAGACCCCGGTCGCCTCGCTGGCGCTCACCGTGCCGGGGCCATCCACCCCTACGTGCCAACCTCAACTGGCGTAAAGTGCTCGACGGTCGGGAAGGGATCGTAGAAGTGGTGCAGCAGCGCTCGCCACTCCTGATACTGCGGCGAGCCCCGGAAACCGACCGTGTGGTCCTCCAGCGTCTCCCATCGCACCAGCAGCACGTAGCGCGACGGTGTCTCCAAACATCGCTGGAGTTCGTGCGAGACGTATCCGGGCATCGATGAGATGATGCCGGACGCCGTCGCGAACGCGGCCTCGAAGTCGGCCTCGCGGCCAGGAAGGATGTCAAGCATCGCGACTTCGAGGATCATACGGCTCGCCTCCAGATAAGGACGGTCAGGTCCGGCCAATCGGTGGCCAGCATCGACCAATCGACGATCCGGATCGGGTTGAACCGCGATTGACCGTTCTTGTTGAGGAACCTGTCGTCGTCAATACAGTAGGCCGCGTGGACGATGTTGCCCTGGCGCTCGAAGGTCACGATGTCATCCGGCCCGGGTTCGCTTCCAGGTACCTGGCGATAGCCAAGAGGCGCGACCAGTTCGATGGGTGATACCGTCAACCATCTCGCCAGAAGAGCGGAATCAGCAGTTGCGCCATAGGCCGTGATGGCGTAGCAGTTCGTGCCCTCATGGGGACTGAACGTGTTGGCGATGGCCTGGACATGCGCGGGAGCGTTATCCGGGATCGGGTAGCAATCCACATCGTCCCATCGTCGTTGCTCGGCCAGGAGCGCGCGATGCTGGACAGTCGGCGGAAGATCAGCCCAGACGGCCTGGCCGAGCACGACCTGGTCCTCTACCACGAACTCCTGGAGTTGCACCGGAAGTCCGCCAAACCAGGCGGCCGAGAACACCAGCCCACGTTTCAGTCCCACCTGCTTCTGGAGCACCCGTTGCCGGTCGGCGGCGGGGAGCGTTTCGATCCACGAACGATCGCTGACGATGACGTGCGTCGCTTCGACCGGCATCAGCCATTCGCAGTAAGCATTCATGAAGCGAATCTCGTTGAAGGTGGGATCCGACCGGTACGCCTTCTGGCTCATGATCTGGCAGCCAGTCGTGTCCAGGTCGAGCGGCGAATCGTCCCAATACCAGATATCGATACCACCCGGGATCAGCTCGTCTGCCCACAGGCGGATCATTTCCGGTGTGGGTACGACCTGGGTGATTGGCGCGGTGTCGATCATGGCGAGGCTGTCATTCCCATTCGATGGTGGCGGGCGGCTTCGACGTAATATCGTAGACCACCCGGGTGATGCCGTGGACCTCATTGACGATGCGGTTGCTCATGCGGGCGAGGACATCCCACGGCAACCGGGCGAAGTCGGCCGTCATCGCGTCCTGGCTGGTGATCGCGCGGATCGCGCAGACGCGGCCATAGGTGCGGTAGTCGCCCATTACGCCGGTGGAGCGAACGGGCGTCATCACCGCGAAGTACTGCCAGACGTCCTTCGCCAGGCCCGCCGTCTCGATCTCCTCGCGGACGATCGCGTCGGCCCCGCGCAACAACTCCAGGTCCTCATCGGTCACCGCGCCGACGGTGCGAACCGCCAGCCCCGGCCCAGGAAACGGCTGCCGCTCGACGATCTCGTCCGGCAAGCCGAGCGCGCGCCCGACGTTGCGGACCTCGTCCTTGAACAGCCACTTCAGCGGTTCGATCAGCTCGAACTGCATATCGTCGGGCAGTCCGCCGACGTTGTGGTGGGTCTTGATCTTGGCGGCAGCCTTGGTGTCCTTGGTGGTCGATTCGATCACGTCGGGGTAGAGGGTGCCCTGGGCGAGGAAATCGAACGGGCCGGCCTGCTCCGCCTCCCGCTCGAAGACGCGGATGAACTGCTCGCCGATGATCTTCCGTTTGGCTTCCGGATCTTCGACCCCGGAGAGCATCTCCAGGAACCGCTCGGAGGCGTCGGCGTAGACCAGGTGCATTCCGAAGTGCCGGGTGAAGACCTCCTGGACCAGTTCGGCTTCGCCCTTGCGGAGCAGACCGTTGTTGACGAAAACCGGGGTCAACTGGTCGCCGATCGCCTTGTGGATCAGCGCGGCGGCAACCGACGAGTCGACCCCGCCACTGAGAGCGAGCAAGACTTTGCCGTCGCCGACCTGGGCCCGGATCGATGCGACTGCCTCGTCGATGAATGACTCAGACGACCAGGTCGGGCGGCAACCGGCGATTTTCGTGAGGAAGTTCCGGAGGATATCGGTGCCGTGCTCGGTGTGGTTGACCTCGGGATGGAACTGGATGCCGCAGATGTGGCCGCGTTCCATCGCCGCGATCGGGGAATTCGGCGAGGTCGCGATCACGTTGAAGCCGTCCGGCATCGTGGCAACATGGTCGCCGTGCGACATCCAGACGTTGATCTGATTCGGCAGGTCGGAGAAGAGCAGCGCCTCGCCGGAAGAGCGGTCGACGATGATCCCGGCCGGGCCGTATTCCTTGCGCGTTCCCGGCTCGACCGAGCCGCCGAGTTCGCGTGCCAGCAGTTGCAGTCCGTAACAGATCCCAAGCACCGGCAGGTCCTGCTCCAGCACCCACGACGGAAGCTGTGGCGCTCCTTCGGCGTAGACACTGTTCGGTCCGCCCGAGAGGATCACGCCCTTCGGCGATAGTCCCTTGACATCGTCCCAGGTAGCGTCGTGGGCGAACATCTCGCAATAGACCCCGACTTCGCGGACGCGGCGGGTGATGAGCTGGCTGTACTGCGAGCCGAAATCGAGGATGGCAACCGAGTCGACGGTGGTGATGCCGTGATCGGTGGCGTCACGCGAGTCGCTGGCAAGTGGGTTCTGGGCAGGCAATGGGGTGGCTCCGTGATGATGCGACGCGGGGCAGTCGGGGTGGCCGCGATCGCGCGGCCCGATACGGCGAGTGTACCCGAC
>CAZSUN010000176.1:0-5764 GCA_964610045.1 uncultured Sphaerobacteraceae bacterium
TAGGTTACGCCCATGAAACATCTTGCGCGAAAAATTGGGGCTCTTGCGGCGGTGACGGCACTCGCACTCTCCGCCTGTTCTTCGGACGAAGGCGAGGGAGAGGGCGACGGCGACGGCGGCACCTCGATCACCGCCTTCACCGGCGCCACGGGAGACATGTCGAAGAACTTCAACCCGTTCTCGCCGACAACCCAGCAGCCGACGAACGGGATCATCTACGAGGCCCTCGTTCACTACAACATGGCCGCAGCCGACGCCGCCGCTGCCGAGCCGACCATGGTGCTGGCTGAATCGACCACCTGGGATGGGACGGGCCAGGTGCTCACCATCGTGGTGCGCTCCGGCGTCACGTGGAGCGATGGCACCCCGATGACGGCCAACGACGTGGCATTCACGTTCAACTACCTGAAGGCGAATGCAGGCATCAACACCGCCGGCTTCGATGGCACCGCGACGGCCGTGGACGACACCACGGTGACCGTCGATTTCGGCGCGCCCAATTCCTATACGCTGGCCCCGAACCTGTTGGGGAACACCGCAATCGTGCCGGAGCATCTGTGGACAGATGTGGCCGATCCCACCACCTTCACCAACGAGAACCCGGTCGGCACCGGACCGTTCACGCTGACGAACTTCACGCCGCAGTCCTACGTGTTGACGAAGAACGCCAACTACTGGGACGAAGGCAAGCCCGCGATCAATGAGATCCGCTACGTGACGTTCGGCAACGCCGACGCCGCGAACACCGCGCTGCTGAACGGCGACATCGACTGGATGAGCGTGTTCATCCCCGGCCTGGAGCAGCAGCTCGAGGGCAACCCGGACATCACGTACGTGAACAACCACGTGCTGACGACGGTGCTCGCCGCCTGCTCGAGCCCGGATCTCGGTTGCACCGGACCGCAGACCGACCCGGCGATTCGGCAAGCCATCTACTACGCGCTCGACCGGACCCGGATCAACGCCGCGGCCTTCGAGGACTTCGCGTCCCAGCCCTCGTACACGATGATGGTGCCCGGCCGCGACGACCCCTGGTTCGCCGCTGAGCCGGAAGGGCTGGCCTCCATGGATGCCGACACCGCCACGGCCGAACAGAAGTTGACCGACGCCGGTTGGGTGAAGGGCGGGGACGGCATCTACGCGAAGGGCGGCGAACGGGCCAGCCTGACCGCTCAGGTCGTCAGCGGGTTCAACGACTACATCGCCGCGCTGCAGACCATGACCGAGCAGTTGAAGACCGTGGGGATCGAACTGGTGACTCGACAGGTTTCCTACAACGAGTGGAGCGCCAACCAGAACAACGGCACCTTCCAACTGTCCATGGACTCATTGGGCCTCGGCGTTACGCCGAACCCGTTCTTCGTGTACGAGTACCGGTTCGAGACAGCACAGACGGTGCCGGTGGGCACTCCCGCCAACGGCAACTTCGGCCGCTACTCGAACCCGACGGTGGACGCTGCGATCAATGCCGCGGGCGCCACCAACGACGAGGCGGTGCAGAAGGAGCAGTACGGCATCATCCAGGCGCAGTTGTTCAACGACATGCCCTACATCCCGGTGGTGCTCAACGGCAACATCACCGAGTTCAACACCTCCCGGGCAACCGGTTGGCCGTTGGCTGACAACCCCTACGCCTTCCCGGCCTCCTGGAAGCTGTGGGACAACGGGATTGTTGCCAAGACGATCACCCCTGCGGGCTGAGACTCTGCACGGAGATGAAGTACTACGGCAAGAAGATCGGGTTCTATCTGGTTGCCTTCTGGGCCGCCCTTACCATCAACTTCCTGCTGCCCCGCTTGCTCCCGGGTGACCCCGTCACGACGATGATCAACAAGTTGTCGGCGAAGGGACCAGTCACCCCGGAGACGCGGGCCAGCGTGGAGGCGATGCTCGGGACGAGCACGGATGAGCCGCTTTGGGAGCAGTACGTCAACTACATCAAGGGCATCTTCAGCGGTGACCTCGGTGTGTCGGTCACGTACTTCCCCGAGACCGTTTCCTCGGTCATCGCCCGATCCTTGCCGTGGACGATCGGACTGGTGGGCACGTCGATGATCATCGCCGTGGCCATCGGCCTGTACATGGGCCACTGGGCCGGATGGCGGCGCGGCACGAGGTTGGACACCCTCGTGCCCGTCACCGCCTTCTTCCAGGCCATCCCGTACTTCTGGCTGGCCCTCATCCTGGTGTACCTGTTCGCCAGCAAGTGGCAGATCTTCCCGGCCGCCGGCGGATACAACGTCTATGAGGTGTCGCCCGGCTGGAACCTGGCCTTCATCGGCAGCGTGATCTACTACGGGACGCTGCCCGCGATCACGATCATCTTGTCGTCGGTGGGCGGCTGGATGCTGGGCATGCGCAACATGATGGTGTCGACGATGTCCGAGGACTACATCCTCACCGCAGAGGCGAAGGGCCTGACCTCCAAGCGGGTGCGCACGACCTATGCCGCCCGCAATGCGGTGCTGCCCTCCATCACGGGGTTCGCAACCACCTTGGGATTCGTCGTGGCAGGTTCCATCGTCATGGAACAGGTGTTCTCCTACCCGGGCATCGGAAACGTGCTGTTCGCGGCGGTGCAGAACAACGACTACGCACTGATGCAGGGCTGCTTCCTGGTGATCACGCTGTCGGTGCTCCTCGCCAACTTCGTCGTCGACATCCTGTACGGATTCTTCGACCCGCGCGCGCGGGTCGAGCAGTGAGCGCCGGGAGCGTGTGCGAATGACAACTGCAGCAATGGCCGCGATCAAGCCCACCAAGGCGAAGCGGAGCTGGCTCCCGGCGAACCCGAAGGTGCGTACCGGCCTGATCATCGTCACCCTGATCGTGCTGTTCGCGATCTTCGCCCCGCTGTTCGTCGGCAGCCCCGATGCCACGTCCGACGACTTGCGGATGTCCCCCTTGGACCATCCCCCGCTCGGGACGACCCAGACCGGCCAGGACGTCTTCGCCCAGTTGGCGTGGGCCTCCCGCGGATCGCTCACGATCGGCCTGATCGTGGGCTTGGTCACCCTGGTGCTCTCGACGATCTTCGGCATCTTCACCACGTATGCCGGCGGCGTGTGGGACGACGTGTTCGCACTGTTCACCAACGTCTGGCTGATCATCCCCGGCCTTCCGCTGATCATCATCATCTCCAGCTACATCCCGCAGAAGGGCGCAGTGCTGATCGCACTGGTGCTCGCGCTGACCAGTTGGGCGGCGGCTGCACGCGTCCTGCGATCGGTGACGCTCAGCGCAAGGCGCCGCGACTACATCCTCGCCTCCCGGGTCTCGGGCGAGCGCACCTGGCGCACCGTGATCATCGAGCTGATGCCGAACCTGATCCCGATGATGGCGTCGATGTTCGTCTTCGGCATCCTCGGCGGCATCCTCGGCGAGGCGGGCCTGGCGTTCCTCGGCCTGGGCGCCACCGACACCTGGACCTGGGGCACGATGCTCTACTTCGCACAGAACGGGCTGGCGCTGCGGCTGGGGATGTGGTGGTGGTTCATCCCGCCCGGTGCGATGATCGCACTGTTCGGGATGGGCCTGTCGCTGATCAACTTCGGCATCGACGAGATCATCAACCCGAAGTTGCGCAACACCAACAAGGAGGCGACCGAGCGCTACGAGAAGGCTCAGGAAGAGGCCCGCATCGCCCTCGCTAACGAAGGGAGCCCGGCATGAGCGCCCACGCACCCGGCGTCGTGCTCTCCGTGCGCGACCTGTGCATCGACTACGTTGCTGAGCACACCGTGCATGCAGTGAAGAACGCGACCTTCGACCTGTCCCGAGGCGAGATCCTCGGCCTGGCGGGTGAGAGCGGATGCGGGAAGAGCACCCTGGTCTACGGAGTCTGCCAGCTGCTCAAACCGCCCGCCCTGATCACGCGGGGGTCCGCAACCTTCCACGGCAGCGACGGAGCCGAGATCGACCTGCTCAACCTGGCCGACGAAGAGCTGCGGCAGTTCCGGTGGAAGCGCGTCGCCATGGTCTTCCAGGGCGCGATGAACGCCTTGAACCCGGTCCTGAAGATCGGAGTCCAGCTCGGGGACGTGTTCACCACCCACCGTCCGGAGATGAGCGGCGATGACATCGAGAAGGCCACCGGGGAACTCCTGGAGCGCGTCGGGGTGCCGCGCAACCGGCTGATGTCCTACCCGCACGAACTGTCCGGCGGGATGCGGCAGCGGGTGATGATCGCCATGGCGATGGCGCTGGACCCTGAGATCCTGATCATGGACGAGCCCACCACCGCGCTCGATGTGCTCGTGCAGCGCGACATCCTTCGCGAGATCACCCGGCTTCGCGAGGAGGTGGGGTTCGCGGTCATCTTCATCACCCACGATCTGCCGCTCCTGCTCGAGATCAGCGATCGGATCGCGATCATGCGCGCCGGGGAAATCCTGGAACTGGAAGAGGCGTACCAGCTGTACACCCAGCCCAAGAACGACTACACCCGGCGCCTGCTGGCGTCGTTCCCGAGCCTCACCGGCGAGCAGGGTGATTTCATCCGCGGAGGGCTCAACGAGCAACTGCTGGAGATGGACGCCGTCAGCGAGGATTCCCGCTCGGTGGACCCGCCGATCGACAAGGACACGCAGGACAAGTACTCGACGCAAATGGGAGGCGGCGCGTGAGCACCCTGGAGGTCCGCAACCTCGTCAAGGAGTACCACCTGCGTGGCGGTCTGCGGGGAACGACGCTGCGCGCCGTGGACAATGTCAGCTTCACGCTGGAGTCCGGGAAGACGATCGCACTGGTCGGTCAGAGCGGCAGCGGCAAGTCGACGATCGCGAAGATACTGATGCAGCTGGAGCGCCCCACCACCGGCGAGATCCTGCTGGACGGAAAGCCGGTCGGGCGGCGCGGCAAGGCGCTGGCCGAATACCGTTCCGATGTGCAGATGGTGTTCCAGGACCCGTTCGCATCGCTCAACCCGTTCCACAGCATCGGCCATCACATCGTGCGGCCGCTGAAGCTGCACAACCCATCGATGTCCCGGGAGCAGGCGCGCGCGGGGATGCTCGAACTGCTGGCCCGGGTCCGCCTCGACCCGCCGGAGATCGCCGCGGCGAAGCGGCCGCACGAGATGTCCGGCGGACAGCGGCAGCGCGTGGCGATCGCCCGGGCGCTGGCGCCGAAGCCGAAGATCCTGGTGGCTGATGAGCCGGTGTCGATGCTCGACGTGTCGATCCGGCTCGGCGTCCTCAACCTGCTCGCCGACCTGCAGCGCGAAGAGAACCTCGGCGTGCTCTACATCACCCACGACCTGGCGACCGCCCGGCACTTCTCCGACGAGATCATGGTGCTGTACAAGGGCGAGGTCGTCGAGCACGGGCCTGCCGACGATGTGATCCTCCGCCCGCAGCACGAATACACCCGGTCCTTGGCGGAAGCTGCGCCCAACCCGGAGCGCCGCCTGGCCGAGCGTGCGCAGCGGCGCGGCCTGGACCAGGGCGAGGCAGACTCGTGACATCCGGGCCGATGGCCGTCGCCCCGTTGTTCAAGGAGCGTGTGTGGGGCGGCACGACGCTGCGGGAGTGGTTCGGCGATCTCGTGCCTGCCGGCACGATCGGCGAGTGCTGGGCGATCAGCGGACTGCCCGGGGACTCGGGGCGGATCAGCGCCGGGCCGGGCGCCGGCGGCACGCTCGAGGAGGCGTGGCGGTCCGGGCTCGTGACCGGCAGCCCGCGTGACGACGACTTTCCCATCCTGGTGAAGTTCCTCGACCCCACCGACTGGCTGAGCGTGCAGGTGCATCCCAACGACGAGCAGG
>CAZSUN010000177.1:0-5672 GCA_964610045.1 uncultured Sphaerobacteraceae bacterium
GTGGGGCCAAAACCCGCAGCGGCGATCCGTGCCGGAAGTGGGGCATCCTGCCGAGCGGCCGGTGCCGCAATCATGGCGGCAGGAGCTACCGGGGGATTGCCTCACCCCGGTTCACCTACGGGCACCGCTCGAAGGACCCGCTGGCCCGGCTGGTGGGGGAGTACGCGGCCTGGCGCGAGCTACACGGCGGCGATACCCCATGAATCGGGGAATACCCCATGGACGGCCGGAGCGCGATTCCTGTGAAGAATTGTGCAATCCGGGGACACCGCGCCGTGGCACAGAAACATGGCAAAACCTCACATCCCTCGCGCGCGTGCGCGTAGGAGGCTCGGAAAACTCTGGAAACGCAGGCGCGGGGATGTGGCACACGTTGGCGGCATTTGGCGGCGAATCAGGGAGCGCAGCAATCATGGCGGACACGGCACGGGGACCGGGCCGGCAAACACTCATCCTGGCCGCTGTTCTGTTGGGGGAAGAGGGGCTGCGGGACGTGGACATTGCCCGCGAGCTTGGCGTCTCCCGGCGCACCCTGGCCCGGTGGAAGACCCGCGACGACCTGGCGCTGGCGCTCGATGCGGTGCGGTTGGTGCAGCTGCGGCGACTCTGGCGACGGTCGCAGGTCTGGCCCGATCACGCCGGACCGAAGACCCCGGATGCCTGGGAGCGCTGACCCGCGCCGGTGCACAGCCAAGGCTGCACGCGCGGCCCGTATGTGCCCGCTATCGTCCGGTTCCCGGTCAATGGCGCCATTCGCCGATCGAACCGGCAGAACGTCCCTACGGCCCGTATGTGCGCTCACAGCGGCATATCTGCATGATGTGCGCATCGGCAAGCGTGCCGGATGGGCTCGAACCGTCGCACAGCGGCGCAATCCGGGTGCCTGACCCTCGCGGCGAACGGACGGTGAAAGTACGGTGAAAGTACGGGGCCCGGCACCAGTGCACCGGGGCAAATCCTCGCCAAATGTTGGTCAAACGTTATACAGCCCGGCCCGGTGCGACGTGGCAAACCGAACAATCCGAACACCTGAAAAGGTCCCAACCCCTCCCTGTCCTGAAACCCGGTGCAACGGCGCGAGGGTTTCGCGGATTGATTCCGCGAAACGACGAAATTCTCGTCATTCCCCACACGCCACGAGACGGCCCGGCATGACCCGCGAGCCGTCTCGCGTGCGTTCGCCCCGTGGTGGCGGTCCTGGTGCGTCCTACACCGTGTCCGGTGGGAGCGTGGCGTCCAGGTCGGCAATCAGGAGGTCCACGAATTCGGCGAACTCCGGATTGTCCGGGGCGAGGGCGGACAACTCGGCGCGGGCCGTTGCGCGGGTTGCGGGTTGGAAGATCGGCCAGTCCTCGAAGAGCTGGTCAATCTTCCGCAGCAGGGCGTCCCGCTTGGTCACGAGCGGGTCGGGTTCCGGGACGGTTGCCGCGACCTGCCAGAGGGCGGCATCGTCGGGGCTGTCCGGCCGGTCAAGGGCGTCGATCATCGCCCGCACCTGGCGGCGTTCCCATTCGGTGAGGGCGACATCTTCCACCCGGAGTGTGCCGACGAAGACCGCCGGCGGTTCGGCCAACGAGGCGTCCACGGCCGTGGACCAGTCGCGATCATCGAGGGCGACGGCTTCGGAGGCGTGGCGGTGGACGGCGACGGCGAGGGCGACCAGCAGGCGCTGGCGTGGTGTACGAGGCATGGGGAGGCCTTTCGGGCAGGATCGCCCCGTGTGGGGCATTCTGGGGCGTTTCAGTCAGGGGGAGGGAGCGGGCCGCAACCCGCTCCGGCGACGATCAGGCGGCGACCTGGTGGCCGTGGCAGCGGGGGCACGTCTGCCACGCGATCCCGAACGACCGGGGGCCGGTCTGGCGCGTGTACTGGACCTCGCCCACCCCGTCGCAGGATGGGCACCGGGCCGGAGTGGGTTCGCCCGGCTCCGGCGCACCCTTCAGGATGACCGCCACCATCAGGGCCGAATGGTGCTTGCATTCGCCGTGATGGATGAATCCCTTGCAGGAGCACGAGGCCAGCGTCACGCAATGCCAGGTGCCCGGCTGCGACGTGCTGGAGGCCCAGTAGCGGCCCTGGGTGTCCCGTCCGAGCTTGCCGCCGTCGAGGCGGTAGGCCGCTGCCCGATCGACGCAGTCCGCCAGTTCGACGCCGCTGATGCCGTCGGTGGTGATGGTGTCCATGTGCCCTCCTGTGGGCTTGACCGGAGCGTTGCAGCGCGTCCGGTCCGGTTGGCTGGTGAGACGCTACCGTGTCTCTGGCCTATTTATACAACGATATGCAACGATATGCAATAGGTATCAGTGTATTAGGTGGTGCATGGTACGATATCGGTGTATATCGCTGTACTCTCTGGAGGCGAACGAGTGGAACACCTGTTGACAGTGGAAGACGTAGCCGAGCGGCTACAGGTTCACCCGGAGACGGTCCGAAAGTGGTTACGGGAAGGACGGTTGGAGGGCGTGCGCATCAGTCGCCGGGCGGGGTGGCGGATTCGCCCGGCCGCAGTGGAAGCGATGTTGGGCAGCCCCGCGCAAACGGAAACCCCGCACCAGGGCGAACCCGATGCGGGGTGGTAGCGTCTCACCAGCTGCAACCGATGAGGGCGGTTCGATTGTCGCACGAACCCGCGCCATCGCGACGCGGGTTCGTGCGTTTTGTTCGTGCCGGTTCACGGGCTCACGGTGGCCCGGCTTCACAGGCTGGTAGCCATTTGGTAGCCATTTGGCCCGGGACAGCAGAACGGCCACCCTCGCGAGTGGCCGTTTTCGTTGATTTCATGGGCTTTTTCTGGAGCGGGAGACCGGACTCGAACCGGCGACATTCTGCTTGGAAGGCAGACACTCTACCAACTGAGTTACTCCCGCGCGTCCGCCCGAGCCTGAGTCTCAAGGGTTGCGAGCCGAGTGTACAACGTGTGCATCCGGGCAGACAACATGCGCATGACCGGTACATCAGGCAAAGACCAGGGTCTTGTTGCCGTGGACGAGGATGCGATCCTCCACGTGCCAAATCACCGCCCGGGCGAGTACGGAACGTTCAATCTGGCGCCCAATACTTCGCAGGTCGCCAACCGTATGCCGGTGATCGACCCGCTGCACATCCTGCTCGATGATCGGTCCGGCATCAAGATCGGCCGTCACGTAATGCGCGGTCGCACCGATCAACTTCACTCCATGTTCATGCGCCTGGCGATATGGATGGGCGCCGGCGAATGCAGGCAGGAAGCTATGGTGGATGTTGATGATCCGGTTCGGCCAATGGTCCACGAAGTCACGAGTGAGAACCTGCATGTATCGGGCCAGGACAATGGCGTCAGCCTTTCCATCGATCAGCTGGTGTTGTCGCGATTCGGCGGATTTCTTTGTATCGGCGGTCACCGGCACATGGTGAAACGGCACGTTCCAGGCCCTGACGCTGGGCTCCAAGTCATCATGGTTGCTGATCACCATGGCAATATCGGCCCTGAGGTCACCTGCCCGATGGCGCCACAGCAGTTCGAGGAGGCAATGATCCTCGCGCGATGCGAAAATCGCGAGACGTTTCCTGATTGCGGCCGCCTCGAATCGCCACTCCATCTGGCGGGCACGGGCGAGGCCGAAAAACGACGACTCAAGTTCGGGCAGGCGACTGGGGAGTTCTGGAAGTTCAAACTCAATGCGGAGGAAGAACGAACCACCGTATGGATCGGTACTGTGCTGGTCGGAATGGACGATGTTTGCACCAGCGTCGAACAGGAAGCTCGAGATCGACGCCACGATCCCGGGACGATCCGGGCAGGTCACCAGGAGCCGGCCACGATTGGACATTCGCCGAACTCCTTGCTCAATACGCGGGCAGTTTCGCCAGAATCCGGGCGGCAGCCCGGGTTGGTACAAGCTACTTTCTCATAGTCCTCGCCTGCTGTGCTGTGTTTCTCGCCTTGCCCTGAAAGTGGCCGGAACTCATTCATGGATCGGGTTCGCCAAATCAGGTAGACTTCGCTGGTCAGGTCGGCGCTCGTTTGCCGGCCAGATTGGGTGTGCCTCCTCCGCTTCAATTCCTTCCGAGTGACGGCAGATGCGATGGAGCACGGCGGGCAACCGCCGGATGCCGCCCATGCGCGAACGGGTGTGTCCCGGTTCGCGGTTCCTGAACCCGGTTGCCGCCGTGTAGCGGAGCACCGGGGGAGATGCGATTGCGGGCCGCTGGCCTGGACAACCAGCCGGTTTCACCGGATCGCAAGGAACGTTGCGAAACGAGTCGAGTCAGTTCCAGGAGTACGCTGCGTGAATTTCACCGGACCAAAGGTGAAGAAGTCCCGCGCTCTTGGCGTCGCGTTGACGCCGAAGGCGCAGAAGTACATGAAGAACCGGCCGTTCCCGCCGGGTCAACACGGCCAGCGTCGCCGCCGCCGCCCGTCGGACTACGGCGTCCAGTTGCTGGAGAAGCAGCGGTTGCGGTTCCAGTACAACGTCAGCGAGTCGCAGCTGCGCAAGGCCTACACCCAGGCCACCCGCATGCCAGGCTCGACCGGCGACAACCTCGTGCAGCTGCTCGAGACCCGGATGGACGTGCTCGTGTTGCGGGCCGGCCTGGCGCCGACCATCTACGCAGCCCGGCAGTACGTCACCCACGGGCACTTCAGGCTGAACGGCAAGAAGGCGACCATCCCGTCGCAGCGGCTCAAGGTCGGCGATGTGATCACGGTTCGCGACCGGAGCCGCAAGAGCCCGATCTTCAACGAGTTCAAGGCCAGCGGGGCGGTTGCGCCGTACATGAGCTTCGATGAGGCGAACTTCTCCGCCCGGCTGGACTACCTGCCGCCGCGCGAGGAAGTGCCGATTATCTGCGCCGAGCACCTCGTGGTCGAGTTCTACTCCCGCTAATGCGGAGGTAGGTTCATCACCACGACAACGAAACACCCGGCAGGCGTCCACCTGCCGGGTGCTTTCGTCTGTTTCGTGGAGTACAGATTTCGTGTGATTCAAGGTGGATTGCCGACGCCGCGCGACCACGGCGGGTCGCCCCTACGAGGGCAGGGAATTGTTCACTCATACTCGCCAGAAATGGTCGGGGTGAGAGGACTCGAACCTCCGACCTCAGCGTCCCAAACGCCGCGCGCTACCAACTGCGCCACACCCCGATGCCTGCGGCCGCGTTCCTGACCACCGACGGCGAGTATAGCGACCGGGCGAAGGCAGCGTCAACGCGGTTCAGCCGCCCAGCACGCGATAGACGACGGTGCCGCCGGACTGGAACGCGACTTCGAGCCGCGATCCGACCAGTCCTTCGATCGCGGCGATGCCGCCGACGTTGTCCGTGACCGCGCAATTCGGCTCCGGGTACCAGCGTTCGAGATCGCCAACCACGATGTACTCGATGCCGTACCGGTCGATCACCGTCTCGATCACGGCGGGATCGCCGCTGGTGTAGAGATCGCGCACATCCGATTCCCGTTGGTAGAGATCGGTGACGCCTCGTTGCTGGGTCTCGTGCCAGGTCCAGCCGACCACTGCCGGCAAGCCGGTGTGAATGGAGATGCGGGAGCCCGCGCACATGTATGCGCCCAGGACTGCCTCCGCGATCACCGGTGTGCCCGGAACGTTGTCGTTGAACCATTCGATGGCATCCCGGTCGCCGGAGTAGGTGAGGGTCACCAGTCCGGTGTCGATTTCGCCATAGTCCATCCA
>CAZSUN010000178.1:0-5660 GCA_964610045.1 uncultured Sphaerobacteraceae bacterium
CGGTTCGGAGCCAATCTTCGACAACCAGGAAGACCAGCTCGTCGCCCAGGCGTGATATCACCCCGGCGCCGCGCTGGCGCGGTTCCGGTTCAGTTCGGAAGGTAGCCATTCATGGAAAAACTCTTTGGCATACCCATGCAATCGATCATGGTGGTGCTGCTGGTGATGCTGGGGATCTGTTTGCTCTCCGTTGCATTCATCGCCTGGCGCCGCCCGGTGATCTTCAAGCTGGGTATCAGGAACATCCCGCGCCGCAAGGCGCAGACCACGCTGATTATCGTTGGGCTGATGTTGGCGACGCTGATCATGTCGGCGGCGCTCGGTACTGGAGATACGCTCAATTACTCGGTGCGAAACGCGGCGGTGGAAGGGCTCGGGCCGCTTGACGAGATCGTTGTTTACGACAACAACCCTGACGAAGATCCCAACATTGCACAAGCGTTCCTGCGCACGATTCCGGAAGAATCGGTTCAAAGAGTTCGCGATGTAGCCGAGGGCAACGACGACATCGATGGCGTGGCGGGCTTGCTATTGAGCCGGGCGCCATTCGTCAACGTCGGCACGAACGACCCGACAGGCGCGACGGACATGGAATCGCTGTCGCGGATTGGGATCGGGACAGAGCCCGGCGTGAACATCGCCGGCCTGAACCAGGATTCGATCGACCATATCGGCGGCGTGAACGATGTCGATGGCAACGCGATCAACGTCGACGAACTCGGCGAGAACGGCATTTACCTTAACGAGAATGCCGCTGACGACCTCGCGGCCTCGACCGGGGATACGGTCGTGTTCTTTGTTGGGAACGAGCCCTACACCGCGACGGTTGTGGGCATACTCCCGGACAGCGTGATCACTGGCACGGTCAATCCGGGCGAAGCCGGGGCGCTGATGAGCCTGTCGCGGCTCCAGCAACTCACGGGCCAGGAGGGCCAGATCTCCGCGGTGGCGGTCTCCAACACTGGTGATGCCGAAGGTGGACTCTCTCGAAGCGACGCGGTGACGGCCACGCTCAATGAGGCCCTGGCGGACGACAACCTCGGCGCGGTGCCGATCAAGCAGGACAATGTCGAGCTTGCGGAACTCGTGGCAAGCATCTTCGTGACGTTCTTCATCGTGTTCGGCCTGTTCTCGATTGGTGTCGGTATCCTGCTGATCGTCCTCATCTTCACGATGCTCGCCGCGGAACGACGGTCGGAAATGGGCATGACGCGGGCCGTGGGCGCGCAACGCAGGCAGTTGATCCAGCAGTTCCTCTCGGAGGGGGCAGGCTACACCCTGCTCTCTGGTGTCGTCGGTACCGCGCTTGGCGTGGTGGCGGCCTGGGGCATCTCGCAGGCATTCAAGGCGTTCCTCGGCGACGCGTTCGATATCACCCCGCACTTCGAGCCGCGCAGCCTCATCATCGCGTACTGCCTTGGCGTGGTGATTACCTTCCTGGCCGTGGCGATATCGTCCTGGCGGGTGAGCCGCCTCAACATCGTGGCGGCGGTGCGGGACATTCCGGATGCCTACGTGGCGAAGCGGAACCGCCGGCAACTGATCTGGTCGATCGTGATGATCGTTGGCGGTGGCCTGATGCTGCTGGGCGCGAACAGCACACGGCAGGCTTCGCTATTCACTATTGGATTCACGCTGATCCCGTTCGGGCTCGCGGGCATCCTGACCTACTTCGGAGCCAAGCCACGGCCAGTGATGACCATCGCCGGACTGGTGACGCTGGTGTTCTGGCTGCTGCCGGATGATGTCTTCTCTGACATCTTTGGTGAGTACGATGGCAATATCGAGATGTTCTTCGTCTCTGGTATCTGTATCGTGGCGGCTTCCACGCTGGTGATCGTCCAGAACCTCGACGCGGTGCTGTCGGTGGTCGAACACCTCGGTAGCCGGGTGAAGAGCTTCCTGCTGCCTTCGAAGCTCGCCGTGTCGTATCCGAGCGCGAACAAGGGCCGGACCGGCATGACGATCGCGATGTTCAGCCTGATCGTGTTCTCGCTGGTGATGATCGCGGCGATCAACTCGAACTTCGCGGCCGCGTTCCTGAACGACAAGGCGTACGCAGGTTGGGATGTGCGGGTTGAGATCGCCAAGGAGAACCCGGTCGAGGACTTCCAGGGAACACTTGAGTCCACGGGCGTGGATACCAGCCAGATCGATTCGGTTGGACGGGTAGACTACCCGAACCAGGGCGGTACCCAGTTCGTCGACGCCGATGGCGAGGTGTCGGGCCTCGAAACCTCAACCGCGGACAACGCCTGGCTCGAAGGGAGCGGCCTGACGTTCCAGGCCCGCGCGAACGGCTATGACAGCGACGAGGCGATTCTCGAAGCGCTGCGGACCGAACCGGACGTGATGGTGGTCAATGCCGCCATGGCGGAAGACGCCCCGGCCAACTTCGGTGAGCCGACGTCGACCATGGCCGGCGTACGGACTTCGGAGGCATTCGATGCGCCGACCGTGACGGTGATGACGAACGACGACCAGGAGCACCTGGTTCGGGTCATCGGTGTGATCGACGACGAATTCTCGATGCTGTTCGGGGCGTACATGGGGACGAACACGTCCGATGCGCTGTTCCCGCCGAACGAGCCGCGCGATGTGGCGTACTTCATTCACGTGGCCGATGGCGCTGACCCGGAAGAGGTGGCGCGACAGATCGAAGTGAACATGCTGCCGTTCGGCGCCGTGGCGACCGACCTGGATCAGCAGATGGAAGACGACCAGTCGACGCAGCAGTCGTTCATGTACGTGCTGCAGGGCTTCATGGGTCTCGGCTTGATCGTCGGCATCGCGGCGGTGGGCGTGATCGCCTACCGGGCGGTGGTGGAACGTCGCCAGCAGATCGGTATGCTTCGCGCGCTTGGCGTGCAGCGCCGGGCGGTGCAGCAGGCATTCGTGCTGGAGTCGACGATCATCGTGATCCTGGGTGTCCTCGCGGGAGCGGTGTTCGGCCTGATCCTGGCGTACAGCCTGATGACGAGCGATTCCTTCACCGAGGGCGCTGGCGGATCCGTCTCGTTCATCATTCCGTGGGACACGATCCTCGTGACGCTGTCGCTGTCGATCGTGGCGGCGCTGCTCATGGCGTGGGTGCCCGCGCGACAGGCGTCGCGCGTGATCCCGGCGGAAGCGCTGCGGTACGAGTAGCACGCGGCGGAATCACACGGGAAGAGGGGCTCGCCAGCGCGGCGGGCTCCTTTTCGATGCCCTTCGCGATCCGTGTGGTTGAGGGCCGGTGAATGTCGTGGCCCAGCATGCCGAAGTGTTGCTAGTATGGAGACATTCACAGGCGGTCGACCCTGATCCGCCTTGCCGTCCAGGTTCACAAGGAGCACCGCCGTTTATGGATCGCCGGGTAAAGATTGTTGCAACGCTTGGACCGTCCAGCGGCGATTCCATCGAACGGCTCACCGAACTCCTCCTGGCGGGCGCGAACGTGGTGCGGATCAATGCCGCGCATGGCACTCCGGATGAACGGGCGCTGCGGATTCGCAATGCGCGGGAGGCGGCCAGCCGGCTGGGGATACGCGTGCCCATCCTCTTCGACCTGCAGGGTCTGAAGATCCGCACCTCCGGCCAGGCGACGCCAGGAGGATCAGTGGAGGTGAAGACCGGCGCGAGCGCGCGGCTCTACCCGACGGGGAGCGTACTCTGCACGGCGGATACGATTGGCATCAACTACGACAACCTGCTAAAGGTGATCGAGCCAGGATCGCGGGTACTCATCTCGGATGGCCTGATCGAACTGGCGGTCGACTCGATTGGCGGCGAGTATGCAACGGCGACGGTGGTGCGTGGGGGCAAGCTCAAGGAGCGCCAGGGCGTGACGCTGCCAGGCGCCCCGATCACCGGTGGCGCGCTCACCGACGCGGACCGCAAGGACGTGGAGTTCGCGGTCGGGCTCGGGGTCGATTTCCTGGGACTGAGCTTCATCAACGACGCGTCGGATGTGCAGGCGGCACGGGACGAAGCGATGAAGTACGCGGGCGACCAGCCGGGCATCGTCGCCAAGATCGAGCGGTCACAGGCGCTGGATAACCTCGCCGAAATCGCTGGCGCATCCGACGGCGTGATGGTAGCCCGCGGCGACCTTGGGGTGCAGTTGCCGCCAGAGCGCGTGCCGCGGGCGCAGAAGGACATCATCCAGGTCTCCAACCGGCTGGGTGTTCCGGTGATCACCGCCACGCAGATGATGGAGTCGATGATCGAGCATCCGGTGGCGACCCGGGCCGAAACAAGCGACGTGGCCAACGCGGTGTGGGACGGCACCGACGCCGTAATGCTCTCGGCGGAGTCCGCGATCGGCGCGTACCCAATCGAAGCGGTACGGGCCATGGACCGCATCATCCGCGAAGTGGAGAAGGGTGAAACGATCCGCTCTACCGCCGCTTCCGAGATCGCGAACTCCAGCGACTACGATGGGCCGGTGGAACGGTTCGCCGATGCCATCGCCCGCGCCGCGTTCCAACTGGGCGAGCATTCACCCGCCCAGCACATGGTGGTGTTCACGAAGACCGGCGGGGCCGTGAAGCGCATCTGCAAGTACCGGCCAGATCCGCCGTTGATCGCGGTGGCGGACACGGAGGTGGTCGCCCGGCGACTTAACCTGGTGTGGGGCGTGGAGAGCGTGGTGGTGCCGGTGGAGCCGGACCCGGATTCGCTGTTCAAGAAGGCCGGGCAGGTGATCGCGGAGGCCGGGCTGGCCGGGCTCAACGAGTGGGTTCTCATTGTGGGCTCGTTGCCGATGACGGACCGGGCCGGACAGACCAACCTGGTGCATTACCGGCAACTCGGAACCTGATCGGCGGGTCGAGCGATCGCCCGTGCATACGGTTCCGCGCAATGGGCGGACACCCTTCGTGTGCGTTAGGAACGGCCCTGAATGAACGGGGATCCGCCCATACGCATGATAGTGTCGCATTGCGGAGCGGCGTTGGCGAGGTTGGCCAGTCACACGGCGCAATCGCCCTATGATTTCCAGGCGATTGCGAGGTCTGGGTGCGCGAACACGCGGTCGGCTTCCTCGGGGTCCAGTTTTCCCCGGCGGGCCAGCATCGCCTGCCGGACGGTGACCTCCAACTCGTCGCCCTGGATGAACTGGATCTCTCCGGATGTTGGCGCGACGCCTTCCTGGAGCACGCGCAGGTACCAGCCGCTCCGCCCCGACTCGACGAAGCGCTTCACCATGTCGCGTTGCCCGCTGTGCATGGCCAGCTTGTAACAGGGCCAACGCGGCTGGCTGATCTGCAATAGTGCGGTTCCCCATCGCCAGATGTCGCCGATACACGCCTGGTCTTCCTCGATGCCGGTAACCGAGAGATTCTCGCCGAACGGCGCCTCCTCCCTGGCATAGCCGATTTGGTCGATCCACCAGGCGCGGTGTTCGCGAGGGTAACAATAGACCGCCTTGTCGACGCCACCGTGATTCCGGAGGTCGGCCTGGCCGTCGCCGTCGATGTTGGTCGCGCGGACGATGATTTCCTGCTGGCTCACCTCGCGCTTGGCGATGCCGCTGAGGACATCGCCGTCGCGATTCTGGCCGAGTATCGCCGGCATTCCGACCGCGACCCGGACGAGCTGGATGGATGTGTGGGCGTCGCTCACTGGTCGATGGACTCCGGGCCAGCGACGCCGATCACGAGGCGGTCTGGGTCGAGATA
>CAZSUN010000179.1:0-5577 GCA_964610045.1 uncultured Sphaerobacteraceae bacterium
CAACAACCCGGCCGCCTCCCTTCCATAGAAGGAGACCATCCCGATCCTGCCGCCAAAGCGCGTCGCCCGAATCGCCTGGTGCAGGGCCTGGGTGCTGCCGGAGGTCTCCAGCGCCACATCCACGCCAAGCTGGCCAGCCTGGGTGTCGACCTCGGCGTACCCCCCAATCAGCGATGTCCTGGGCCGGGTGATCGATGGATCGGGCTCGCCGGTGAGACGCCGAACCGCCAGCCCGGCATCGCCATCGCCCGCGGCGGGATCGATCGCATCGTCGGCCCCCAGCGACAGCGCCAGTTCGCGCCGGTTGGCCAGCGGATCGACCGCGATCACGCGATGCGCGCCAGCCAGCTTCGCCAGTTGCAGCGTCACCAACCCAATCGCGCCCAACCCGAACACGGCCACCACATCCCCGAGCCGGATGTTCACGTCGCGAATCGCCAGCGCCATCACCACCGGGTCGAGGCACAGCGCGGCTTCCGCTGAAAGCCCCTCCGGCAACAGGTCGGCCCGCGACTCGTCCACGGTCTGCGTTTCCCGGATCGGGAAGTGCCCGAACACCCTGTCCCCCACCGCGAACCGGGTCACCTCCGGCCCAACTTCGGTCACCGTCCCGACCGCCATGTTGCCGAGCGAACGCGGAAACCCCACCGGCCCGGCGTCCGCCTCGCGCGGAATCACCGCGCCCCACGCCGGATCGTACGGGCGGCTGGCGACCGGGTCGTTGCGATAGCCCACCAGCTCGGTGCCGTGCTTCGGCGAAGCCAGTTCGGTGCGAATCCGAATCTGGGTCGCCCCCAGTTCCGGCTCGACATACTCACGCAACACCGGTGTGCGCGGCTGAATGGCTACGAGTTCACGCGGCATGAGAAGACCTCTTGGTGCGTCAGCGACAGGAAACGACCGCGCCAGTATCGCACCCGGCGGATAGCCTCGAAAGCGAAGGATGGTGGAAAGTGACCTCTTCCGCATGTCACTCCAGATCCTTGGGAAATGAGCGTCAACGGTGAACCATGGCCGCCGACCAGGCTTATGAGAAACGGAAGTACAATAAGGAGTCCACTATTATACTTTTGGCACCCAAAGTATAATATATTGGCGGGTATGAAACTTGCATTGAATTGCCAAACCCTCAGTGCGGGAGCTAGACATGAAACCGGATGACTTTGCGCACGGGTTTCCCGGCCAGTGCGTCAAAATCGCCTCCCGCGAAGCCGGAACCGGTTGGGCCTTCATTCCAGACAACCTGCCTCCCGAACTGCTCATGGACCACGATCTGGCATCCGCCACCGAGCGGGCAACGTGGGCGCTCGGAAACCTCAATGGATCTGGACGCTGGCTTCCGAATCCCTCCCTTCTCATTCAGCCGTTCATGCGCCGCGAAGCCCTTGCTTCCAGCCGCATCGAAGGTACGCGTGCGGAATTCGACCAGCTTGTGCTTCTGGAAGCTATGGATGAAGAAATTCAGGACCTCGATCTTCAGGAAGTCGCCAACTATCTCAAGGCGCTCCGGTCCGGTTGGAACAAGCCAAAGGATCGACCGGCATCGGTGGGATTCCTCAGAGAGCTGCATTATGAATTGCTCTCGGGAGTTCGCGGATCGAGCAAGCACCCCGGTGAATTACGGTCAACACAGGTCATGATTGGCCGGCGAGGAGACAGCGTCGCCAGCGCGAGGTTCGTCCCTCCCCCACCTGACCACGTACGGGACCTCCTTGAAGCGCTCTGCGCCTACATCGAGGCTCCAAGTACCATTCCAGCCCTGATTCGGCTCGCGCTCATTCACTATCAGTTTGAAACGATCCATCCCTTTGAGGATGGAAACGGACGCCTTGGGCGCCTGCTCATGCCCCTCATCCTGGGCAATTGGGGTCTCCTCGACCTTCCCCTTCTCTACCTCAGCGAATTCTTCGAAGACCACCGGGACGAATATGTGGATGGGCTGTACGCCGTGAGCCAACGTGGCGCGTGGAAGGAATGGATTCTCTTCACGCTGCGCGCCATCGAACGACAGTCAAGCGACGCGATGCACCGGGGCAGGCACATCCTCGAAGTGAGAGAGCAACTGCGGCGAAAGTACCAGGCGGGCCGATCGACGAGCATTCTCCAGATCGTCGATTACCTTTTCGAGCGCCCCGCGATCATGGTCGGCCATGCCGCTGAGCAGGCCGGGATTACGTACGCGGCTGCCAACAACGCCATCCAGGTCCTTGTGAACGATGGTGTTCTCGAAGAGGCAACCGGCAACAGACGCAATCGAGTGTTTGTCGCTCCCCAGGTGATGGCGGCCATGACTAGCCGGGTCTCTGAGGACGATGCGTAGAGACCCAGCAACGGGTCTGTCAGTCGACCATTCTTCCGACAGGAACACCGCCTCGAAATCGAGTGAGGCCAACCCGCGCCCCAGGCTGGGTCGTAAGGGCGGCTGGCGACCGGGCGTTGCGATAGCCCACCAGTGCGGTGCCGTGCTGATGTATCGAGCATGACGATGGCGAAGATTGTCGCACCGGTTGAACCTTGGCGGAAGACGGATGGTGATATGGTGAAAATGCTCAGGTGGACCGGAGCAGTACACGCAACGCGGCTGCGGCGCCCACCGCTCCTGCCCGAGCGAGCGCAACCAGCGTGGCCTCATCGGTACTGTCGAGCATGCTGGTGACGGTGACCTCATGAACCCGGAGCATCTCATCTGGCAGGGCGACCACGAGGGCATGCAGGAACTCGTCGGGCGAGAGCACCTCCACGCCAACGGCACTGGTGGCTTCGTCGGGGAAATCACGCAGGTTCGTGGTGCATAACACCCGCGCATCGGCCGCGACTGCCGCGGCGAGCACATGCCTGTCGGCATCGTCAGGCATGGAGAGGTCAGCGACCCGGTCGAGCTCCGTCTGCTCAGGTGTAACGGTGGCGGTTGGCAGGGCCTGTGCCATCAAAAGGCGAAGCCTGGTGGCATTCGCCGGGGAGATATTCCTTCGCAAGATGAGATTACGTTCGAGCTCGTCCAGAATGGCATCGCTCCATCGCAACGCGATGATGCCATCAAGGGCGGCATACATCAGGTAGTCACGGAACACCCGTGAGAACAACGGTTCCCCTCAATCGACCAACCCGAGATCGTTCGACAGCGCGGTCAACTCGCTCATTGCCGAGCGCTGTGCCGCCTGCTGCCCGGCATGAAATGCCGTCACTGAGGCGACCGGGATTCGCCGGTGCGTCCCCACCATCCGGTGAGCCAGCCGGCCTTCATCAATCAGCTTGTACACCTGGGGACGAGACACGCCGAGGATCGCCGCCGCCTCGTTCGGCGTGAGTTCGGACCGCGCGGGCACGACCACCGCTCCGCCTCGCCGTTGCGCTTCGATCAGTCGAAGCACCTGTTGGGCCAGATCACGTGGCAGGGTGAGCCGCACGTCGACCTCGTCGCCTCCCTCATTGAGGGCGCGACGCAATGCCGCGGTGTCCGTGACAGCTACATCAACCATGTCGACCCCATCTGAATCAAACGACCGTATCTGATTCAAGTGTAACAGAGAGGCATTCGTCGATTGCGCGATGGACATCGGCATTCTGATCGCATGGTGAGATCGGCAACTTCACCCCAGATCCGCCTACGGACAATGAGAACCGAATTCGCGGTAGCGCGGCGGCTCTTCCTCGTGATACTCGCGGCACAGCGCCACCAGCCGGTCCCGCAACACCTCGAACAGCTTCCCGCCCTTCTCGGCCGACGCCACCAGCGGATCGCCATACACCCCGTGCTCCATCTCCCGCCGCCGCTCGGGGAACACCGCGAACTTCTTGATCTCGGGGCTGAACTTGGTCCGCACCTCGTCCTTCACCGCCAGGTTCATGTCCACGAGTTGCTCGCGCAGGTGGAGTTGCAGGCTGGTTTCCCATTCTCCCCCATGTCCGATGCTTCCCTGGTCGTCCTCCTCGCCCCACTCCCGCATCTTGTCGTTGGCCATGTTCCAGTAGGTCAGGGCCAACGCCCACACATCCTCCTCCGCCAGCTTCACCGAAGCGGTCCAGGTCGGAGCCTCGTTCCCACCGTGCCCGTTGAGCAGGATGATCCGCTGGAACCCGTTCGCCCACAGGCTGCGCGAAATGTCGCAGAGCACCTCGATGAACAGCTCCAGCTTCAACGTCAGCGTGCCAACCTCGCCCATGTTGTAATGCGTAAATCCGTAGGACACCGGCGGGGCCACGATCACCGGAAAATCGTCGATCGCGTCGGCGGCGTTGATCGCCAGGTGGAACGGGATCGAGATGTCCACATCCATCGGACAGTGCGGACCGTGCTGCTCCACCGACCCCACCGGCACGATCACCACCGGCCGCTGTTCCAGCGCCTCCAGCAACTCGTGACGCAACATCTCCTGCCAGTGAACCTTCTTGCCAGACGGCGGCCTGATCAGCATTTTCTCTCTCCATCGAATCGGTTGCATCGCGAACGCGTGGCGTCACTATCGGGCCATTCCGCCAAATGCGATAGTGGGCGCCAGAGAGAAACCGTCTGGCCCAAAGACGCCTGGTTCGACAGCCTGTGGTGAGGAAAACCGAATCCATCCGCCCGATCCTGCCATCACCGGCTTGATTCGTTGGTAAGCTGCGCTCCATGATCCAGTCAGGCACGATCCCGCTCCAGCGGGCGATGACAGAGAGAAGGCGACATGAGCTTTTATGACGATCTGGGTGTGCGGCCCGTGGTGAACGCGGCCGGCTCCCTCACCCGGCTCGGGGGCAATCGCGTCGCGCCCGAGGTCATGGCGGCGATGGCCGACGCCGCCCGCTCGAACGTGGTGATGGACGAGCTGCAGGAAGCCGCCGGCAAGGTGATCGCCGAGGCCACCGGCGCCGAAGCCGGTTACGTGGTCGCCGGAGCCGCGGCCGGCCTCACGCTCGCCGCCGCGGCCTGCATGGCCGGGCTCGATCCGGCCGCCATGGACCGCCTGCCAGACACCACCGGCCTGAAAAACGAGATCGTGGTCCAGCGCGGGCATCGCAACGCCTACGACCACGCCCTGCGCGCGGCCGGAGCCACCTTCGTCGAGGTCGGCTACCTCGGCTATCCCGGCGCGGGCGGCACGTATGGCTGGCAGATCGAATCCGCCATCACCGGACAAACCGCCGCCATCGCCTGCCCCATCCTCGACACGCTCGGCACACTCTCGCTGCCCGAGGTGGCCGAGATCGCCCACCGACACAACCTGCCGGTCATCGTCGACGCCGCCGCCTCGCTCCCGCCCCGGAGCAACCTCCGCCGTTACATCGCCGAAGGCGCGGATATCGTCGTCTACTCCGGCGGAAAAGCCCTCGGCGGCCCACAGGCCAGCGGCATCCTGGCCGGCCGCGCCGACCTCGTCCGCTCCATCGCCCTCCAGCACCTCGACATGGACGTGCGCCTCCCCACCTGGGTCAGGCAAGGTCTGGTCGATGACGGCACGCTGGCCGGCATTCCCCACCAGGGCGTCGGGCGCGCGCTCAAGGTCGGCCGCGAGGAAATCGCCGGCCTGGTCACCGCCCTGCGTCGCTTCGTAGCCGGAAACGACGTGGAAGACCGTATGGCCTGGCTCAGCATGC
>CAZSUN010000180.1:0-5535 GCA_964610045.1 uncultured Sphaerobacteraceae bacterium
GGTTCGGATGCCCGGTCGAGGGCCTGGCGGAAGGCCGGCACCGGCTGGCCGCCGGAGAGAGCGAGTTTGCCGTCGAAGACGAAGTAGGGCACGCTGGTGATTCCAGCTTCCTGCACCGCTCGCGCCGCGTCCCGCTGTTCAGCGCGGGCGGTTGGACTGGCGAGTGCCGCCCGCACCGATTCGATTTCTCCCTCGTCGAGCCCGGCTTCGACCGCACAGGCAACGATCGCATCCGTCTCGCCGATGTCCTGGCCGTGCTCGAAGTAGGCTGTGTGGAGCGCTTCGACCAGGGCCGGTTGCTTCGCCTGGGGTGTCGCGGCGATCGCGACGTGCCCAGGAAGGGTGTCCACCGCGACGGTCACCTTGTCGAAATCGAACGTGATGCCGAGATTCGCCCCGGCCTCCGTGACGCGGGCGAACATCTGGTTCATCTGGGCTTCCGGGATGCCCTTGCGCTGGGTGAACCGCTCCCGGAAATCTTCCTTCGGCGCACCTTCCGGCAGCGGATCAAGCTGGTACGGTAGCCACTCGATCGTGACCGGCGAATCACTCTCACCCGCCCACCCGGCCAGTGCCTGTTCGAGATTGTGGTGCCCGATCCGGCACCAGGGGCAAATGAGGTCCTGTACGACCTGGATTTTCACGGGACGACTCCTGCTGTACGCGTATCAGCGAACTTACCAATCGTAAGATTGTACCCGATGCGTGTTCGGGCGCAATCGAAGACCGGTCGATGCCGGGTCACGGGCCGGTCGTTTGTAGGGGCCGACCCCGTGTCGGCCCGTTTCCAGATTCACCTTTCGGGCTGTCGGGACGGCTACAGCAACCCGCGCCGCAGGGCGATCGTGACGGCGGCGGTGCGGTTGGGCGCCTCGAGCTTTTCGAGAATCGCCGCGACGTGTTTCGAGGCGGTCCGCCGGGAGATGTACAGCCGGTCGGCGACCTCGCCGTCGGAGGCGCCCTCGGCCAGCAGGGCGAGCACTTCCCGCTCGCGCGGCGAGAGCGGCAGCGCCGTCGTCAGGTTGGGTATCGCCTCCCGGGCCTGGACTATGGCTGCCGGCCAGGCCAACGCCTGCCCCTCCTGCCACGCGCCGGCAAACCTGGCGCTGCCGAGGGTGCCCCGCATCTCCGCCATGATCGTGCCGGTTCGCTCCTGCACCACCGGCCTCAACGGCAGCCCGAGTTCCTCCCGGCGGCGCATCGCCCGGGCCAGCAGGCGAACCCCCTGTCCGGTGCTCCCGGCCCGGTGGAGGATGGTCGCGATCCCCATGATCGCCATCGCCACCGAGGCATCGCCCGATGTGTCCACCGGCGTATCGAGGATGGCGCCGAACTCCCGCAGGGCTTCCACCTGACCGCCGTGCGCGAGCCACGCCCAGCCCAGGCACTGGCGGACGGCGGGGAGCAGGCTGACGTATCCAGCCGCCTCCCATCCACGCAACGACACCTCGTGCCAGCGGATTTCCTCCGCATACTGCCCGCGTTCCCCCGCGACCAGTCCCCGCAGGTTGGCCACCGCCGCCGAGAGCCACGGATCGGGACTCGCCGTCAGCAGGCCGTGCGCTTCCGCCAGCCAGTGGTCGGCAATGTCGATCTCGCGGCTGTCGAAGGCGGTATTGGCCAGGGTGTACAGGGTGGCGGCGATCTGGGTGCTGTCGCCAATCTGCCGCCAGAGTGCGAGCGCCTCCAGGGCGTGCTCGCGCGATGCGTCATTGGCATTGTGCCAGTTCTCCAGGCCGCTGAGGGCGGTCAGGGCCTTGGCGCGGGTGACGGGCTCCACCTCCGGACCAGCGGCCCCCAGCAGACGGTCGAGCCACAGCCGGCCCTCGTCGATGCGCTCGGGTGCTGTCCAGTAGTAGTAGAGATTTCCGGCGGTCTCCAGCGCGCGTTCGATGCTGCCCGTGGCGACATCGTGCCGGAACGCGGCCCGCAGGTTCGCGGCGTCGGCCGAAACCCGTTCGTACCAGGTCTCGCCGTCGACACCCATCAAGCCCGGTTCGGCCACCCGGCTGCCCAGCCGGAAAAATTCCGCGTGCCGGTCGTGGATCATGCCGGCCACCGGCGAGCGGTTGAGGTGGTCGGCGGCGGCCTCGCGGGTCGGTTCCAGCATCGCCAGGCGCGGTTCTCCCAGCGGATTCGTGGAGTACCGCAGCAACCCGTGCCGCACCAGCACATCGACGATTGCCGTCACCTCGCCCGGATGCTGGACAAGATCGCTCCCGAGGTACTCGGCCAGGGCCACGGTGCAGCCGCCTTCGCACGCCCCGAGGCGAACCCACAGGTCGCGCTCGGCCGGTGTGAGCAGGTCAACGCTCCACGCCACCGCGGCTCGCATCGTTTGGTGGCGGCGCGGCGCATCGTGCGGTCCCCCATCGAGGTGAACGAGGCGAGCCCGCAGGCGGGTCGCCAGGTCGTGCGGGGCGTACTGGTGGCTCCGGGCGGCCGCCAGTTCGATCGCCAGCGGCAGGCCATCGAGGTGTCGGCAGATCTCGGCGATGGCGGGGGCGTTTTCGTCGGTGACCTGGAACGATGGCGTGGCGGCGCATGCCCGCTCGACGAATAATCTGCCCGCATCGCTGCCGGTAATGTCGGCCCGGTGGACCGCCGCCTGGATGGGAGGCAGGGCAAGCGGTTCGACCGGAATTACCCGTTCGCCCGACAGGTTGAGGCGAATCCTGCTGGTCGCCACGATCCGGAGGCGGGCGCAACGTTCCAGCAGCGCCACAACCACCTTCTCGCTGCCGTCGAGGTGTTCGAGGTTGTCGAGCATGAGGAGCAGGTCGGCATCGTTCAGGCTTGCCGCCACCACATCGAGGATGGGCTGGTTGGGGAGTGATTCGAGCCCAAGGGTGCGGAAGATGGCGAGGGGGATGTGGGCAGGATCGCGGAGTTCCGCGAGGGCGACGAAGGCGACCCGGTCGCGCCAGGGAGACTGGTGCGCCAGGGCGATCGCGAGACGGGTCTTGCCGATGCCGCCGGCCCCGGCCAGGGTCACCAGCCGTGCGTCGGACGAGGCCAGCAGGTCGTTCAGGTGCGCCAGTTCCCGTTCACGGCCGACCAGCGAGGTGCGCGGCGATGGAACCGGCAGGCCACGGCTCGAGGGCGCGGCCGGTTCGGGGAGATCGTCTTCCGGAACGCGTGGTAGTTCGATCATCGTTCGTGGCAGGCCAATGTGTAGGGTTCCACCGCCATGATGCATCCATCGTAGTACACCATTGCCTGCTCCGTGTACGTTGCGTTGTCCTGGGCAGATGGCTGGGGAAACCTGGTATCGCTGCCCTGTACGGCTCCGGTCCGCTTCCGGATTCATCCGCCTGCCGGGTATACTTGCCGATGTCTGCACCCGTGCGGAGGATTGTTTGCTGCGAATCATTCCTGATTCCCGGGACGCCTTCCCACCTCGCCAGCATCGAGCGGAGATCAGCGCATGTTCCGATGTAAAGTCTGTGGCTGGATCCACGAAGGCGCAGCCCCGCCGGATGAATGCCCCTCCTGTGGCGCGCCGGCCGATCGCTTCCGCGCGATGGAGGCCGCCGAAGTTGGGCTGACCGCCCGCGAACTCGCCTCGCTCGGGATCGCCGGGCAGGGGTACGACCAGATCGATGTCGAAACCAGCAAGCGGGTGCGCCTGCTGGCCTTCGTCGATGCGTCGTTCTTCTCGCCCTACACGAACCGCACCGGCAAGCGGTACCCGGTCTACACCGGCGATCCGCAGTGGTTCTCCGACAATATCCCGTGTATGACGGCCTGCCCGTCGCACACCGACATCTCGCGCTACATCGCGCTCATCGCCGACGGGCGCTACGCCGACAGCTACGAACTGAACCGCGAGCACAACGTCTTCCCGGGCTGTCTCGGCCGCATGTGCGCGCGTCCCTGTGAAGACGCCTGCCGCCGCAAGGAAGTCGATGCCCCGATCGGTATCTGCTACCTGAAGCGGGTGGCCGCCGACTACCGCGGCGAAACCCGGCGCGAGTTCGCGCCGCCGCCGAACGGCAAGTCGGTCGCCATCGTCGGCGCCGGTGTTTGCGGGTTGACTACCGGCCGCCAACTGGCGCGCCGGGGGTACTCGGTCGATATCTACGAGCGCTTCCCGGTGCCGGGCGGCGTGATGTGGACGGGCGTACCGGAATGGCGCCTCCCGCGCGATGTGATCGCTGAAGAAGTCTCGCTGATTACCGATCTCGGCGTGCGCGTGCACTACAACACTGAAGTCGGCAAGGATGTTCACCTGAGCGACCTCGCCGAACGGCACGACGCCGTGGTCCTCACCGCCGGCTGCCAGACAGCGACCGCGATGGGGGTGCCGGGCGAGGACTTGCAGGGCGTCGTCTCCGGTCTCAAGTTCCTCGAGGAAACCGCGCTCGGCCAGGAAGATGTCTGGGTCGGCCGCCGCGTCGTGACCGTCGGCGGTGGCTTCACCTCGATGGACTGCGTGCGCACCGTGCTCCGGCTCGGCTCCGAGCGGTCGGTGATGACCTACCGGCGAACCGTGCAGGAGATTCCGGTTGAGGAACTCGAACTCGAGGAAGCCGAGATCGAGGGCGTGGAGATCATGTTCATGGTCACCCCCACCCGGATCATCGGCGACCAGGATGGCAAGGTCATGGCCATCGAGCTCCAGAAGAACGCCCTTGGCGAACCGGACGCCTCCGGACGGCGACGCCCGATGCCGATCGAGGGGTCCGAGTTCCTGATCGAATGCGACATGGTGATCACCGCCATCGGCCAGAAGCAGGACAACCGCTTCCACGAGGGCATGTTCCAGAAGGTCGACCGCCGGGGTGTGCCGCTCCTTGACCAGAACCTGAAGTCGATCGAATACGACAACATCTGGGCGGCTGGTGACTACGTCATCAACCCGACCAACTTCATCTCCTCGATCGGCGAGGGCAAGCGCGTGGCCGAGCAGATCGACATCGCGTTGATGAATACCCCGGCGAAGAAGCGGGAGATGGAGATCACCCGGGTTCCGACCGAGTACGTCTCCACCCCGAACTCGCTGCTCTCCGAGGGCATCGCCGAGTGGTCGATGACGGCGATGAGCCGCCGCCTCGTCTGGGGCGACGACTACGCCGGCGTCGGACGGCAAGGCATGCCGATGCTGCCGGCCTCCGAGCGCGGCATGGGCACGCTGGACAACACGCTCGAAACCGAAATGGGCTACACCAAGGCCATCGGGTTCGAGGAAGCCAAGCGCTGCCTCCAGTGCCAGCTCAACATCTTCATCGATGGCAACCGCTGCATCCTCTGCAATTGCTGTGGCGATGTCTGCCCGCACCAGTGCATCGAGATGATCTCCCCCGACCGCATCTACAGCATCGATAACGATGTGGAACTGGCGGAAATGGCCCGCGGCGAGCTTGGCCCGTTCGCGGCGGCGATGGTGATTGACGAACGGTCGTGCATCCGCTGCGGGCTCTGCGTCGATTGGTGCCCGACCGAGTGCCTGACGATGGACCACTTCCGGCTGACCCCGGCCCCGGTCCGCGAGAGCGTCGACCTCGCGATCGTCGCCGACGGATAGGACCCGGC
>CAZSUN010000181.1:0-5521 GCA_964610045.1 uncultured Sphaerobacteraceae bacterium
TGGCGGGCGGCATCGTAGTAGGGATCGTCTGGCGGGGTGCGGGCGGAGCCGAAGACGGTTACGGAGGGACCGATCTCGGCGAGGGCATCGAAGCCTTCAACGAATTCGCTGATGATGCGGAGCACGCGCCACTGGTCGGAGTGGGTAAAGGCGGCGGCTTCCTCGCGGGCTTCCTTGCTCCAGGAGAGGAGTTTGCGGTCGGCGTTCTCTCGCTTGCGGGCGGCCTTGCGTGGCGTGTTGCGATTGGCTTCGGGCTTGGCGGACAGGTCTGACACGTTGCTCCCTCTCGATGACGGCGCGTGATGGGCGGATGGGGTATCGTGCATAGTCGAAACAGGTGAATGATAGGGGATGACCCGGTAGAGGGGCGGCTGTGTGAGGAAGCTGGAGACGGGAAGCGGACGAGTGTTGGCGTGGGGACGGTTGGCGAGCGTGGTTCTGGTGGCGCTCCTGGTGGCGGGATGCTCATCCGGTGGGGGCGATGAGCCGGAGCCAACCGCGGAGCCGACGGTTGAGCCGTCTCCGACCGTGGAACCCACCCCGGCGATGTCGATGGGCGATGTCCAATGGGCAATCGAGCTGGACGACGCGGGGGCGCCGGTCGAGCCGGTAACGCAGGTCTCGCGAAGCATCCAGGTGATTTACGCGACGGCTGAGCTGCGCGCGGTGCAGCCTGGCGCCCGGTACACCGCGGAATGGACGATCAATGGAAAGCCAATCGAGGGCAAGTCGGAAACGGTGGAGGTGACGGACGGCGCGGCGTCTGGCTGGATCTCGTTTTCGCTCACGTGGACCGGTGAGGCGCTCTGGCCAGTCGGGGCGCTTGGTGTGACGATAACGGCTGATTCGGGAGAGTTCACAACTGGGACGGTGCAAATCGTTTCTTAACCAAGGGGTGGCCATGATTCACCGGCGACAACGGAACTGGGGCTGCAGGGTTCACGAGACGGAGTTGTACGGGCTGCGGACGATCGTGCTGGAAAACGAGCGCATCCGGTTGAGCTTCCTGGCGGGGAAGGGCGCCGACCTCGTGGAGTTCAACTTCAAGTCGCGGGACATGGACTTCGCTTGGCTAACCGGGGCGGGTATTCGGAATCCGCTGGCTTTGCATTCCACCTCGCCGGACTCGCTGGCGACGTTCATCGACTTCTATCCGGGCGGGTGGCAGGAGATATTTCCGAACGCGGGCGCGGCCGCCACCTGGGACGGGGCGCAATACGGCCAGCATGGCGAGGTCTCGTCCCTGCCATGGGATGTGGAGATCGTTGAAGACACCGAGCAGGCCGTGGCGGTGCGGTTCAGCGTGCGCGGGGTGAAGACGCCCTGCCGCCTGGAGCGTGTGGTGCGCCTGGTCTCGGGGGAAGCGGCGGTGACGTTCGACGAGGTCCTGACGAACGATGGCCCGGTTCCGTTCGACGCGATGTGGGGCCATCACATCGCCTACGGTCAGCCATTTTTGGAGCCAGGGGCGGTGATATCGGTCCCGGAGGGTACACGAGCCATTCCGCACGCGGACTCCCTGGGCGACGTGCGGCGGGTGGGCTCGGCCGAACCGTTCGCGTGGCCGGTGGGCGTCGATCCGAATGGGAACGAGACGGATTTCTCGATTGTGCCCGGGAAGGACGCGCCAAGCGAGCTGTTTTACCTCACCGATTTCCCAGACCGGACGGCGTGGTATGAGATCCGGCGACCGGCTCGTGATCTGGGTATGCGGGTGGAATGGGATGCCGCGACGATGCCGTACCTGTGGTACTGGCAGGAGTTCGGGGCGTCGAAGGGCTACCCGTGGTACGGCAGGAACTACAACATCGGGCTGGAGCCTGGTTCGAGCTATCCGACGAACGGACTGCCCGACGCGGTGGCGAATGGGAGCGCCATGCGGCTGGAGGCAGGCGAGACCCGGACGATGTGGTTGAAGGCCAGCGTGATCGAGGAGTAGACGATGACTGACCAGGACCTGGCTGGATTGGTGGCGGTGGTGTGCGGAGGTTCGACCGGGATTGGACGGGCCTCGGCGCTGAGGCTGGCGTCTGGCGGCGCGAAGGTGGCGGTGGTCGCGAGACGTCCCGGACCTGTCGAGGAGACCGTGGCCGCGATCCGGGCGGCGGGTGGGACCGCGATCGGGATCGCTGCGGATGTCTCGGTGGGCGAAGAAGTCCAGCGGGCGATGCGGGCGGCCGCTGGGGAGTTCGGCGGCATCGACATCCTGGTGAATAGCCAGGGAATCCAGCGCTACGGGACGGTGGAGGGGACCGACGAGGACCTCTGGGATGAGGTGATGAACGTCAACGTGAAGTCGATGTATCTCACGGCGAAGTACGCGATTCCCGAGATGCGGAAGCGCGGTGGCGGGGCGATCGTGAACGTGGGTTCGGTGCAGGGGCTGGCGACGCAGACCAGCGTGGCGGCCTACAGCACGAGCAAGGCGGCGAATATCAGCCTGACGCGGACGATCGCGGTCGATTACGCGGGCGAGGGGATCAGGGCGAATATCGTGCTTCCCGCCTCGATCGATACTCCCCTGTTGCGGGACGCGGCGGACCTGTTCAAGGGGGATTCCACCGTGGATGCGCTGGTCGATGACTGGGGCCGGATGCATCCGCTCGGGCGCGTTGGGCGGGCCGAGGAGGTGGCGGAGGTCGTAGCGTTCCTGGCGGGGCCGCGTGCGTCATTCATCACCGGCGCGGAGTTCAAGGTCGATGGCGGGATGATGGCGGCGTTGGGTGTGGTGTTGCCGGAGTCGTAGGTTGTGCTCGTGTGGTGAACGGGGCTACACACTACGGCTATGCCATGAACTGGTAGAGGCTACAGACTCCGCCTGCGCCGTTTATGGAGAAATTCGTGTGCCGTCGCCGGAGCCGTAGCCCCGTACATTGGGAAGCGCTGGGTGCGGCTGCGCCATGGATCGAGCGATTCGTAGCGATGCGGAATGCGGTTACCTGCGCGTGGTAGGGGCTACAGACTCCGGCTGCGTTGATTATGGAACGGCGCGTTTTCCGACGCCGGAGCCGTAGCCCCGTACATTGGGGGTTTGGTGACGTACTCGGCGGACCGAGAGCGGCCATCCCAGGGAGGACACGAGGTCCTCCCCTACCAATAGGCGTCGTATTCCCCGGATGGGTTGCCGCCCCGCGCGCGGATACCCATGCGGGGCGAGCCGACGGTTACCCTTTCGCCAGTGTGAGGAAGACGCGGCGCAGTTCGCCTGGACGGATCGGGGCGGTGACCGTGTTCCCCTGCGTTTCGAGTTCGGCGTGGGGAGCGCCAATGGATCGGGCGATGGAGGCAGACGTGACCTGGCCGATGTGGACCGTGAGCCGTACCTCCCTGGGCTCGGTTGCGTGCGACTGCAGGTGGACGACCAACTGTCCTTCAGGTCCGGTTGAGAGGTGGGTGATTTCCACGTCCGGGTCGTCGATCTCGATGAAACTACCCCGGTCGGTTGCATCGTTGGGCGTGCCATGCGCACGGAGGCCGACGAGGGGTTGCGACGCACTGGCGCCAGTGTCGCGGCCGAGCAACTCATTGTCACCTTCGCCGCCGACCGCGATGGTGTAGTCGAAGCGGAGTTCGCCGCCCTGTTCGGCGGGGAAGTTGGTGTCCCAGATGTTGTTCAGCGCCCACGAGTAAAGGGTGTTGTTCGTGGCGATGTGGTCCGGAATGGTCGTGGCGAACGGGGCGTACGGCAGATGGATGTTGCCGAGCTGGAGGAGAGGAGCCTGGCGCGTGGCCCAGGCAATGGGCGAGGTTCCGGTGGTTTCGACGGTTGCCCAGTGGCGCATCGCCCGGAAATGCTGGGCGGAGCCCGGAACGTGGGGTGAATCTGGCCCCGCCGTTCCACCGGTGATTTCGAACGACCAGCGCGGGTCTTCTCCCGCGACGGGGAAGGCGAAGTAGACGCTCTCCTTTTCCATGGTGGAGGGTTTGCGGAGGCGGTTTGCGATGTGCAGCCGGGGGACGCCGTGCGGAAGGGTCACGGTGGTTTCCACGAACTCCGCGCCCTGGGCGGAGAACCGCGTGGTGGTTCGTTCAAAGACCTCGTTCGATTCCGCGTTGATGATGTGGCCGTAGCGGCCGGTTCCACGCGCGCCGAGCAACCAGGGTTCGGAGTGACCGATCCGGGTGGAGAGATGGTTGAAGCCCTGGCCCGATGCGTAACGGTCGTGGATGTAGGCGTTGAAGGCGAAGGGGGCGTTCTGATCGACCAGTTCGCGGTTGTTGGCCAGGTCGGTGATACCGCCGATGGCCCCGTGGACCAGATCGAGTTCCACCTTCAGGTGTTCGCTGGCGATGGTCGTGGACGGGTTGCTCTCCTGTAAGGCGTCGCTAGAGGTTCCCGAACCAGATTCGAGCCTGTAGCGAATGTAGCCGAGGGGTGGGACATCGCGGGCGAGGAAGGTGATCCAGACGCCGTGCGAACGGTGGCGATCGTGCTGTTGGGGTTCGACGACGAATGGGACGGGCTCGCCAGAGCCGCTTTCGACGAGACGCGCGCCGGCGCCGGGCCAGACATGCGGGGGAACCAGCATGCGGACGAGATCGGTCCGGGCCCAGGAGTTCGGGTTGAGCGCCAGAATCGATGCCGCATCCGGGGCGGTGGCTGTCGACGAGAGTGTCCGTTCAAGGCGATGGATGCCGCCCTGGAGCAGGAGGTTCGTACGCTCCTCGGCGGAGAGGGCGAAGGAGGCCTTGCGGATCCATTGGCGTTCGCCGGAGTCGAAGCGTTCGAGGTCGGCGGTCCAGGGGTTGCCCGCGCCCCAGGTGTGTTCGTCGAAGAGCGCCATATCCTCGTAGGCGGCGCGGACGGCGGGTTCGATGGCTGGACCGGGATCGGATTCCATCGCGCTGGCGAGGGCAGTCGTGACCTGGGCGGTGCGGATGTTGGCCTGTGACTCGCGGTTCGTCGCCATCATGGCCGCGCTCGACCCGATGCCGTCCGCCCACCAGTCGGTCCAGTCGCCGGAGAAGGTTTCCAGCTTGTCCCCGAGACGGCGTTCGGCCTCGTCGTGGAAGCGGCTGTTGGTGGAGGTGACGAGTTTGGGCCAGGCCCAGGTCTCGTTCCATTCGCGGGCGATGGTCGCGGGCAGGAGCGTGGCCGGGGCGTTGTCGCCGTGAGCGCCCTGGACGCGGAGATGGAGGAGGTCGTGGGGGTAGCCGGGGCGCTTCTCTTCGAGGTGGCGAACGGAACCCTGGATCCAGGTGTCGCCGCGGCCATACGGGTAGTTTCGCTGGCTGAGGGCGTTGAGATACTCGGGAAGGCTGAGCAGGACTTGCTCGTAGCCGTCCCCGAAGCCAATCTGGATGGCTTCCATGTACGCCGAGCCATTCAGCGAGTCGGTGTACCAGACCATCAGGCGCTCGCCGTTGGGGGCCCGCCAATAGAACGGGCGGGTCAGGTCCTGGCCGTCGAGGAAGTGCGGAATGGACCGCCCAGCGTAGTTGTGGGCCACCGAGAGAAGCTTGATGCCGGCATCGGTCAGGAGTGTGGCGAGGCCAATGGTCGCGCCGGGGACATCGGTTT
>CAZSUN010000182.1:0-5484 GCA_964610045.1 uncultured Sphaerobacteraceae bacterium
TACCGGCGTCCACGAATCGAGTGAAAAAACGAGTGCCGAGTCTCTCCAGCATGTCCTGGGAGACTGGCAGGCGCTGATCGTCCTCGACAATTTCGAGCACGTTCTTGAAGCAGCGGATGATGTTTCCGCGCTCCTCAAAGCCTGCCCCGGAATCAAGGTGTTGATTACCAGCCGGTCGCTGCTCCGGATCAGCGGCGAGCATGTCCTCCCTACTCCACCGCTTGAGGTGCAGGATGCGGTTGGTGGCCAGGGAGTCGAAACGGATTCCATCTCGCCCGCAGTGAGCCTGTTCGCTGCCAGGGCGGCCGCCATCAACAGCTCGTTCACCATCGACGCGACGTCGAAACCGCTCGTCATCGAGATCTGCCAGCTGCTCGATGGCTTGCCCCTGGCAATCGAGCTGGCGGCGGCGCGCACCAACTCGCTGTCGTTGCCACAATTGCGGGACCGGCTCGATCACCGGCTCGCCGTGCTGACCGGCGGGTTCCGCGATGCCCCGAGGCGCCATCGCACCATGCGCGACGCGATCGGATGGAGCCACGATCTCCTGGGGGAAGATGAGCAACGTGTGTTCCGGAGGCTCGCCGTGTTCGCCGGCGGATTCACTCTCGACGCCGCAGAAGCGGTTTCCATGTCATCCCCTCGGGAAGAGGCCTCGCCGCGAGAGTCGCTGGAATCCGGTAGCGCACCCGTTGCGGATGTCATTGGGACGCTGATCGACCGCAGCCTGGTGACCTGGGTGGTGGGAGCCAGCGGAAGCTGGTATGTGCTGCTCGAAACGATTCGTGCCTATGCCCTGGAGCACCTCGAAGCGAGTGGCGAAGAGGCGATCATCCGCGACCGGCACGCACATTACTGCCTCGAGATGGTCGAGCAACGTCCCGGGAGTTCGAAGTACGCGCCCAACAGTAGTGATCGATGGATCATGTTCCCGGCCGAAGTCGAACTGGACAACGTGCGGGCCGCCCTCACCTGGTTCGAGCGCATTGGGGATGCCACACGGATGCTCAGACTGGCAATTGGCATCCACTGGGTTTGGGAAGTACGCGGCTTTTATCGCGAAGCGGTCGAATGGCTCGATCGGGGCATGGCGATTGGCGTGGGCGCATCCGATGCGATCATGTGCAGGGCGCATGCCATGGTTGGGCGTAAGTTGAATCGACTGGGGCGTCACGACGATGCCCGTGCCCACTATCACGAGGCGCTCCGGTTGGCGCTGATCGAGAATGACGGCCTCGCGATCGCGTTGATGAATCTGGCCCTGGGTGGGATCGCGACCAATCTCGAGGAGTACGAGCAGGCTGTCCCGCTCCTGGAGGAGGCCCTTGCCCGCTATCTCCATCTGGAGAACGAGACCGGGATTTGCGGGGCCAACTATTTCCTCGGCTTCGTTCGGTATGGACAGGAAGCGTACGGAGCGGCGAGTTTGCACTTCGAAGGTGCCCTGTCGATCCGGCTGGCCGGCCGGGCCGAGTTCAACCTGACGTCGTTGCTTACCGCCTGCGGGCTCGTTCGCTGCGAACTGGGGGATATCGATGGCGCGGTAAGCGCCATGGAGGATGCACTGCACGCGTGGCAGGAAGGCCGGGGCGCCATCGAGGAAGTGCTGGCGGAATGGCTTGTATCGGCTGCCAGGATCGCGCTCGCCCGGAACCAGCCGTTGCAGGCTGCTCGCCTCAGTGGGGCAGGGGAAGCCTTGGCGGATCGTGTCGGGATACCGCTCATGGTCCCGCCGCCACGTCACCGGATCCAGCTTGCCGCTCGGCTCGAAGAATCGCTGGGAGCCCGCCGATACGGCGAAGCATTGGCGGTTGGACGGGCGATGCCGCTCGAAGACGCAGTTGCACAGGCACTGACTGTTGACCTCCCCGAGCCAGGCCATTCCCAGTCCGCGCTCAGTCCCAGGGAACGGGAGGTCCTGCAACTGCTCGCCACCGGGCTTCGCGATCGGGAGATTGCCGCGGCGCTCTTCCTCAGTGTCCGCACCGTCGAAGGGCACGTTGTCCGTGTGCTTGCGAAACTGGGCGTCACCAACCGGGCGGCGGCGGTGAGCGTGGGGATCGGCCGGGGCATCGTCGATGCCAATAGCTGATGGTCCGATCCGATTCGACCTGGCGGCGCTGTATCGGGCGGTCGATTCCCGCCGGTTGCGGAGGCGGCTGACGTGGGCCGAGGCGGTGGCGGAGATCGGGTTGCCGATGCAGACCGTGCAGGCGGTGAGGTCGGCGACGAAGATGGACGCCGATTCCGTGCTGGCGATCGTGCGGTGGCTGGGATTGCCACCGGAGACGTTCGTGCGGCCGGAGCGCGACGGGCCGTTCCCGGAGTACATGGAAGCCGGCACGATTTGGCGGGCCGATCCGGCGATCCTGCACGCACGTCTGGCAGCGGCGCGTGAAGCGCGCGGAATGACCTGGAAGGCGGTGGCGGCCGGACTCGGCGAAGGGATATCGGCGGCCTCGCTAACCCGCCTCGAATCAGGCGGGCGGGTGTCGATCCAGCTGCTGGCGGCCGCGGCGGCCTGGCTCGACGAGCCGATGGCGACGTTCACCACGGTGGCCGGACAAGGTCAGGTTGATGGCTGGGACGGGATCCTCGGCGGTGAGACGGTGTAGAGATCGGCGAGTGCGGCCAGGATGCGGTCGAGTTCGTGACGGTCGTCGGCGTCGAGCGGGTTGCCGGCATAGTGACGCATGTAGTCCGATTCGATGATGCCGCGTCGTGCGAGGACCGCCTTGTAGACGCCTGACATCCGGCCCTCGAAGTTCAGCAACGGCAGCAGGCGCTCGAAGAGGAGGCGGGCTTTCGGCTCGCCGCCACTGTCAAGCGCGTTCCAGACCTGGACGTGCAGATCGGTGACTTCGCAGGCAGGCATCGTGCCGCAGATACCGCGCCGGTACTCGTCGAACAGGAAGCGGCCGGCCATGCCGCCCATGATTCCCTTCAGTTTCGGGCCGGACTGCGCGATCTCCACCGAGACGGCGTGCCCGGAGGGACCGGTTTCTTCCTTCACCCAATCGACGAACGGGATTTCACGGACGAGGTCGGCAACGAACTCGGCCGGAAGGCGGGTGCCGTAGGGCGCGTCGTGGTTCTGGATGAAGATCGGGATGGCGGTGGCCTCGCCGAGCCGCTCGTAGTAGCGGCGAATCGCCGGCAGCGGGGCGGCGGGTCCGGTTGGCGGCAGGGTGATCACCGCATCGGCGCCGGTCTCATTCGCGTGCCGCAGGAACGCCAGCGATGCCTCGGCCGACCCGGCGGAGATTCCCACCACGACCGGGATGCGGCCAGCAGTCGCGGTTACGAGGGTTTCCGCGACCCGCATCCGCTCGTCGTCGGTGAGGGTCCAGGCTTCGGAGGCGTTGACCGGCCCGACGATGCCGTGCGCTCCGGCCTCGACGCAGAAGTCGACGATGCGGGCCAGGCCTGGCAGGTCGAGGGACCCATCGTGGTGAAACGGGGTTGGGGGAATGGTGAAGACGCCGCGCCAGGATGTCATGGAAAGCTCCGTCGGGTGGTGAAAGCAGGATGGCCAGCTTGCAACGCTGTCGCCGATGTCTGGCGGCGCGTCAATTCCACCGGATTGCCGGCGCCGGGGTCGAGGGGGCATGGTGCCGGATCGCACCCCGATCCGGAATCAGGGTTCGACCCGCGTCCACGTCACCCCATCCCAGGACCATGCCTGGACTGGCGTCGACAGCGCCGGGGAGATGTCCGGATAGACCGGGTCGATCGGTGTGGAGGTCCAGGTGATGGTGCCGTCATTCCAACCAGCGAAGTCGACGACCGTGACCTCGTACAGCGCATCGACCTGCGAGCCACAGGACGCCTGGAGCACTGCACCCACGGCGAGGGCATTGCGGATGTGCAGGTGACCGTGGATCGCCAGGACGGGCGCGGGTCGATCCGCCAGCCGGGCACTGAACGATTCGGCGTCGTGGTAGTCGCCCGCATACTTGAGGCCCGCGGCGGCGGCCTCCCCACCGAATCCCGCCAGTGGGAAGTGCGAGAGGACGATCACCGGATCGTTGCCCCAGGCGTCGATGTTGGGCTCGGTGGCCAACCGGTAGCGATGTCCTTCGACCTGGTCGATCGCCGGGGCGATCACCCGCCACCCGTTCCACCATATATCGGCGCCGACCGGTGACTCGACGGTAGATGCATTCGACCCGGTGAGGGCGATATCGAAATTGGCGGCATCCTGCATCAGGTCGTGGTTGCCGGGAATGACCCAGGACGGGATGCCCGATGCGGCGACGATCTCGATCACGATCTGGATCGAAGCGACATCACCCAGGTTCGACAGGTCGCCGAGGACCGCCACCCGGTCGACGCCCTGATCCCGGAGGAAGGCGAGCGAGCGTTCGAGCCGGTCGCCGACCGTGTCGAACGGATACGGGCTGAACCATCCGCCGCCCGGCGCGTCTGCCGGTTGCTGGTGGATGTCGGAAAGGACGCCGAGTTTCATGGGGTGAGTCCTCCTGACTGGCGCAAGGCGTTCGATGCTGACGCCATCATCGCCGGAATGGCAAATTCGGCAATCAGTTTTCCGCGCCTGACTCATTCGGGTCGGTCGGGCGATCGTTGCCAGCATGATCGAGGGTACGATTGAGGCTCCAGGTGGAGCGTGTGGCCGGATGGTTGCGCACGAACACACGGCACGGGCGGCCCAGGCCGTGCGTGTGATGGAAGGGATCGACCATGACCGACAAGGATGTCGAGCGCGAACTCGAGGAAAATGAGGAGCGGGCGGAGCAACACCATCCGGATCGCAACGACGACACCTCGATTCCAGGATTGATCGAATCTGCCGTCAACCCGCTGCTCAACGTCTTCGACCCGAATCGCCCGGACAGCAGCGAGGCTGAAAGCCAGCGCGAGGGAAACGACGCCGACCAGCGGTCGTAGCGCTTATGGCACACAACGTCCCGGGACGAATCTCCCGGGGCGTTTTCCTGTTTCAGCCGGCGGGTCCCCTGTCCCACCCTCACTGGCGAACCGAGTCGAGCAGGTGCAGTTTGCGGGCGATCCGGTCCCCTTCCTGGTGTATCTGCCGCATATTGATGGCCGACACGGTTCACAGTCTGGTCCGTGGGACGGGGAAATCGACACCGAGGAGGCGCGCAGGACGAGTGCCCCATCGGCGAGTTCTCCTGTGTGACGGCTGATCCATTGTCCCGTTTCGCGCATCGTACCAGGAGAGCCAGGCATCCGGTCAGGGAACGATGTGCTCGATGGTGGCGCCGAGATCGGCGGCGAGGCGATTGGCCAGCAGCAGCCGATGGCAGGCGTGCGGATTGCCCTCGACGCAGAAAAGCAGGATCGAGTCCGGGGTTCCGGGAAGCGATTCGATGAATGCCTGCGAATCGAACCCGGCCAGCACCTCGCGCTCGTAGGCGGCCACGAACTCCGGGGTCAGTGCATCGCGATCGTGCCGGGCGATGTGCGCAGCGTGGTCGGCGGCATCCTGCGCCTTGATGACCG
>CAZSUN010000183.1:0-5459 GCA_964610045.1 uncultured Sphaerobacteraceae bacterium
GCCGCATCGGTGTGCCGCCACACCGGCATCCCGATCCAGCCGGACGACCTGTACCTGACTGCGGGCGGCGGTGGCGCTATCAACGCCGCATTGAAGCTGGTGGGGGATCCCGGCGACGAGGTGCTCTACAGCCTGCCGCCGTGGTTCGTGTACGAAGGCATGATCGTCGAAGCCGGGATGACGCCGGTGAAGGTCCCGGTCGACCAACGCACATTCGACCTCAATCTCGATGCGATGGCCGCCGCGATCACCGCTCGCACCCGGATCGTGATCGTCAATACGCCGAACAACCCGACCGGACGCATCTATCCCCTGACAACCCTGCAGGCACTCGCAGGCATGCTGGAGGATGCTTCGAACCGGCTCGGCCAGCGTATTTACCTGATCTCCGACGAGCCGTACAACCGCATTCTGTTCGACGGGAACACCTTCCACAGCCCGCTCGAGGTCTACCCGTACGCATTCATGGCCTATAGCTACGGCAAGACCCTGCTCGCGCCGGGGCAACGCCTAGGCTACCTTGCGGTTTCGCCACTGATGCCGGATCGCGAGCGTGTCCGTAGTATGGTCGAGACAGTCCAGATCAGCGGGGGATGGCTGTTTCCGAATCCGGTCATGCAGTACGCGCTGCCGAAGCTGGAATCCCTCTGCTTCGACCTCGACCTCTACACCCGCAAGCGCAACACGCTGGTCGACGCATTGCTGGAGATCGGGTACGACGTGCACCGGCCGGAAGGGACGTTCTACCTTTTTCCGCGTTCGCCGATCGAGGACGACCAGGCGTTCGCGGGCATCCTCGGCGAACTCGGCGTGCTGGTGCTGCCGGGAACGATGTTCGAGACGCCGGGCTTCTTCCGGATCTCGCTCACGGGAACCCTGGAAATGATCGAAGCGAGCATCCAGCGATTTGCCGGGGCGTACGCTCGCGCAAGCGCACGCGGCTCACGGCCATGAACGCTGCTCAGGACTTCCGGGAAGAAGCCGATTCAGCCTGGTGACGGTACGACGTGTCCCTGTTCAAGTCGACAGGATCGAATGAGCTCTTGACAAACGTTATGTCGCTTTACAGCTGAAATCGTCCTCGATGACGCATATTCAAGGCAATTGGTCATTGCCCCTCGGGTGTTAGCACTCCGGGCGAAGCAGGCCGAAGCGGACGTGGTCGACGCGGTGGCCGCCGATGACCAGCAGGCCGCGCGCGATCCCCTCCTCGGCGAATCCGGCCTTCACCAGCACCTGGCACGAGGCCAGGTTGTCGACGGCGGCGACGGCTTCCAGGCGCTCCAGGTCGAGACCGTCGGGATCAAAGGCGAGCGCGATGACTTGGAGGACGGCTGCCGTGGCGATGCCCCGGCCACGGAACGCCTCGCCGATGGTGTACCCGACCGAGGCGATGCCGTGCTCGCGGCTGGTCACATCGAGGGTCACCCACCCCGCGCACGCGCCGCCGAGGTCGACCACCCACTGCACCTTGCCATCGAGCGAGCGGTCGAGGGGTAGGGATGCCCGGGCGGCAATCATCGCCTGCAACCGGTCGAGCGTGTACATCCGCAGCGGTTGATGGCGTGAGGCGGACGGCTCGCTGCGAATCGCGAACAGGCAGCTGGCGTCCGACTCAGTCGCCCGCCGCAGCACCGGCGCATGGAACGGTCCCGAATCGGTCTCCGTTGTGCCAGATGTCGCCATATCACCATCACCATTGGGTACGATGCACAAGATGTCACCGGCTGGCCGCCCGGGAGCAGAACCTGCCCCGGCTGGCCGCGTGCTATCACCCCCGCAGTATGGCACTGTAGCCACTGGCAGATTGGCGTGCGGGATTGGCCGGAGAGGGTACCTGGGAGATGTTCACCGTGGCGCGGCAAACAGGGAAACCGGCGTTCGATCGCACGCTGTCCGATGATGTCTACCTGCTGGCTGGGCTGTTGGGCGATGTCATCCAGCAACTGGCCGGTCCCGAGGCGTTTGCGCTGGAGGAAGAGGTTCGCAATCTCGCCAAGAACCTCCGCGGCGGCGACCTCGACGCCAGCGCAGAGCTCGAATCAATCGTCCACGATGCGAACACCGCCGAGCTGCGCATCCTGATCCGCGCCTTCACCAACTATTTCCAGTTGATCAATCTGGCTGAGGACAACGAGCGCATCAGGCGCCTGCAGCACCGGGAGCACAGCGAGCCGGATGCCCCGCGCCGTGGCTCGATTCGCGAGGCGGTCATGGGACTCGCCCGGCGCGGTGTCGACGCCGAGGCTATGAAGGCATTGCTGGATGGGGCGCAGGTCCGGATGGTGCTGACCGCCCATCCGACCGAGGCCCGTCGCCGCACCGTCATCGACAAGCTCGCCCGGATCTTCTCGGTCATCCGCAACCTGGACGAGCGACGGGCGGTTCCCCACGAGATCGACCGGGCGCGCACCCGGCTCGCGGCGACGATCGCCGAGCTCTGGAGTTCGAACGAACTCCGCGTCACCAAACCGACGGTCCTCGATGAAGTCCGCGCCGTCCTCGTCTACTTCGGCTCGACCCTCGTCGACGTCATTCCGGAGATTTACCGCGACCTGGAGGAGGCCCTCGCCGAGTCGTACCCGGACGAGTTCATTCCGGTACCGCCTTTCATCACGTTCGGCTCGTGGATCGGCGGCGACCGTGACGGTAACCCGTTCGTCACCCCCCAGGTGACGATCGAGGCGCTCCAGGTGATGCGCAGCGCCTGTCTGGGATTCCTCGAAGGACAGTTGACCGAGTTGTCGGGTCGTCTTTCGATCTCCGAGTTGATGACGTCACCGGCGGATGGCATCAGCGAACTCCTCGCCCGGTATGGCGAGATGTTCCCGGACCTGGCCACCGACCTCTCGATCGTCAACCACGGCGAACCGTATCGCCAGGCCGTAACGCTGATGCGGGAGCGGCTGAGGGCGACCATCGGCCGCCGTCCCGAGGGGTACCTGCGGGCCGGCGACCTCGTCGCCGATCTTCGCGTGGTCGAGGCATCCCTGATCGACCAGCAGGCCGGCACCATCCTCGGCGGCATGCTCCACGATGTCATCCGCCAGGTGCAGGTCTTCGGGTTCGACTTCGCCACGCTCGATGTCCGGGATCACGCCCGTCGCCACGAGCGCGCGTTGCACCACGTTTTCCAGGTCACCGATGTCGAGGCCGACTATTCGGCGCTCGACGAGGATGCCCGCTGCAAACTCCTGCTGTCGGAGCTCGCTTCCCGCCGGCCACTGGTGCCGATCGACCTCGACACGCTCGAGGCCGAGACCCGTGAGGTGATCGAAACGTTCCGGACCGTTCGCTGGATCGTGAATTACGAACATCCGGATTCGATCAGCACGTACATCATTTCCGGCACCGAAGCACCATCAGACATCCTCGAAGTGCTGCTTTTGATGAAGGAAACGAAGCTGGCCGGTCCCGGCGGCGAGCATGCCCGGCTCCGGATCGCCCCGCTCTTCGAGGAAGGCGCCACCCTCCGCAACGCGACGGCGACGATGACCGCGCTGCTGGACGAACCTGTCTACCGGACAGCATTGGCGGACTCGGGCGGCCTGCAGGAGATCATGATCGGCTACTCCGACTCCAACAAGGATGTGGGGTACCTGGCGTCCTCGTGGGAGTTGCAGGAGGCACAAAAGGACCTCGGGGCACTGCTGACCGAGCGCGACATCCCGTTCATCTTCTTCCACGGCCGGGGCGGTTCGGTCGGGCGCGGGGGTGGTCCCACCAACGTCGCGATCCAGGCCCTGCCTCCGCACACGGTCGAGGGCCGGATCAAGATGACCGAGCAGGGCGAAGTCATCTCCGCCCGCTACTCCACCATGCCGATCGCCCACCGCGAGATCGAACTCGCGATCGGGGCGATCCTGATTCGCTCGGCCGATATCACCAACCCGCGCTTGCAGGGGGAGCAGTCGAAGTACGACACCATGATGTCGCAAATGGCCGACCGCTCGGCCGAGGTCTACCGCGACCTCGTCTACGGCGACCCGGATTTCATTGCCTTCTTCCTGGAGGCGACCCCGATCGATGCCATCGCCCGGCTGCAACTCGGTTCCCGTCCGGCGAAGCGCACAGCCTCCAACCGGATCCAGGATCTCCGTGCGATTCCCTGGGTGTTCTCGTGGACCCAGGCCCGGATCATCCTCCCCGGCTGGTACGGGCTCGGCACGGCGCTCACCGAGGCGATCGAGCGGGAGGGATTGCCGATTCTGCAGGAGATGGTTTCGACCTGGCCGTTCTTCATGGCCACGATCTCCAACGCCGAACTGGCGATGGCCAAGGCGGACATGACGATCGCCGAGCGATACGTGGCGCTGGTGCAGTCGGACGCCATCCGGGAGCGAATTTGGAGCCGCATCCGCACCGAGTACGACCTGGCGGAGCGGGCGATGCTGTCAATCCGGGACGAGGGGCAGTTGCTGGGTGGTGAGCCGGTGCTGCAGCGCTCGATTCAGCGGCGCAACCCGTACGTCGACCCACTTTCGTACATCGAGATCGAACTGCTGAAACGGCTGCGGCAGGACCCGACCGATGAAGATGTGGTCGCCACGCTCCACCTCGCGGTCAACGGCATCGCCGGTGGATTACGGAATACCGGATAGAAGCCTCAGGGATGAAGCGCTTCGTCAGAAATCCAGGCGCGGCACCCCGGCTGCCCGAACGATGCGGCCAACCATTCGCTGCACCGATTCGAGTGATTCGGCAGAGACTTCCCCCCGCTTGCGCTCGAATCGCATGACGCTGGTCGAGCGCGTCTGCTCGCACAACGCAATGGAGTTCTTGCTGAGGCCACCTTCCCGGCCGGGAATCCTGACCTGGTAATTCAAGCCGCGATCGGTTCCGGTGATTGGTACGGCCATCACCAGAAAGCTACCGAGCGAGTTGAACCAGTTCCCGGAGATCACAAGGGCCGGCCGGGTACCGATTTGCTCGGGACGAACGCCGGGGCCAAGCCGAACATCCCATACTTCGCCCGCTTGCGGGTCAGGTACCCGGGACATGGTCATTTTCCGCTGCAGCGTCCTCGTAAGGTGCCTCACGATCGAGAATGTCGTTCGGCATCGCATCCCACTCCGCCATCTCGTCCAGATAGTCCTTCCAGGCGACCGGGTCGGATTTCAGCCGGGTGATCTGCTGCTTTGCTTCCGCCCAGAACAACTCATCTTCGTACCGGTCGACGAGTTCGGTGACGATCTCTCCCATGGGTCGATGCTGGTGATCCGACAGATCGCGAAGTTTCGCGTGAGTCGACGCGCTGACCTTGACCATGGGTGACGGGCTTTTCGTCATGGCAGTCATGGTGACCCCTCTCCGACTAGAGTGAATCAGTTTGCCTGCCAGTATACCGACCGGTCGACCAGCGAACCGTCCCGTGTCCGCAACAGAAGGCGAAGCAAGCGTTACCGCAACCGCAGCAACCTCGCCATGGTGTCGCCGAAGATGAGCGGTTTGTCGGCTTC
>CAZSUN010000184.1:0-5440 GCA_964610045.1 uncultured Sphaerobacteraceae bacterium
GTCGCCTCGGTGGTCGGCGTGGCGACTGGTGGCACGATCACGTTCGGCTCGTCGTTCCGGCCGGTGATGAGCCAAATCCCGGCAATCGAAGCGAGCATGAGGGCGATGATCAGGGTGATTTCGAGGGCGGGAATGGCGTACCGGCCAATATCCGGACGCGGAAGGCCGAAGGGGCGGCGCGAAGCCGGGCGGCCGGGCGTTCCAGCCTGGCCACGGATGCGCGGAAGCGGGATCGCCTCCGCCGACGGGTGTGCTGCTGCGTTCATCAGGATTCGCTCCAGCCGGCGGGCGAACGCGGGGTCCGGAAGGGGAGGATGGTCCGCCTCCCGGGCCTGCCGGATCGCCGCCAGGTGAGATGGCTCGACGTGGGCGGCCAGGCGGGCAAGTTCGTCGTCGGGCGCGCCGCGGTTGAGCGCATTCCAGTAGTCGGAGAGGTGGTTTGCCCTTGCGGATGGCCTAAACATGGACGGCCTCCCGCAGGCGATCGAGGCAGGCACGGAGACGCTGCACCATCCGGTACTGGGCGGTGCGGATCGCCCCGTGGCTGCGGTGGAGCGCGACGGCGATCTCCTGGTCGGAGAGCCCGCGCAGGCGAAGGTCGAGGACATCCCGGTCAGCCGGTGGCAGGCACTCGGTCCGTAACCGGTCGAGTTCGCGCGACCACTCGGCGCTGACGGCCGCCGATTCCGGCGATGGGTCCGGGTCGGCGAGGTCGGGGGCGGTGTCGATCGAGGTCACGCTCACCCGGCCCTGCCGCTGGACATCGATCACGACGTTGCGGGCGATGGCGAAGAGCCAACCGGCGAACAGGTTGGGGTCGCGGCAGGTGTGCAACGACCCCAGCGCTTTCAGGAAGATGGTTTGCGTGGCGTCTTCCGCCATCTCCCGCGTGGCCACGCGGGTGGCGGTGAAGGCATAGACCCGGTTGAGGTAACGGCGGTAGAGAGTCGCAAACGCCTGTGCATCGCCGCGCCTGGCCTGCGTCACCAGGTCGGCGTCGCTCCCGCCCGGATCCTGGGACGGGTACACATGGACATGGGTGTCGTCTCGCAGCCAACTCACCCTGGTTCGCTCCTCCGAACGCGCGAATCGCGTTCAGCAAGAAAGACGGAGCGACAGCGAAAATGTCACAGGTGAAGATTGGCAGCATTATGCCCGATCGCACGGACCGTGCAGCAGCGTTCGTCGTAGGGGCGGACCTGCCGCGACCATGCACAACACCTGGCCCACCGGGATCTGGTCGCGGCTGTTGTCCGCCCGGACCCACCGCGGGAATACGGGCGGACGACAGCCGCCTGCTCGCGTATTGGCCAGGTGCCATTTGCGACCGGCGGCAGGTCCGCCCCTACGATGATGAGCGTGTTGCGTCGAAGTGGCGCGTCTTGCAGGCTCCTATCCGCTAAGCGTGTCGTCCAACGCGGCGTATTCGCGCATGCACGGTCGCCGCACCGGCGTCCCAAGACATCACAGTCATATCCTGAAGGAAGCGGTCGACGGCAACGGTTCTGGGGTGGGATGCCCCGAGAGGTGCGAGGCCATAGAGGAGTTCAGACAATGTGATGGCCGAAATGCAGGTCGATCGCACCGGCATTCGAGCAAACCGCTGCTCAACCTCCGGGTGACGCCGCTTGATCTGGTAACTCACGATATCGGTGTCGAGCATCCGCAACGGTTCGGTCACTCATCATCCCCAAAGATGTCCTCAGGTGGGAGAGGCACGTTCATGGGTCGATCGACCATCCATGTATCGATATCCTCCTGGGGAATGTTGAGTGCGTCGAGGAAGTCGATGAAATCCTGCCACGTCTTCTCGGGTTGGCCCGTTTGCATGGTGATTTCGCCGGTGCTCCGGTTGTGGACGAGGGAAACCTCGTCCTCTTCGAAATGGATGTCGTCCGGCAGGACGATCACCTGGTGACCGTTCTCGGTGCGAACTTCGGCCCGTCTCGTTTCGATCATCGTCTGCCTCCTCGCCACTGCAACGATCCCAGTATAGGGATTCTCACGGTCAGCGAGAGCCGAACGTCGCGTCGAGGGCAGCGGAGAGGTCCGCGATCAGGTCGGAGGCGTCCTCCAGGCCGACCGAGAAGCGCAGGTGCCCGTAGCGCCGGAATGGCTCAGGGTAGTGCTCCGAACCGCCCCGGCCGGTCGGCCCGACGTGCACGATCAGCGATTCGTCGTGCCCGAGCGAGACCGCCGAGGTGATCACCCGCAGGTGACTCACGAACCGGTTCTGCGTCTCGCCGTCGCCATCGACCGCGAAGGCGAGCATGCCGCCAAACCCGCGCCCGCCGAACTGGCGCGCGGCGACCTCGTGCTGCGGATGTGAGGCGAGACCAGGGTAGTAGACGTACGCCACACGCGGGTCGCTCGCCAGGAACGCCGCGACCCGCGCCGCGTTCTCCTGGTGCTGGCGCAGCCGCAAGGGCAGCGTCACCGAACCGCGCACGATCAGCCAGGCGTTGAACGGAGAGATTGCCCCGCCGACGTCGACCAGCGCATCGCCCTTGATGGTGGAAATCAGGTCGCGGCGGCCGATCACTGCCCCGCCCATCGCATCGCCGTGCCCGTTGATGTACTTGGTCAGCGAATGGGACACCAGATCCGCGCCATCCTGCAGCGGCCGGTAGAGTGGGGGCGGCGCGAAAGTGGAATCGACCGAGAGCAGCGCGCCGTGCTCGTGCGCGATCGCGGCCAGGGCGGCAATATCCGCCACTTCGGTCGTAGGGTTGGCGATGACCTCGGTGTGAATGAGGCGGGTCGTTGGCCGGATCGCTGCCCGTACCGCATCGTGATCGGTGATGTCGACGAAGGTCGCTTCGATCCCGTACTTCCGCGGCAGCAACTCCGAGAACAGCCGCCAGACCGCCTCGTAGGTCACGTCCGAGACGATCGCGTGATCGCCCGACTTCAACGTGGTGAAGAAGATGCCGTGGATCGCCGCCACTCCGGTCGCGAAGACGACTGCCGCCTCGCCCCCTTCCAGCGCGGCCAGCTTCGCCTCCAGCTGGAGCTGGTTGGCGCCGCTGTTCCGGGTGTAGATCAGGTTCTCCGCCGAGCTGTCCGACCAGTCGATTGCGGTCGGATCGTGCGGCAAGGCGTAGGAGTTCGCCATCACGATCGGCGTGCGGATCGCGCCGGTGCCGGAATCCCCGGTGTTACCCAGGTGAACCGCCTGGGTCGCGAAACCGATGGTGCTGGGGTCATGCCGGTCTGGTCGAGTCACGGGAGTCCTTTCGCGGTCGCACGCGTGTCAGCGCGATGATGCGCCAGGATGAGGCGCCGCGCCATGCCACACCGGGCACGCAGCGCCAGGAATCGCCCGGCGCGATCTCACGGCAGCGTACGGTACGCTGGAGAAGTTCACACACCTCTGAGAACGCGGCAAGGGTGACGTGAGGGGCGTGCATCGACCCCTGGGATCCGCCGCACGGCTTCACCGGCACCCAGGTCCGCGGCCCGTTCGTCACCTGGATCCACACCTTCACTGAAGTTGAAGGCGGCACGCTCGCCCACGATCACGTCCGCTACCGGATCGGCTACGGCCCGATCGGTAACCTCGCCTCTCACCTCGTCGTCACCCGCGACATCGAACGCATCTTCGACTACCGTCGATTCAGGATACCGGTGGTCTCGACCGGTTGAAACAGCGCAGACAGTACACGGTATGGACGGCTGCTCCTGGTCACCCGACAATGCGCGCCAGCAAGAGTCCCGACACCCACCAGGAGCCAACTGCGCATGAAGGCCAGCACCGAGTACCGCTACAACCGCCTCACCTGGGCCGAAATCAACGACGCCATCGCCCAGGAGCAGGTCGTGATCCTGCCAACCGGCTCCACTGAGCAGCACGGCCGCCACATGCCGCTCGATGTCGATGTCTTCCTCGCCGAGTCGGTCTGCCTCGAAGTCGGGCGCCGCGCCGCCGACCGCGTCCTCGTCCTCCCGCCCATTTCCTACGGCCTCAACAAGCACCACATCGACTTCCCGGGCACCATCCACATCGAGCCACAGGTCTTCATCGACTTCTGCGTCAACATCACCAAGAGTGTCGCCTACCACGGCTTCAGGAAGATCCTGATCGTCAACGGGCATGGCTCCAACACACCCATGAACGACCTCATCGCCCGCCGCACCGTGCTCGAAACCAACGCCCTCTGCGTCGCGGTTAATTACATCCAGCTCTCGCTCGACGCCTTCCGCACCGTCCAGGACACCCCGGTCGTCGCCCACGCCGACGAGTTCGAAACATCGCTCTACCTCCACCTCGATGCCAGCCGCGTCCAGATGGAATACGCCGGGGCCGGCGACGACGTGATGGGCACCTATTTCTCCTCGGACAGCACCGGCGTCGCCCGCTTCAACGACTACTGGGGCCGCTGGACCGAGCTCGGCGTCCACGGCGACGCCACCACCGCCACTCCCGAGAAGGGGGCGGTCATTTTCGAAGCCGCTGTCTCCCACATCGTGAAAATGGTTGACGAACTCCGCGCCTGGCCGATCGCCGAGCGTTCGGACATGCACGCCCTCCCGGCCGACAAGAACATCCGGTGGTAGCCGCCGCGCCAAAGGCCCACCAATGACCTCGCCGCGCCCGTTGTTCGTGGTCAACCCCGCGGCGGGCGGCGGCAAGGCGGCCTCCGCCCTGGCCCGCGCCTCGTTCCCTGGTCCGGCCGAAGTGGTCCACACTGATGCCCGCGGTGATGCCGAACGCCTCGCCTGTCAGGGCGGGCTCGAAGGGTTCTCGCCGGTCGTCGCGGTCGGCGGCGACGGCACCGTCCAGGAAGTCGTCAACGGCCTGATGCGAGTGCCGGATCCGCCACCGCTCGGCATTGTCGCGGCAGGCAGCGGGAACGACGCCGTCCGCTCTCTGGGACTGCCGAAGCATTACGATGCCGCGATCCGTCTCGCCTGGAGCGACCGGTCATCCACCATCGACCTCGGTACCTGCAACGGGCGGTATTTCCTGAATGTCGCCGGCGTCGGCCTCGACACCCAGGTCGCCGCGGCCGTCAACGCCAGCGAAGGCCGGCTCGCCCACGGCAAACTCGGTTACATCGTCCAGGCACTACGTGAGCTACGCCATTACGTCAATATCGATTACCGGATCACGCTCGACGGCGAGACGATCGAGACGCCATCGATCCTGGTCGCCGTAGCGAATCTCCGCTACTTCGCCGGCGGCATGAAAATCGCCCCAAACGCCGATCCGACCGACGGCCTGCTCGACGTCTGGATCGGCGGCGACCTGACCCGGCTGGAAACGCTGCTGCTCTTCCCGGCCATCTTCGTGGGTCAGCACGGGCGGCACCACAAGGTCACCCACCATCGCGTCCAGACCGTCACCATCGAGAGCTCGGAACCTCTCGCCGTGCAACTCGACGGTGAAATCCTCGAAACCCTCCCCGCCACCTTCCGCGTCGTCCCCAATGCCCTCCGC
>CAZSUN010000185.1:0-5394 GCA_964610045.1 uncultured Sphaerobacteraceae bacterium
TTGCCTGTGGCAACCGAACGCGCCGCCACCTGGCGAATGCACGAAACCCGGACGCGCAATGCGTCCGGGTTTCGTGCGTCAGGTCGTCCGTGAGCCGAGATCCACACAATCGCCCTGTACGACCCGGAAATGGGGAATGTGTGTGGTGTTCGGTGTCGCGGGCTGCGACGATACAGTCACTACAGGCGATGGCCGGTTTGGTCCACGACGATCACACATACGGGAGGAGCGGACTGCGACAGGACGAGTCGAGTCGACACCTGCGTACCCGATTCAGGACATACCCCCATTCGCTTCCACGGAGGATCGCACGCATGTCCAGCAATTGGTTCGACAACTTCTCGCAGAGACTTTCCGCCCGCGCCAGCCGCCGCGCCACCATCAGGGCCGGTGGGCTCGGAGTCGCCGGGGCCGCGCTCGGCGCCGCTGGTTTCCACCCGGCCCAGGCGCAGGAAGCCACCCCGGTTGCACCGTCGGAGATCTCGTTCCTCTTCATCCAGAACGCCGGTGCCACCACCTTGACACCGGTCGATGGCGCAATGCACACGCTGACGATGACCGGAATTGCGGCGCAGACCTTGTACTTCTCCGATCGGCCAGCACGCATTACGGGCACGGATCCCACCGCCGCATTCATCAAGGCCTGGGATACGTTGTTTGCCAGCAGCCCACCAAACGCCACGCTCATTGGGCATCCGACCGTTGGGGACGACGTTGATGTCGCAGTCGTGGTCTCACTGACAGACCCCGTCTACGACGAGGCGGCGGAAACCTTGACCTACCAGGCTGAGATCCTGGGCGCTAACCGCATCGAGAACCGCATCTTCGAGGACGCAGCGGTGACCTCCGTGGACGGTCCGCAGGAATTCGCCGAAGCACACCTGTTCATAGACACCGATTATGTGGCGTGCGACGCCTGTATCGAAGGTTCAATTATCACCCTGGGACTTTATGCCATCTGGTGCCACTCCGCGTGCGAATCGTGACGGGTGACGATTCGATCGCCTGGTGCACAGAACGTAAACGGACGGCCCGGGATCGATGACGATCCCGGGCCAGTTCCTGCCGGGCGACCACCGAGGGTCGCCAATACAAACGGATGCACTACTCCCCGGGCGCCGAGGAAACGGGCGGCACCAGCGGGCTCGCCTCGAACTCGTCGGACGCACCTTCAGGGGCAGTCTCCGCCACCTTGTCCTTGATCATGAAGAACGAGAGGACCGAAACCGCCACGATCGCCACGCCGGTGATGATGAACGACTTGTGCATGCCTTCGACGAAGGCTTCCGAACTCGCCAGGTAGATCGCATCGGCGATTTGCGCCGGCACCGCTGAGAAGTGTTCCGGGTTGTAGATGACATTCCCGGCGTAGTTAATGCCGCTGCCGATGACGTCGATCACTGGTTGCAGCGGTCCCAGGTCCGGATTGCTACGCATCTGCTGGACGCTGGAATTCGCGGCGAAGGCGTCGCGGTACGTCTGGTTCATGATCGTGCCGAGCAGCGCCACGCCGAAGGCGAAGCCCATCTCGCGAACCGCGCCATTCACCGCCGAAGCCACGCCGCTCTTGTCCGACGAGACGCTGTTCAGCACGGCGGTCGTCATCGGCGCGAAGATCAGGGAGAACCCGAATCCCATCACCACCATCGCCGGCAGCACGTCGACGAAGGAGGCATCGACCCCGGTCCGCAGGTAGAGGAAGGCGGAAGCGCCGGCGATCAGCATGCCGAGCGAAATCAGCTTGCTGGTGCCGATCCGGTTCACGAGGCTGCCGGAAATTGGCGAGAAGACCATCATGGTCGCCACCATCGGCACCATCGTCAGGCCGTTCTTGATCGGCGAGAAGCCGTGCACGTGCTGCCAGTAAAGGGTCATCGAGAAGGCGATGCCGGAGATGAAGAACGAGACCGCAAACGAATCGATGTTCGCTGCCGTGAAGGTGCTCGACTTGAAGAATTCGAGCGGCACCATCGGCTTCGCGGTCCGCTGTTCGACGAGGATGAAGGCTGCGAACAGCAGCGCCGACGCCACGAACGCCGACACGATCAGGGTATCGCCCCAGCCTCGCTCGCCAGCTTCGATCAGCGCCCACGTCAGCGAGGCGATGGCGCCGGTGACCAGGATCGTGCCGGGGATATCGGTCGCCGCTTCACCGGACTCATCCCGCGATTCGCGGACGACGGCCGAGGTCACGAGGAACGCGATGATGCCGATCGGCACATTGATCAGGAAGATCCACTGCCAGGCGAAGTTCTGGACGATCAGGCCACCGATGATCGGGCCAAACGCGAGGCCGGAAACCGAGACCGCCGACCAGATGCCGAGCGCCTTGCCGCGCTCTTCCGGCGGGAACGCCGCCGAGATCAACGAGAGCGAGAGCGGCATGATGAACGCCGCGCCGAGACCCTGGACGGCCCGGGCGGCGATCAGCCACTCGGTGCTCTGGACCAGCGCGGCAACCGCCGACGTGGCCGTGAAGATGGTGACACCGATCAGGAACCACCGCTTGCGGCCGAACCGGTCGCCGAGGCCACCGGCGGTGATCTGGAGCGAGGCGAACACCAGCGTGTAGGCCGAAACGATCCACTGCAATTGCGTCAGCGACGGAGAGAAGTCCTCGGAGATCGTCGGCAAGGCGACGTTGAGGACGAGATTGTCGAGGATCGCCATGAACAGCGCGAAGCAGGATGCGAACAGCACCCACCACTTCGCATTGCCATCGTTCACACGACCCGCGAGCCATTGATTCGAGGCCATTGACACATACTCCCACCGAACTGGAACCGCACGATCCCCAGGCGGCTGACCATCCGGCCGTTTCGCCCTCGCACGTTTCATGCCCTGTTGTTTCCGGTGGACGACCGGCAGGCTTGCCGGCCCCCCAATGCTGGCGGCTGATTGTCGCCAGGTATTGTCGTGTCACGCGCCGACGTGGCCGCCGGTCTACGTGCCGGGTTGCATCCTACGAGGAAAATTCGTCAAAATCTTCTCCGATCCTGCGCCGTTCAACCAACCGGTTGGTTGGCCCCACCCATTTGACGAGGGAGCACCCGCGGGTGTGACGCCTGACCACATGCAGGATAGCGACCAACGAGGACATGTATGGTCCGCAATTGGAGGGAAGGGGTCAACGATGTGAGCGCAATCCACTGGCAGCGATCGATCGCTTCACCGGTGAGGCACGAACTCGGCCAGGCTCAACTCCCGCGCAGGTGGTCGAGGACCGGCGCGAAGGCGTCGATCGCTTCGACGGTCGGCGGGTTGAGCCAGACCTCGACGCGGTCGAACCCGGCCTCCGGATAGGCGCGCAGGGTCCTTGCCAGTTCCTGAGGCGATCCGCGGTACCACAACCCTTCGAACAACCCTTCGAGCCAACCCACACCGGGCACGGATGGCGACGAGACATCCACCGCGATGAAGCAGGACCTCCGCAGGGTGCCAGGATCGCGTCCGACCTCGCGGCAGGCGGCGTCGATTCGGTTCCGATGCCCAGGGAGCGAATCGAGCGTCGTCCCCATGTCGAGGTTGATCTCGTCGGCATACCGCGCCGCGATTCGGGTCATGCGTGGCCCATCGGCTCCGGCCACGATCGGGATGCCGCCTGGCCGTGGTCCGTCCGGACTGAATCTGGAGATATGGGCCGAGGCGTAGGTGCCGTCGAAATCCACCTTGCGGTCGCGAATGAGGCCAGCGATGATCTGGATCGCCTCGTCGAACCGGCTGGCGAGATGATCGGACGGAAAGCCGTACGCGTCCGCCTCGAACGGGACATGCCCGGCCCCGATCCCCAACACCATCCGGCCATTGCTGATGGCGTCGACTGCCTCGGCGAGCTTGGCGATCAGGCCAGCGTTCCGGTAGGAGGTGCTTGCCACCAGCGTGCCGAGTTCGATTCGGGAGGTGACGGCCGCCAGGCCCGCCAGGAAGGTCCAGCACTCCCATATCCCATGTCCGGAGCCATCCCCGTTGGGCAGGATCAGGTGATCGGGCACCCAGACCGAGTCGAATCCGAGGTCCTCGGCGCGCTGTGTGAAGGCAACTGCCTCTCGCCAGCCGAAAGAAGGCGGCGCCGGGCCTTCGCTGATCGGCAGATACAAGCCGACGCTGGGCGTATGCGGTGACGGCCGAACCGGCGGTGGTGGAAACGACATACTGCACTCCTGACAACGCTGATTGCTTCGCGAACGACCGTCCGATGGCTCCCCGCGCGCATGCCGGGGGAATCCCGGGTCCAGCGAGGATCAATCCCTTTTCTGGAAGCGTGCTACTCAGCTGTGGCCGCGCTCACGAACGCCGCAGGCGCGACGAGCGATGAGCCCCGCCAGGCGGCGATGGCATCGTCCGCCGTGCAGACCGTCCCGAAGTTGGCAGCCAGGGACGCCAGCCCGGCTTCGTGGCGCGCCAGCGTTTGCTCGGCGGTGCAGTCCGAAAGGGTGACGGTGTGGAACTCGTGATGGAATGCATCCCGCACCGTACTGCTGACGCAGATGTCCGTCGTCAACCCCACCGCAATCACGGTGCGAATCCCGCGCTCGCGCAGCATCGCTGCCAGGTTGGTGCCGACGAAGGCGCTGTACCGTGTCTTGATGACGATGTCGTCGCCAGGCTCCGGCGTGAAGCGGGGATCGAAGGCGCTCTGGAGTGAGCCTGGGGCCAACGCCAGTTTCGCCCACGCCCACTCGGGATGCTGGCGTTGCCAAACCTCGGTCCACTCCTCCTCCGGCATCACCTGCCGGATGAAGGTGCGAGGCACGCCGCAAGCACGCGCGGTGTCGAGAAACGCGCGCAGGCGGGGCAGGACCTCGGCGAGCGGCGGGGAGAGGGGCATGGCCGTGAAGACCGGTTGCACGTCGATCACCAGGACCATGGTGTGCTCGGGTGCGATCAGGCCGGCAAGATCGTGACGTTGGGTGTCCATGCGATTCCTCCTGGGTCGTGGTCCATTTCCCGGAGATGGTCGAACGCGTCAGCCCCAGCGCGAGAGACGCTTTCGGGTATCAGGACCGTACCTGTCCGCCCCTGAGCCCGACCCGGAAAGCGGAACCGTCGCCTCGAAATGACAGGGGGAGCTGGGGCGGTGGGATTCCGCCGAACCAGTTGCCCAGCCATGTCCGGCAAGATTGGCCGGCCTCTGCAGATGTCCGTATGAGCGATGAAGCCACTGATTCCGGAACCATGGGTCTCAGGATGACGGTTGGCATCGGACGGGGCGTCCGCAGGATGTACCTATTCGGATACCGATTTCCCGGCGCGGCGAATACCGATATCCGGATTCCGGCTCAGCAAGCCCTCCTCCCGCGCCAGGGCAATGGCTTCCCGCCGGTTGGCGACGTGCAACTTGGCCAGGAGGCGACCGACATGGGTGTTGACGGTCCTGCGGCTCAGGTAGAGGGC
>CAZSUN010000186.1:0-5363 GCA_964610045.1 uncultured Sphaerobacteraceae bacterium
CACGCTGAACCAGGAGAACCTGGCGTCGAGCCCCTACGAGTTCGACTACTGGAACATCGCGAACTGGAATCGCCTAAACGAAGGGTAAATCGGAGGTATCAGGCATTGCCTGTCCCCAATTGTGCGTCTATTTGTTCCGAATCCGGCTCATCGGTCACCGATGTTGTCGTATCCGGATCCTCGAGCAACCGCCGGGCAAATGCCTCGGCGGTTGCTTTTTGCATGTCCACCGACACATGGGTGTACCGGCGAAGGGTCTGGTCCGGAGTACTGTGTCCCATCCGGATCGAGACGATCTTCGGGTTCGTTCCGTAGGAACCCTCGAGCGTGGCGTAGGTGTGGCGAATGTCGTGGAGCCGGATCTTCGTAACTCCTGACTCATTGATGGTTTTGCGGTGCAGGGACTGGAGCGTCTCGTTGGAGAGAAACACCCCGTCACCCCGGTCGAAGATGGTGTCATGGTCGCTCCATGCTGGATGGGAGAGGCGGCGTTCGAGTTGCGCCTTGCGCCAGCGGTTCAGCTGGACCACGGCCGGATCAGGCAATACGACCGCGCGAGCGACGCCGGTCTTCGTGCTCGTACCGATGATCTGCTGGCCGTTCTCGTCCCGCGTCGCGCTCCGCTCGATGATGAGGATGGTGACCCCATCCTGGACCAGGACATCACGCCACCGCAGCCCCCGCAACTCTCCCGGGCGAATCCCCGTCATCACCATGAGGTGATACATGGCGCTCCGAAATGGATCGTCGGCGATCGTGTCGAACAGGCGCCGGATTTCCGCGCGTGTCCAGGTTGGCCATTCGGTCATGGCGCGAGCCGGTACCTTGACGTTCGCGGCGGCATTGCGATCCAGGATTCCCAGGCTCGTCGCCTCCTTGAGGGCGTTGGCGAGGAGGGAGTGCGCGTTGGCGATCGCGCTTGGACTCAAGCCCTGGCGGGACAGCCGATCAACCCACTGCTGCACCTGGTGCGTGGTGAGTTCCGTCGCCCGGCGATTTCCGAGGTGAGGGATGATCTGGCGATCACGATAGACCTCATACGTCACGCGCGTGTTGGGCTTCCAGTTCCGGGCCGGCCGCGCCATGTATTCGGCGATGAGCTGCTCAACGGTGACTCGAGACTCCGGCTCATAGCGGCCCGCGAGGCGATCGATCCGGATCTTTCGCAAATGCTCGACCGCCGCGAGTTCGGTCGGGAAGGTCTTGGCCCGGCGCACCAGGTCCTCACCCGGCCCCTCCTCCCACCATCGCGCCTGCCAGACGTCAACGCCTCGCGCGTTCGTGCGGCGGCGAATCGTCCCGTCTCCCCACAGCAGGTCCCGTTCCTTTTTCGGCTTTCGCGGCATTCGATGCTCCTTTCCCCAAAAGCGATACCACGGCTCCCACCGCTCCCAATATTGGGGGTCCTCCCCCGATCGGGTTGTCGAATTAGAACACATGTTCTACTATCGGCCTATATCGAGACGGGACCGAGTGAGAGAGCATCAATCAGCATGGGGAGAATCGCATGCACGACATGACCGGAAGTTCGATGATCTGGGACCGGGTGCGGCGGGTGATGCTCGCCAACTCGATTGAGATGCAGGTGACGAAGGATCGAGCCGAGATCGTGATCGGCTCGTCGGTCGATGACCGGGAGCCGGAGACGGTGGTATTTACCCGGCCGTCGATCGTCACGACGCTGATGCTGCTGGCCGATGTGCTGGAGCAGCAGGGCGCGGGACTGGAGCCGCAGGAGGAGGTCAGCGAATCGTCCTGGTCCGAATGTGCGAGTTGTGGGGGTACTGGTGGGCGGTCAGATAATTACGGGACCTGGTACGAGTGTGGCGAGTGCCATGGCGCTGGAATCACGAGCGCGTAATGACCGATCGAGAGCCCTGGTCGAAGCCCGAGACGCCGGCGCTGGATGCGGAAGACATCCTTGCCCGCGGCAAGCCACGCCCCCAGCACGAGGGCTTTCGCCAGCTGGTAACCGTCCAGTCGCCACAGGGTGAGATCGCGATCGAGGCGGACCGTATCCTGAGTGCGCTCGAACGCGCGGCCCAATACCGCCGTCACCTGGCCAGGGGCGAGGAACACCCGGAGACACTCAAGGGACTGATCTTCGGCCAGCTCCTGGCGAACGAGCCAATCAGGCTGCATGTCAATGGCTGGATGCGGATCGGGATCGTGATCGATCCATTCGTGCCGCCCGTGCCCCTGGCCGTGTGGTGGCATCCCGACAGCGATCGGGTGCGAGTTGAGCGGCCAGAACCGTTTCCCGATCTGCCGGAACCGAGGAGACCCGTGCCGCTCCAGATCGTGGCCCCTGGCGCGACGTTGCGGCTTGGACAGACGGTGATCGCCCAGCCGGGGTATGTCTACACGTATGGGGGCGTGGACTACGGCCCGGAGGAGGCCGAGTCGAAGGCGCAATCGTTGGGGAGTATCGAGGGCTGGACGTGGCGGAGGAAGTAGCGGATCCCGGATGGCTGGGACCTGAGACCGATCCGGTGGGAGCTACGGGCCGAGATAACTAGAGCATGCATCCACCAAGAATCCTGTTGACGGCCTAGAACGTAACTGCGTCAATAGAGCTTGACACACAGCCTTTCAACTGTTCGGTCTCGAGAGAGGCAGGCGTCGCGTGGTGACTGACAACACGATCGAAATCAAACTTGAGGGCATGGTGCATGGCTCAAGCCTCATATCTGTTCGGTCCTTCGCCCAGACAGCATCGAAGTTCGATGAGCTGCTGCGGCAAGTGCAACGGGCTGTGCTGCCTAACCAGCGAGTGAACTGGACGATTCACGGACTTCGAACCAGCAGCGCCGTGATGGAAATCTCAGGCCTCAGCAAGGACTTAAATCCTTCGTCTGTTGGGCACATCGTGAACCAGACCGTTTCAGCGTTGCGGGCCTTCGAAACCCCAGACCAATCCATACCGCCTTGGATCACTCCAGCCGTGGTGCATACCGTTTCCCAGTTAAGCACCATCACCTCACGAGGTCGCTTTACGGTCCGTGGTCAGGGCGTAGTAGTGGAGGTTACCCAGGCAACCGCGGAGAGAGCAAAGGCGCTTGAGGAGAAGCGGTACCACTCGCTGGGAAGCGTTGAAGGGCGCATAGAGTCCGTTTCGGTTCACGACGGCCTAACGTTCCATGTCTATGAGGCTCTGGACAACTACCGAATCGTATGTTCCTGCTCGCAGGACCAATGGAATCAGGCGCACAAGAACATAGGTAAGCGGGTCCGTGTGATCGGACAGATGGTCCGTAGATTTGACGGCAAGATCGAGTCGCTCCAACCCGAATCAATTCGAGTTTACCCGGAGCAAAGTGCTCTACCCACTGCCGGGGACATTATGGGCATCTACGAGGGGAATCCCGCTAGTGACGACGCCGAGAGGCAACGATGAGCGCCAAAAAGCGGTGGTACCTTGATGCCTGCGCAATTATTCGACTGCTCGAGCGGCATGATGACGCCCGGTACGTCCATAGCATCCTCCAGCGCGCCGCGCTTGGGGAAGCGGATATCGTACTAAGCACATTGATCAAAGTGGAGGTTTCACGGAAGCGGGATCAACCGGTTGATCCCGTCAGATATGCCCAAGTTCTGCGATTCTTTGAGAACTCGTACATCCGATTGATCGACGTGTATGAGCAAATCGCTGACCTCGCAGCCGAACTTCTCCTGAGCTATCTTTGGCTGCGACCGAACGACTCCATTCACTTGGCAACCGCGATTATTCGACAGTGTGATGTCTTCCTGACTACTGACAGCGCCTTAATCAACCGGTTCAATGGAGAGCGAGGACTGACTGTCATTCACCCAGCATCGCCCATGCCCACCGACTCGGTTGACACCTCTGAGTACCCATTGTGGAATCCCACATACGAGGGCGAGCCGGTTTAGCTATTGAAGCGCCTGTCCCCAGTTCTCTAGGTGATCCCGGCAACCAGCCAGCCGGCACCCACGCCGACGATCAGCGCGATGGCCAGGCCAATCAGGTCCCATTGCCAGCTCGCGAGCGGCCAGTCGCCCTCGCTGAACTCGTCGAAGTCCGACCTGGTATCATCCACCCGCGACCGATCCCTTCTCGCGACTGAACACCACGGCACCGTAGTACACCGTCTTTGTGCCGGCGAAAATACCAAGACAGCCTGGCATCACGGTGGTGGGAATCGAGTCGTACGACACATATTCCCAGCCATCGCGCGCGGCTTCGTTGATAACTTCCTGGAGGCGGCCAGCGATCGCCTCGCCACCCTTCTTGTTCGCCTCCTTTTCGGAGATGCCTGGGTCAAACGAAACGACGCGATACTCCTTCACCGAGATGCTCCTTCGCTCATCCACTCTCGCATCCGACGCCATCGAAATCCCCGTCGAAGTTGTGCGGGTCCGGCTGCAATACCTGGAACCGCCGGAAGCTGATGTCACCACAGTCCAGATCGCCAACCTGTGACCGCGGCGGAATGCACACCGTCGGATAGCTCGGATCGCAGTTCCCCTGCGACTGCTGAGTCGGGGGAGCCTGTTGGGCTGGCTGTGGAACGGCCGTTGGCGCGGGAACAGGCGTCGGCTCCCATCCGGTGAACTGACCCTGGTTGGGCTGGCTCTGCATTGCCTGCCGGACCTGCTGGTCGCTCGGGGTTGATCCTGGCTCCTGTCCAAACTTTCCGCAGAGCAGCCGGACACCCAGCACCTTGTCGACGCTGAACTGCTCCGCGGCGTCGAGCTGCTCCTTGTACTTGTCGTCGGGCTTGTAGGTGTCCGACTCCGCCCATCCACCACGCACCATCGCCTCGTTGACCATGTACACATCGCCGGCGAGCTCGTACCAGGCATAGGCGAGCCGGCGGTCGTATCGGTCGCGTTCGGTCTGGTCGTATTCGAGGTACACCGTGCTATTCGGGGCCCACTGGAGGATGAAGCTAAGGAACGCGGTCGCCTCGTCGCCCCCGCAATGCCGCGTGGACGTCGCCTCCGGGGCATCGATGTGATACAGCCGCACCCGGTCGGATTGCCCGTCGACCACGACATCGAACGTGTCGCCGTCGACGATGTTGGTCACCTGGGCGGGAACGGCGGAGGATGGAATCTCGTCGGTCCACAACACGGGCGCGAAGCCATGGATCGGGAGGTTGGGACAGGCGATCCCGTCGCCATCCTCGTCAAGCCCGGCGAAGATGGTTGGATTCAGTTCATGGACACTTTGGGCCCAGATCCAGGCGTCGAACTCCGAACAGCTCGCGGTTTGCGCGGAGGCGGGGCCGGGCACGAAAAGCAGCAGAAGCCCCAGGAGGAGAACAAGACGCGGAAGCATGGCGGTACTCCGGCCAGGTGACGATTTGGTATGGACCCGTTCGCGCCAGTATACCGCC
>CAZSUN010000187.1:0-1379 GCA_964610045.1 uncultured Sphaerobacteraceae bacterium
GCGCGGTTCGGGAAGTTCTGGTAGCTCTCGTCCGGCGTGTGCGGCGCGATCAGCGCGATCACGTCGCCGGTCCAGGCGTTGAGGTCGTCGCCAACCGATGGATCGGCGTCGGTCGGCCAGACTGTGGTCGGGCGCAGCAGGGTCAGCGCGTCGCGGTGGACGTAGGAGGTGTCGGTGCGGCCGTACTTCGCAACGACCTCGCCGCCAACCCAGCCGAGCGACCAGAACGACCCGTTCGCATCGTCGTCCCGGTGCGGGCAGGCGGCAACGAGATCGACCACGCCCGCCACCACGTCGTCCGCCAGCGGTTCCAGGGCATAGCGGGACATGTCCCCGAAATTGTGCTGCGGCGGCTCCCCACTCGCGATCATGCGCTGGATGTCCCAGAATGGCATTTCCTGCAACGTATCGACGGTCTTGCCGGGGATCGCGGCCAGGGGTTCGATCAGGTCGCGCAGGTCGTCGACCGGACCGATGTACTGGCCGCGCGTCATGGTGTGGACTGCGGCGCGGGGGTCGGATTCGCGGTTGGTCGCCTCGGCCATGACGACGGCGTTGAGTTCGGCCGGTGCGCTGGCCAGCACCTGGTGGAAAGTCGAGATCGCCGTGGCAGCCGCCTCGTCGCCCATCCACTCGAACCGGAACCACGAAATCGGGTGTTGGGGCACCTCGACAAGGTTGAACGAGAACGAGGTGTTGATGCCGAAGCTGCCGCCCGCACCACCCCGGCAGGCCCAGAACAGGTCGTCGCCCTCGCTGATATCGAGCACCTGGGCGTCGGCGGTGACGATGCGGGAGGCCGTGAGATGGTCGCAGGTGAGCCCGGCCCAGTGGGTGTTGTAGCCGATGCCGCCGCCGAGGGTGAGCCCGCCAACACCAACACCCAGACAGGTACCACCGGGCAGGAAGAGCGGACCGTTCTCGGTGGCGATGAAGTAGTCGTTGTTGAGGGCCGCGCCACCGCAAGTCGCCGTTGCCGAAGCGCGGTCGATCACGACCGAGTTCAGGCGGCGGAGATCGATCATCAGGCCGGTCGTGGTCGAGTAGCCGGCGTAGGAGTGCCCTCCCCCGCGCCCGACCGGCGAGACGCCGTTCTCGTTGCACCAGGCGATGCAGGTGACCACATCGGCTTCGTCGGCGCAGCGGGCGACGGCGATGGGGAGGATATCGGCGTAGCGCCCGTTGGCAGGAGCGCTGGCGGCGGCATAGCCGCTGTCGCCAGGCAGCATCAGGGTGCCGTGGAGGCGGGACCGCAGGTCGTCCAGGGCGGAGGTGACCACGACCACCGGGGCAACCGGGCTCGCCGCCGGGGTGGACTGGCTGGCCAGCAGGTGGCGGGACGGGAGCGCGGCAGCGGTGGCGAGAGCGGCGCTGCCGCC
>CAZSUN010000187.1:1479-5309 GCA_964610045.1 uncultured Sphaerobacteraceae bacterium
GGTCATTCGAGGATTTCGACCGCTTCCATCATGCCGAGGTCTTCGTGCGAGAGGACGTGGCAGTGGTGGACGGTTTTGCCGGTGAAGTCGTCGATGTTCATCTGGCAGGCGAACCAGTCGCCGTCGCGGCCGGAGAGCGCCATCGTGTCGCGCCAAACCGGCGGGTCCAGGATCTCACCGTTGATGCTGGTGACCTTGAACGGGTTGACGTGGATGTGGAAGGCGTGAGCGTGCTCGGCGTACTTGGGGTCGGCATCATTGACCACGATCCATTCCTCGGCGGTGCCGAGCTTCATCTGGTAGGGCGGGTTGTCGGGGTGGAACGGGATGTCATCGACCCCGAAATCGAGGAACTCGGTCTCATCGGGGCCGCGCTGCACGGTGTAGCGCACCAGGCGCGAGGTGGCGATCTCGCGGATGGGCGGATCGTAGGCGGGCAGGGTGACCGGGAGCGACATCTCCGGACCCTCGCCGGTCACGTCGAGGATCATGATCGGGCGGATCTTCAGCTCGTTGTTGCGGTCGTCCTGTGCCACATCGTCGGCGTGCGCCATGCCCGGCATGTCCGGATGCTGGCTCGATCCCGGCGTCAGCACCACCGCGTAGGAGCCCGGCGCCCCGGCCTTGACCAGCGCTTCGACGCGGTTGCCACCAGACATCATCACGTCGGTTTCGGCGGATGGCGCGTGCATGGTCAGTCCATCCCAGGCGACGACGTGGAAGTCGTGCTCCTGGATGTGGAGCGACATGAACTTGCCCTCGGCGGCATTCAGCATCCGCCAGCGCTGAACCTCGCCGGAATACATCGTGATTTTCGGTAGTAGTTGGCCGTTGACGGTGTAGAAGTACTGCGAGCGCGGGAAGAAGGCCTGGTTGGGACCGGGGTGCGGGATCGGCTCGGGCAGCACGTAGTCGTCGTCCAGCTCGATCGCCTGGAACACCAGCACCTGTTCCTTCGCCGCCGCGATCTCGGGCACCTCGTCGATCTCGCCGCGCACGATGAGGGCGCCCGCCATGCCGGCGCGCACCTGCTGGCAAACGCCGCCGTGCTTGTGGGGGTGGTACCAGAAGAGGCCGCCAGTGTGGTCGTCCGGCACCGGAATCTCGAAGTCGAACTGCTCGCCCGGGCCGATTTCGAGGAAGACGTTGTCACCGTTGCCTGCGGGCGAGACGTGCAGGCCGTGGGTGTGGAGGTTGGTCGTGGTCCAGGCGTGCGGCCGCAGGATGTCGTGCGGATCGACGCCCTCCGGAATCTCCGGCAGATCGTTCACGAGGTGGACGTGCATGGTGTCGCCGGGCCGGATCTCCCAGGTGGGACCGGGCACGACGCCGTTGTAGGTGTAGGTGGTGACGGGATGCCCGACGCCCATCTCGACGACCGCGATCCGCGCATAGAGTTCCGTCACGAACACACCGTCGCTACTGGAAACCACCGCTGGCGCGGTCACCTCCGGCAGGGTGGCGGGATCGGGGATGGCGATGGCATCCGGGGTTGCCTCGGCGTGGTCGTGTCCCGCCGGGGTGGCGGGCTGTCGCGCCAGGACCGCCAACGAGGTCGTGCCGATTGTGGTTGCTGCCGCCACCGTGGCAACCGCGGCGCGGCGGTTCAATCGTCGTCCTGGAGATCCTACAGGCACGCTTTCCCCCTAACTGCTGGTGACGCCGGTACGCTGCCTTGCCGGCATGGTTGGCTGTGTGATGCGCGAGTCCCGTTGCGTTCGATTGTGCGGCACATGCGGCGAAAACGGTGCATCTCGCCGAGACCCATTCTGGCTACGTTGCGAGGTCCAGGGTGGAGGACCCGTCAGGGGGAGACGTGGCCGGCACGCGGTACGATGAGTGCGAATGGGCTCCTGGCAAGCAGGCAAGAACGAAGGGTGGCAGGGCATGGTTGACGACAGGGTGCGGATCGCGAGCGGCCAGCCGCTCGAACGAGTCTACGGCTACTGCCGTGCAGTCCGGATTGGGGACAGGGTGGTGGTCGGCGGCACCGCGCCGTACTGGCCGGACGGCACGGTCGATCCCGATCCGGGCGTGCAGGCGCGGCGTTGCCTGGAGATCGTCGGCGCCGCGTTGCGGGAAGCCGGCGCGGGTCCGGAACACGTCGTCCGGACCCGCATGTTCGTCACCGATGCGGCCTTTGCCGAAGTCGTCGGCCTCGCGCACGGCGAGGTTTTCGGTGATGTTCGGCCAGTGGCGACGATGGTCGTCGTCGCGGCCCTGATCGACCCGCGCTGGAAGGTGGAAATCGAAGCCGAGGCGATCGTCTCCAGCGATTGATCCGATCCGCCAGCCTGCCGGGGCGACGACACGGCGCGGTCTCGTCAACCGCCCGGCAGTGCGCCGGACATGGAGAGCGATTCCGGGGCGATGCCATCGACCTCGCCGGCAAGGAGTGTTCGCACATCGGCGATGGTCGTCGCCGGCGGCACGGCCACGCCGGGCCGGTTGGTCCACGGTTCGGCGGTGAAGAACGGCTGCGAGAGGTAGTACCGCAGCCGCTCGGCCCGAATCGAATCGGGGTCGTTCGTCAGCACGTCGTGCAGATCCCCCAACACCCCAAGGTGCTCCGCTCCGGTGATGGCGGGATCGAGCAGACGGGAGGTCGACCGCAGGGGATCGATGGCGGGGTAGAGCCGGCGCCTGCCGAGTTCCCGGTTGAGGACGATCACCGTGTCGAACTGGTCCAGGACCGGCGCCAGCGCCTCGGGCGAGGCGTCGGCGACAGGCAGGTAGATCGTTTCCACAGACGGCGACGTCCGGTACTCGAGTGATTCGATCGCCAGCGCCTCGGTGGTCGCCTCGACCAGCACCACGATCGAGAGCGGCGGGTCGACCGCGGGCAGTCGATGCACAAGTTCGCCGGCAAGCACCATTTTGCCGACGTGCATGTCGCCGATCAGGCCAACGACCGCACCAGGACCGATCGGGCAGCAGAGATCGATCGTCTTGATCCCGGTTTCCACGATGTCATGCGGCCGCTGCATTCCACGCATGTGGCTGAGTGCGCGGCGCAAGGTCGCGAGGTCCATCGGCAGCGAGGTTCGCGCTCCGGCATCCTGCACGGCAGCGCCGGCGGGGGCGGTGAGGGCGTTGGCCGGGGCATCGCCGACCGGGAAGCAACGGACGAGATCGTCGTCCAGGTATTGTGCGACCTGTGCGGTGATGGCCGCATCGGGCGATGCCCCGGCAATGGTGACCTGGCGGAGGATGGGTGGGCGCTCGGGGACGCGGGCGTCGATGGTCGCGCCCCCGGATCGCACGACGCTGCCGATGCGATCCACGAGATCCGAGTGATCCTGAGGCGTAATGGCAGGCATGGTGGGAACTCCATACTGGCGCAGGTGCAGCCGGGCACCGCGCATGCGGTTGTTGACGGTGGAGACGGGGAGATCGAGGAATGTGGCGATGTCGCGTTGCGATTGCCCCTGCAGGTACGCCAGGACGGCGACGGTGCGCTCCTGGCCGGGCAGCAGGGCGATCGCCGCAACGATCGCCTCCACGCCGTCGTTCGCGGCCGCGATCTCGTCGGTCGATGGTCCCGACAGGGGAATGGCGACGGCGGCGTCGAGCGGCACCGCTGGTCGTCGTTGCCGCAGCAGGTGCAGGCATTCGTAGCGGACGATGCCGCGCAGCCAGCCGCCGAACCGCTCCGGGTGCCGCAGCGAGCCGAGGTTGCGCCAGGCGGTGATGAACGCCAGTTGGGCGGCATCGTCGGCAAGGTCGGGATCGCCCACGGTGGCGAGCGCGTACCCGGTCACCATCGCCGCATACCGGCGCACGAGCTCGGCGAAGGCGTCCGGATCACCCGCCTGTGCCCGTTGTGCCAG
>CAZSUN010000188.1:0-5297 GCA_964610045.1 uncultured Sphaerobacteraceae bacterium
AGGCCGGGATTCCGCTGGACCTGCGGATCACGGTGGTGGACGCCACGACCTGCGCCCCGATCGAGAACGCCGCGGTCGATGTCTGGCATTGCGACGCCAACGGGTTCTACTCGGGGTTCACGGAGGCCGATCCAGATCCCCAGGACCCCACGCCGTATCAGGACGATGGCTCCAACCCGGATACGTTCCTGCGCGGCGTGCTGCTCTCGGACAGCGCCGGGTTGGTCGAGTTCCAGACCATCTACCCCGGCTGGTACATCAGCCGCGACGTACACATTCACATGAAAGTGCACGTCGGCGGCGCGACCGAGGACGGCACCTACGATGGCGGCACAACCGCCCACACCGGGCAGCTTGCCTTCGACGATGAGTTCACCCTGCGCGTGGCCGAGGTCGAACCGTACGCGAGCCGGGTGTCGACGTTCACGCGGCTGGAAGAGGATGGCGTCTTCAGCGGTATCGAGGACGACGACCCGGCCTACTTCCTGACGCTGACTCCCGTCGACGAGAACGATCTTTCGCTGGGCATCATCGGTGAGATCGTGGTCGGCATCGACCCGGAGGCCGAGAACGACGGCGGCGGTGGCATGGGTGGCCCCGGTCAGGGCGGACCTGGAATGGGCGAGCCCCCGTCCGGTGATCGGCCCGGCGGGCCGGGCGACGACGCGCCCGAGGACGAGAGCACGCCAGAGGGATAATTCACCACCAATCGATTCGTAGGATTTGAAGCCCGGTTCTGCCGAGGTCCGGGCTTCGTTATGAGTACACGGTGGGAGTTGGTTGAGTCGCAGAGTCAAGTGACGAGGAGGAAGACGAGTGACGAGACTGTTGCTAGAATGACGTTGGGACTCAAATTGACTATCGGCGAGCATGAATGAGCCTGAAGTTCTTTCTGCCCGCTATCCAAGAGGATTGTTGACTTGACTCATGTAGTTGACGAGTCTGACCGGATTGCCGTGCCGTCTTTGCAATACTTGACCTTGGACGATTTGAAGTCCCTAGAGGGCCACATGTTGAATGATCCCGGTTTGGGTTCCGGGCGAATTGTAAATGTCTATCCCTATCCGCAAGGATACATAAGCATAGTGGTCGACTTTGCCAATCGGAGGAAGATATATCGTAATGATGAGCTGGGGAATGGTGAGTGTTTGTTTGGCTGCGACCTTGCCGAATTGCCTCCAAACCTCCGTCAGGAAATCGTCGAACCTGGATACAACGAGTCACGCATTCGGTCTATAGAAGACCAACAGGCAGTTGCGCGAGAAAGATTTCGAAAGCACCAAGTCGTCCAGCACGAGGAACTGAAAAGAAGAAGCGTCGAGAAATGGGTCGGCAGTCTGAATTTGATATCTAGCGCAGAGGAACTCCAGGAGAATCCGCTGGTTCGTCGGTCAATCACGAAACTTCACAATGGAAAACGTTTGGAGAATGAAGAAGTAAGAGACTTAGAGGCGAGAAGTGAATTTCAGATATTGGCGGAGATGTATGAGATACAATTCTATGAGTTTCGTGATCCGTGGGACGCAATAAGGGCATGTATGTGGTGGCGCGATGCAGGATATCCAGAGCGCACGATTAAGCTCGCAGACTCGATTTTGGAAGGACACTGGCCTGGCTACCACAGCCTTGGTCAGTTGATGGCGGCTGCGTATACGACAAAAGGAGGAGCTTATCGAGACTTGAAGCAGTATGTGTTGGCCAGGGAACTTGGCGAGCGAGCCCTTGCGACTGAGGATGAGGAATCGTGGCATGCCCATAATTTGCTTGGCGCAATCTATTTTGATCAAGGGAATTATCGATTGGGTCTAGAGCACTTCGATAGAGCGGGTTTTCTTGAGAAGAAGACCTCCAGTCAGTACATTGAGCCGGTATTGCGAACATATGATTCCGAAGCAGCCAGTCGAGCTGCACGTTGGCTTCTTAGTGTGGACAGCAGGAGATACTCGTGGGCGAAGAAGTATGCCTAGTCCAAATTGACATAGTTCTAGCCGGGCTGATGCTTAGTAGATAAGAGTAAACTCACGTGTGGTGTGGCTCGTCGAGGCCGGAGAGGATCGCCTCGCTGATGTCGCCGAGGGCCTGAAGTTGCTCCTCGGTGAGCACGTCGCTGACGTGGCGCTGGACCGCCTGATCGTGAACGCGGCGGGCATCGCGGGCGAGTTCGCGACCGGAATCCGTGACGCGGATCACCTGGCTCCGATTGTCCTCGGTGCACATGTGGCGGCTGACCAGCCCTCGCTCCTCCATCCGGCGCAGCTGGTGGGATAGGCGGCTCTTCTCCCATTCCAGCCCGCAGCGAAGGGCGATCGCGCGAGCCGATTCGCCAGGGGAGTCAATCAGCGCGCAGAGGATTTCGAAGTCGGCCTCGGAGAGGCCCGTCTCGCGGGCGAGTTCCTGGTTGAGCCGCGCGGCAAGCTGGACGCGCATGCGCTGGTAGCTTGACCAACTGGATGAGAGTGGATCGGTACGTTCCTGAATAGCCATGACTCCAATATAGTTGATCTGTCAACCAATGCGTGTATAATGGTTGACAGATCAACCTAAGGAGCAGGCATCGTGCAGTACCAACACGCGCTCGAATTCGGAACCTTCATCACGCCAAACAACGCATCGCCGGAACACACCATGGCGCTGGCGAAGCTGAGCGAAGACCTCGGCTACGACCTGGTCACCTTCCAGGATCACCCGTACCAGCCCGCCTTCCTCGATGCCTGGACGCTCATGTCCTGGGTCGCGGGCCGGACCGAGCGCATCCGCATCGCGGCCAACGTACTGAACGTGCCGCTGCGCGATCCGGCCGTGCTGGCCCGCTCGGCCGCCAGTCTCGACCTGCTCTCATCGGGGCGGCTGGAGATGGCGCTCGGGGCGGGGGCGTTCTGGCCCGCCATCGAGGCGATGGGCGGGAAGCGCCACTCGCCTGGCGAGGCTGTCGACGCGCTCGAAGAGGCGATCGATGTCGTCCGCGGCATCTGGGATACGAACCAGACCCGCCCGATGTCGTTCAGCGGCACGCATTATCAGTTGCGGGGCGCCCAGCGCGGTCCGACACCGGTCCATGACATTCCGATCTGGCTCGGGGCCCTAAAGCCACGGATGCTGCGGCTGATAGGCCGTAAGGCCGATGGCTGGCTGCCCTCGATGAGCTATCTCAAGCCGGGCGACCTCGAAGCCGGGAACAGGATCATCGACGAGGCCGCTCGCGAAGCGGGACGCGATCCGCGCGAGATCAGGCGGCTCCTCAACATCGGTGGCACGTTCGCGACGGACGGCGGGTTCCTGGCTGGCGCCCCCGGCGAGCAATGGGTGAGCGACCTGCTGCCGCTGGTGACCGGGCAGGGCATCGGTACGCTGATCCTGGCCGGCGACGAACCGGAACTCCTCGAGCAATTTGCCACAAACGTCATGCCCGCGCTGCGGGAGGCCGCCAGCGAGGCGCTTCCGGCCGGTGGAACTCCTGTCCGGGTGCGGCGCGCCTCGGTCAAGGCGAAGCGCCGCGAGGGCATCGCCTACGACGACGTGCCCGCGTCGCTGCTGGACACCGTGGTCGAGCCAGGCGATGTCGGGTACTCGAAGGTGCGGTCCACCTACATGCGGGGCGGTCGGCCCGGCATCGTGTTCCGGGTCGAGAACACCGCTCAGGTGGTGGATGCGCTGGCGTTCGCCCGGCGGCATCCCGATCTGCCGTTGTCGGTGCGAAGTGGCGGCCACGGCATCAGTGGCCGTTCCACCAACAACGGCGGCATCGTGATCAGCCTGGCCAGGATGAACGCGATCGAGGTGCTGGACAAGGCCACCAGGCGGGTGCGCATCGAGCCGGGCGCGAAGTGGATGGAGGTCGCCGCCGCGTTGCAGCCACACGGCTGGGCGCTGAGTTCCGGCGACTATGGCGGGGTCGGCGTTGGCGGGCTCGCCACGGCTGGCGGCGTCGGGTTCATGGTTCGAAAGCATGGGCTGACCATCGACCACCTGAAGGCGGTCGAGATTGTGCTGGCCGATGGCTCGGTGGTGCGCGCCAGCGAGGACGAGCGTCCGGACCTGTTCTGGGCCGTGCGCGGCGCCGGGGCCAATTTCGGCATCGTGACCTCGTTCGAGTTCGAGGTCTACGACGTGGGCAATGTCGGTTGGGCGCAACTGGTGTTCGACGCCAGCGACGCCCGCGAACTGCTCCTGCGGTGGGGCGCGGCGGTTGAATCGGCCCCCCGCGACCTGACGAGCTTCATCATCCTTGGCCCGCCACGACGAGGACAACCAGCCATCGCCCAGGCGATGACGATGGTTGCCTCGGACGACGCCGAAACCATCATCAGCCAGCTGCAGCCCCTGGCGGGCATCGGCCCGCTCTACGACCAGCAGGTGATGATCGCGCCCTACGCGGCGATCATGGCCAACGCGTCGGCCCAGGACCACAACGGGCAGGGCGAACCGTCGACCCGGTCTGGCCTCCTGAACCACATCACGCCGGAATTCGCGGCCGAGGCCGAACGCCTGATCCTGAGCGGCACGACCTACTTCTTCCAGATTCGCTCGGTCGGCGGCGCGGTGTCGGATGTTGATCCAGAGGCCACGGCCTACGCCAACCGAAAGGCCAACTTCTCGGTGGTGGCGTTCGGCGCGAACAGCGACCGGTTGAACCAGGCCTGGGAATCGCTCTCGCACCATTTCGACGGTCTCTACCTGAGCTTCGAGACCGATCAGGCGCCGGAGCGGCTCGCCGAAGCGTTCCCGGGGCGCACGCTGGAACGGTTGCGCGAGGTGAAGGCTGCGTACGACCCGGACAATGTGTTCCGCGACAACTTCAACATCGCGCCGCTCGTACCGGCGGGCTCCTGAGCAACGGAGTGGCGCGCGGATTCATGGAAAAGACCACGGCATCAACGAACAGGCAATTGACATGACAGACTACGGACACGACCTGCTCTTCGGAACCTTCACCACGCCCACCGTCCAGCCGCCGATGCACGCGGTTGAGATGGCGATCGTCGCCGACCAGGCTGGGCTCGACCTGGTGACCTTCCAGGACCATCCCTACAACGCGGGTTTCCACGACACCTGGACGCTGATGTCCTACGTGGCGTCCCGCACGAAGAACATCCACGTCAGCGGCAACGTGCTCAATCTGCCGTTGCGCCAACCGGCCGTGCTCGCCCGGGCCGCCGCCAGCCTTGACCTGCTCAGCGGCGGCCGGGTGGAGATGGGGATCGGCGCTGGTGGCTTCTGGGACGCGATCGCCGGGATGGGCGGACGGCGGCTCACGCCGGGCCAGTCGGTCGAGGCGCTCGAAGAAGCGATCACGATCA
>CAZSUN010000189.1:0-5274 GCA_964610045.1 uncultured Sphaerobacteraceae bacterium
CCCGCCCCGTTTGAGCAATCGAAGGACACCCATCACCTCGTCCACCGGTTCCCAATCGCACCCGTGCCCGAATCGACACATCCCGTGAGATGGATCACACTCCAACCGGCACAATGCCGGGAAGGGCGCCTTTCCCGGCCATCACCCATCAAACTCGCGGGCACCCGGACGTGATCGACACGGAGTTCCCCACCGGCCGCGCGGGCGGCGAACAACACAGGTGACTGCATTTGTATGACTGATCAGGAAAATCCCGGCGCCGGAATCGACCCGGAGGACTCCCCGGACAGCGGCGAGGAGGAGATCGAGCCTTCCATCTCTGGAACCGGCTGTCTCGGCGTCATTGTCGCCAGTCTTGTGGTCTCGGCATTGCTCTACTACCTCGCCCTGTCCCGCAACCCGGAAACAAGCGGCCCCGCCTATATGGCCGTCTCGCTCCTGTTCGGCTTCTTCGTGGTCGGCATCGTTTGGGGGGTCATCCAGCAGCAGCGCGAAAGCGACGCCGCCCGCGACGCCGAAATCGAATCCCAGGACAACGACCAACCGCGGGCCGGTTAGCCGCCTCTCACAATGCCGTCTTGCCGGGCGGTAGCGACGCTAGTCACCCAGGAATCGCTTCACCAACCGCTGAACATGCGTCGCCACTTCCGACTCAACTTCGCCCCGCCTTCCCTGGAACCGGAGAATGCTCTGCGACTTCAGCTGCTCGCACATGATGACCGGCGACGGGACGGATGCCACAACAGCAGGGCGAAACATTCGCCCTGCTGTTGTCTTGCCCATGCCCGTTGCTGAATCGATGATCGCGGTCAGTGCGCCCCGCCGCCAGCGGCGTTCTGCATCTTCTCCAGCACACCGTCCAGGTTGAAGGTGGCCGGCTTTTGCCGTGGCGGGAACTCCACCATCGTCTGGATCATGTTGAACACCACCGCCTGCGCCGGTACGAGCAGGAAGGCGTGATCCAGGTACCAGTCGTAGTAGGTATTGGAATCGACCGACGCCCGTTCGAATGGATCCTGACGGAGATTGAACAGCTTCGGCGCCCGGAGCTCGATGAATGGCTCCAGCCACACCTGGAGTTGGCTTGCCCGCTGCTCCAGGAACACGAGCTTCCAGTCATCGTGCCGCAATGCCATAAGCTGGGCATCGTCGTTGATGTAGAAGAACTCGTGCCGTGGGCTCTCATCCGTATTGCCCGAGAAGTAGTCGAGCATGTTGTACCCGTCGAGATGAACCTTGAAGGTCTTCCCGTCGGCCTCGTGCCCTGTCAGCAGCTTTTCCTTGATCTCCGGTTCCCCCGCGGCCGCCAGGATGGTTGGCAGCACGTCCTGGTGACTCACGATGCCGTTGAGCGTCTTCCCGGCCGGGAACTGACCTGGCCAGCGGAAGAAGGCCGGCACGCGGAACGCGCCTTCCCAGTTCGTGTTCTTCTCGCTCCGGTATGGCGTTATTCCCGCATCGGGCCAGGCATTGTAGTGCGGACCGTTATCGGTTGAGTACATCACGATCGTGTTGTCGGCGATCCCAAGCTCGTCGAGCTGGTCGAGCATCTCGCCCACCAGGTCATCGTGGTATTGCATCGCGTCGGCGTAGAACCCCTGACCCGAGCGGCCCAGATCCTGCTCCCGCGTATGGGTGCGGAAGTGCATGTGGGTCGAGTTCCACCACAGGAAGAATGGCTTGTCGTCGTCCACCGCGCGCTTGATGAAGTCCTTGGCGCCGGCGTTGATCTCTTCGTCGATCGTCTCCATCCGCTTCTTCGTCAGCGGCCCGGTATCCTCGATCTTCTGCGTCCCGTCCGGCTGCGCCCAGGTGTGGAGCACGCCACGCGGACCGAACCGCTCCTTGAACCGTGGATTCTTCGGGTAGTCCGGATGCTCCGGCTCCTCCTCGGCGTTCAGGTGGTACAGGTTGCCGAAGAACTCGTCGAACCCGTGCGCGGTCGGCAGGAACTCATCCTTGTCGCCAAGGTGGTTCTTGCCAAACTGCCCGCAGGTGTATCCCAGCGGCTTCAGCAGTTCGGCGATCGTCGGGTCTTCAGCCTTGAGTCCCAGATCGGAACCCGGAAGCCCCACCTTGGTCAACCCGGTCCGCACCGGGTTCTGCCCGGTGATGAACGCGGCCCGCCCCGCCGTGCATGACTGCTGGCCGTAGTAGTCAGTGAAGTCGATGCCTTCCCTGGCGATGCGGTCGATGTTCGGGGTGTCGTAGCCCATCTGGCCACGGTTGTTGTGGCTGATGTTCCACCAGCCAATGTCGTCGCCCCAGAGAATGAGAATATTTGGCTGCCTTGCCGCTTCATCCGCCATTCTGGACTCCTTCGCGCTCACGCGCATTCCCGCCAATTCGCCTCGTTGAGTATGGCTCGTATCCATCTTGCATGGCGAAATGGGCCCGGTACAGAGACCTGAGGCAGTACATTTGGCCCACATCCATGTGGTGATTCGTACCGCGCCCTGCCCGGCGAAGGCATTCGCCAGCTACACTCCGAAGGCGAGCGCCCTGGCGGCCCTCTCCCCCATCGCGATGAACGATGCGGGCGTCACGAACCCTTGGGCGATCGCGCCCTCGGGAAGGGCCGGTCAGCCAAAACCGGACGCCACGAGTCGAATCGGGCCGAACAAGGCCATGGCGGGCTCCTTTCCCAAAATCCAGGGCCGCCGCGGCTAGTGAATGTCGCTCGTCATCTGGTCGATCACGACCGCGACGGCCAGGATGAGCGCGTCGTTCTGCCCCTCGGCGATCTCGACACCGTAGGTATCACGAGCACGAAACCACCTGCGCGAGATCGTTGCCACATTCCCGATCTGATATTCGTGAGCCAGAATATTCCCGTGCGCTTCGAGATCCGGGCCGTCGCCAATCTTCACGACGAACCGGTCCCTCAACGGGGTGACCATCGCCTTCTGAACAAAAGCCAGCCGGTTTCCGGAGGGGTCCTCGATCTCCATCGAATCCCGGATCCGCGCCACACGAGACTGGATTTTGCAAATCTCGTTGCCGTTCATGTCTCGGAACACCATCGTGTCCCGGATGCGGAGCGCCTTACCGTCCACCTTGAAGACTCGTTGCCCCTGGTCGTTCTGGATGTAGAAATCGTCGCCAATCGCAACCATCTTCTCCACCATCCGGTACCGGTGCCCCGCTGGCTCGCCGCCGTTCCGCGGTTGTGCCTCCGATGTTGGCTCCGTGGCCTGCCGCCGTTGTCGTCGAAACATTCCACCACCTCGTCCCGTAAATCATGAAATCGACGCCAGTGAGGAGCTACCTTCGGAGCGGCCCGGCGGTGACTGGCCGCTCCGAAGGTAGCTTCCTGTCCAGAACCCGCTCGTCCGCTGGCGCGGAACTGGCTGGAGGTTCCGGGTTCCGTCAGCCAGCGTCGATCCAAATCAAGAGGAGTCTCTACCGAACAACGGAACCTCAGTGCGTACCCTCAGGATATCGGTCCGGGGGTGTATTCGTCAGTCGACCAAGGGAGTATTCGCGGAGGGAATCAGGCGTAGGAGCCACGCCCACCACCGGCTCAGGCGAGCGTTGCCCAGGCGTTCGCGAAATGTGGATCCCGCCGCGCGGACCAGGGTCAGTTGCTTGCGCGGAGAATCGGGGTCGGACCCGGCCGGCCAGCCCATCGCGACGCCGAGCGTGCAATCCCATCAGTCAGCAACCGGCACGTACTCGTCCAGCAACCGCTGCAATTGGACTGACTTCTCCACCACCTCATCACTCTCGAAGCGACCGATCTCGAACAGGCCCGGCAATTGTAGGTACAGGTCCGGCAACCCCAGGACGTCGACCACCTGCTCGTGGATCCACTTGTCGTACGCAATCGGGTACGTCCGCCGGGAGAGGAACAGTGCCTGGAGGAAAAGCTGGAATCCTCGCCACAGCCGCGAGAACGCCTGGAAGTACAGTTCCCGCGCCACGTAGGACGGGACGAACCTCAGATAATCCTCGCACTGGCGGCGCACTTCCCCGAGGCGCTTTCGACGCAGGGCGTCGTCGTAAAACGGCAGCCATTCGGCGCGCAGCCTGGCATGGAACCCGTCGCGCTCCCAAAGCGCGGCGCCCCACGCGAGCCAGTTGCCGATCACCAGTTCGAACCAGTCCGGATACTCGTCCTCCGGATGGTCGGGCAGGGCAATCACGGCCTCCTCGATGTCGAGGTGCAACACCGCGAACGGCCCAAACGCGAGGAACGCTGCGATCCGCCGATCGGAGGCGCGGAAACGCTCCCAATCCACCTGAAGTCCGTCGATCGCCGTCCCCGACGGAACCAGGACGACCATGTCGAGGTCGCTGTCGGGCATCGCCTTGCCCCGCGCGCAGGAATTGACCAGCAGCACGGCGCCGGACTCGTCGCGCGCGGCGAAGAACTCGACGATCGCCGCCGCGGCATCGGCATGGAAGGTGGTGGGATAGGCGTGGACAGGCATGCTGGGCTCCGGCTGGGCAATGAAGGCGTCGTAGAGGGCCCATCGCTCGCGGGCCAGCGTCATTCATCCAACGCCAGCACCACGCGAACGGTTGCACGACCAACCGTTCGCCGCCGGTTGACCGTTGTCTGGCGGTGCTGGATGCTGATTATCACCAACCCCAATCGTCGAATGCGGGTCCGCGCGGCGGGGAGCCCGGCTGGCTGGCACGGAATCGAGGGAGCACCATGATCGATCTCACTGGCAAGGTTGTCTTCATCACGGGCGCCGCCGGTGAAATCGGCGCCGCCACCGCCCGCGCCATGGCCGCCGCCGGAGCCCGCCTCGTGCTGCACGACCTCCGCGCCGAAGGTCTCGCGCCCATCGCCAGCGAACTCGGCGAGCGGGCGGCCACGGTCACCGCCGATCTCGCCCATCCCGAGAGCACCGCGCGATTGTGGAAGCAGGCCACCCACGCATTCGGCCGCGTCGATGTGCTGCTGAACAACGCCGGCATCTACCCACCCGCCCCGCTCGACCAGCCGCTCGATGACTGGATCGCCGTCTGGAACCGCTCGCTGGCGGTGAACCTTGTCTCGCCCGGCGCGCTCGCTCGCGCCGCCGTGGAAACATTCTCCGCCCAGCCCGGTGGCGGCATCATCATCAGCATCGCCAGCCGCGCCGCCTTCCGGGGCGAAGACCCCGATTTCTGGCACTACGCCGCCGCCAAGGCCGGCATCGTCGCCATGACCAAAACCATCGCCCGCCATTACGGACGCCAGGGCGTGACGGCCTTCGCCATTGCTCCTGGCTTTGTCGATACCGCCTTCAACCGCGTCACCGACGATCCCGACCTGGTGCC
>CAZSUN010000190.1:0-5208 GCA_964610045.1 uncultured Sphaerobacteraceae bacterium
CCGACCGCGTGCCGCTGTCGAACATGTTCGAGTTCTCGCTCATGTTCGTGTTCGCGCTCTCGGCCATGTATATCGCCTTCGAACGGGTCTACAACACCCGCCAGCTTGGCGCGATCGCCGTGTCCATCGCGTTCCTGATGACGGTCTATATCTGGATGCTTCCGGCAAGCCTGCGCGAGGTCGATCCCCTGATTCCCGCTCTCCAGGCGAAGCCGATCATGACCGCCCATGTTTCCAGCGCCATCTTCGCCTACGCTACCTTCGCCGTGTCCTTCGCGGCGGCTGTCCTCTTCCTGGTCCGCCAGAAATGGAATGTCCGCTGGCTCCCCAGCCTCGAAATGCTGGACGATATCGGCTTTCGCGCGGTCACCATCGGATTCCCACTTCTCTCGCTCGTCCTCATCCTCGGCTCGGTCTGGGCCCACGACGCCTGGGGCGTCTACTGGTCCTGGGACCCGAAGGAAACCTCCGCGCTCTTCACCTGGCTCGTCTACGCCGTCTACCTCCACACCCGCACCCTTCGTGGCTGGCGTGGCAATCGCAGCGCCTGGATTCTCGTCTTCGGCTTTGGCGCGGCCATCTTCACCTACTACGGCAACTACTTCTTCGGCGGCCTCCATGCCTATGGCGGCGTCTAGACCACGCCAGGGACCCGGCATGACCAGGAAACGACTCCAGCGTGGCGAATGATCAACCGGCCCAGCAAACTCCTCCCGCATCCGAACAGCCCCGGATGGCTCAAACCAAGTACCGCCTGCTGACCGTGCTGGTGATTGTCGGCGCCATCATCGGCGCGGCGTACGTCATCGGCGAGCGCGATAATTTCGACACCATTGGGCAAGGTGGCGTTAACGCCAAGCTCCTGCCGTCCGTGGGCGAGACCGCGCCCGAACTGATCACCTTCGATACCAGCGGCAACATCGTCCGCCTCTCCGATTTCCATGGTCAGCCAGTCTGGCTCAACTTCTGGGGTTCGTGGTGTCCACCATGCCGGGCGGAGTTCCCCGACATCCAGGCCGCCTGGGAAGACATGAACGACGATGGCCTCGTCATGCTTGGCGTCGCGGTCGGAGAAAGCCCGCTCGTGGCCCAGGACTACGCCGACCGTGTCGGCGGCACGTTCCCGGTCCTCGCCGACCCCGCCTATATCTCGGCCCTCATTCCCGACGACCAACCAGAGCTTCTCGCCGCCGCCCAGGAAATGGCCACCTCGTACACCATCAACAACTACCCCACCCACATCTTCATCAACCGCGATGGCACCGTGAATTCGGTGGTGCTCTCTCCCATGTCCTTCGATGACGCGATGGGATACGGCCAGGCCATTCTCGACTCTCCCGCCCCGGAAGTCCCCGCCACCCCGCTTCCGTCGACCTTGCCTGCCTCTCCCCCGAAGGAGTAGCGCCACCCCGCGAAACCACCCTCGACGAAAGGCCCCCGTCCGGATCTCCGGACGAGGGCCTTGGCGATTGCTCCTGGTTTACCCGGCTACCACTTCAGGTTCGGGATCACGTGCTTGCCGTAGGCGTCGATGAACGCTTCCTGCGCGCGGTTCACGTTGTGGATGTGGATCTCCTGGAAGCCCAGGTCGATCCACCTCTGGATGTACTCCGTGTGCTTGTCGAGGTCCGAGGTGGTGAGCACCCGGTTCTTGAAGTTCTCCGGCCGCACCAGCTTCGACATCGCCTCGAAGTCTTCCGGCGTCCTGATGTCCGCCTTCGGGAAGTTCATGCCGCCGTTCGGCCAGTCCCTCACCGCCGAATCGATCGCTTCCTGGTCGGTCTCCGCGTAGCTGACCTTCACCTGCAGGATCTTCGCCATCTTCGACGGGTCCTTGCCCACCTCGCGAGCGCCCTTGTCGAAGCGCTCCATCAGCATCTTGACCTTCTCTTCAGCCGCGCCAACGGTGATGATGCCGTCGGTGAGCCTCCCGGTCCGGCCGGCCATGATCGGCCCCGAGGTCGCCACGTAGATCGGCGGCGGCGCGTCTGGCATCGTGTACAGCTTCGCGCTCTCCACCCGGAAGTGCTCGCCCTGGTGCTTCACCACCTTGCCGCCAAACAGCCGGTTGATGATCTCGATCGACTCAACCAGCCGGCTCAACCGCGCCGGGGCCTCTGGCCAGTACTCACCCACGATGTGCTCGTTGAGGGCCTCGCCAGCTCCCAGCCCGAGGAAGAACCTGCCCGGATACATCGCCTCCAACGTCGCCGCGGCCTGCGCCAGCACCGCCGGGTGGTATCTGTACCCAGGCGGCGTCACGCCGGTGCCGAACCGCAGCTGAGTCGTCGCGCCAAGCGCGCCCATCCACGACCACACGAACGCCGAGTGCCCCTGCGACGGCACCCACGGGTGAAAGTGATCCGACGCGGTCACCACCGAGAAGCCATTCTGTTCGGCTCGCTGGCTGTAGGCCAGCATGTCCGTCGGGTGAAACTGCTCGAATGACGCCGCATATCCAATGGAACCCATGAAATCCTCCGCTGTTGTGCCCGCCGCCACGCTGGCCGCGGACCACTCATCTAGATGAACAGGTTGCGCTCTTCCGCCATCACCAGGTCCCTGCCGGACCCGGATTCCGTCGTTGTCTGGGCCTTGTAGCCCCGGATCACCGCCACCGGCCGCGCCGCCAGCTTGTGCATCACCAGCTCGGCCGCCGAGGCGAGTTCGTCGGCGATCGCCAGCACAGAGGCCCGCAGCTCGTACCCGCTCGGGTCGAACTGCCCTCGATAGTCCGACATCGCCGCGATACCCGCCACCCCAATCGCAACGTTCACTATGCCGTTGCGCCAGGGCCGCCCGAACGAATCGGTCACGATCACCCCGATCGGCGACCCTTCTCCATCCCAATCGGGGAAGAACCGATCCACCAGCGCGGCCCGGATCGCTTCCGCCGAGGCATCGGGGTCCTTCGGCAGTACGCACACCACATCCGGCGATACGTTCGAGGCATCCACCCCGGCGTTCGCGCAGACGAAGCCATGCCGCGTCTCGGCGATGATCAGGCCACGAACCATTCGCACGATGCGCCGCGCTTGCTGGAACACCACTTCTACCTGCCGCGCATCCTTGTCCCATTCATTGGCTACATGTAACGCCAACGCCGACGGCTCGATCGTCGTCAGGTCGACCAGGCCCCCTTCGGCCTTGCTCACGACCTTGTGCGTTACCGCCACCACATCGCCCGCCCGCAACGCGCCAACACTCGAGGCGACCGCATCGGCGATCATGCTCGCCAGCGGATCGCCGGACCGGATTTCCGGGATGCCATCGACCGGCAATATCGAAACCACGTCGTCCATCGTGCTGGCCATAGTCCCCGTTTCCGTCATACATGCTCCAAGACAGGCCGCGAACCGTGATCCCGCGACAACCATTCCGTTCCAGGCACATTTCGCGTAAGGAGGCGCTCCCGCGTCTCCCGCCTCAGTTTCGCCCAATCACCTGGCGTATCCAAATCCAGCGCCAGGCCGGGTCGCACAACGTCCTCGACCCGAAGCCCCAAATCGAGAGCGGCTCGCTGGTGCCCGGCGCGGCTGCCCAGCCCGAAATGGAATGGAAACGACGCCATGGTCGCTCGCCCGTTCAACATCAGCGCGTTAGTGCCGCACAGCCCGGTATCTGGTCCGATCGTCACGTCCGCGCACGAGTCCATCATCGCCACGAGGTCGCCCGGCTCCAGTTCGGGTAGATCGGCTGGCAGCACCAGCAACCGATCACTTCCCGCTCGAAGCGCCGCCTGTCGTCCCGTATCGATCCCGGCGTTCATGCCCACCGAGCCCGGTCCTTGCAGGATGCCGTCCACGTCTGGCAAGACCTCGTCAAGCGTCTCCAGCAGGTGGTCGTCCCGCGTCACCACCATGATCTGACCGGCGATTCCACTCTCGCGCGTCACTTGCAGCACGTGGAAGGCCATCGCCGCCACCAGCCGGGCTCGATGCCGCTCGTCGAACAACGGCGCGAGCCGGGTCTTGCTTCCCCACAATCCGCGTATGGGAATGACGACCGCAAGACCCGTCACACCACGCTCCGGCGATTGGCGAACGTCAGCACCCCGGCGGCGAACCGCTCACGGTCATCCTTGTCGCCCATGATCGTCCTGGTCACCAGCACGTCGAGACCAAGGTCACGGATCGAGGCTTCGAGATCCGCGTCCGCTTGATCGATCACGAACGCGTCGATCAGGCCCTCGTACAGCCTCGCCACGCCTAGCGCGGAGGTCTCGTGGCCCAGGCTGGACAGCATTCTGTCCGCCGGCCCCTTCAGCGCCTTGCCCCCAATAATCGGGCTCACCGCCACCTTCCAGGCGGCGGAATCGCGAATCGCATCCCTAATCCCTGGCACCCGCAAGATCGGCCCGATGCTCACGATCGGGTTCGAGGGACAGAACACGATCACGCCCGCCTCGCCAATCGCCTGGGTTACGCCGGGGCCGGGCCGTGCGCTTTCGATCCCGGCGAGCGAAACGGCGTCGACCCGATCCGCCTGCCGCCGCGCCACGAAGTACTCCTGGAACGCCAGGTCATCGCCACCGCTATGAATGATCGTCGCCACCGGGTCGTCGCTCATCGGCAGGAGCGTGGGCCCCACACCGAGCGCCTTCGCCAGCCCCGCCGTGACCTCCGTTAACGACTGGCCATCCTTCAGTCGCTGGGTCCGCAGGATATGCGTCGCGAAATCCCGGTCCCCAAGGCTGAACCACGGATTTTCGCCGAGGGTCGCGATTCCGTCCAGGGTTTGGTGGGTATCGCCCGCGATTCCCCACCCATTCGCCGGATCGGCGATCCCCGCCAGCGTGTACATCACGGTGTCGATGTCGGGCGATATCCGCAGGCCCCACAGATCGAAGTCGTCCGCGGTGTTCACGACAACGGTCAACGGTCCTGGCGCGGCTCCAGCCAGTCCCTGGGCCATCTTCGCGCCGCCCACGCCGCCGGCGAACGCCAGGATCCTGTCTTGTCTTGGTTGGTCTTGCACGGAATCAGGCTCCTGGCCACTGCACGCCATGTCACTTTCCAAACGGTAGTATATCCGCTGGCACGCTCCAACTGGTCGTATGGTTGGGGAACGGTTCGACATCCATTCATGCGAAAATGGTTGGCACTGAATCGAGTTCCCTCCGGGAGAAATCATGCCCGCAAACACCGGTTCGTCATCGCAAGGCCCACTCGTTCTCGCCATCGATATTGGCTCGTCTTCCGTGCGCGC
>CAZSUN010000191.1:0-5203 GCA_964610045.1 uncultured Sphaerobacteraceae bacterium
TCTAAAGCCCCGTCACTCCGGGCAAATGCAGGAAATGAAGCAGATGTAGGTGGGTTCGCGCACTCAGGCCATCACTACAGACCGTTGCGGAGAGCTTGACCGGTGTTCGGTCGTTTGTAGGGGTAGCCCAGTGAGCGTCAGCGAGCGTGTGGCTGCCCTGTTTTCGCAATCAACATCCTTGCAACACGTTCGGAGAGACCGACCCCGTGCCGGTCCGTTCTCACTCCTCTCATCACGTATCGAGGAAATCCTGGCGTGGGTCGCCGGCCGCTCGTTGCCACTCGCGCAGGCCGTCAGTGAGGCGAGCGACGGTTTCCGCGTAGTCCGGGTCGTCGGCAAGATTGTGCATCTCCCACGGGTCGGCTTCGAGGTCGAAGAGTTGGGTGGCGGTGGAACCTGGGGTCGAGCCGGGCCGTTTCATGCCAGCCGGCGCCGGGCGGTAGGCGATCAGCTTGTAGTTGCCGTCGCGGAACGTGCGCTGCACCTGCTCGTAGGCCGCGCCGTGAGTGGTGCGCGGCGCTTCGATCGCGCCGTCCGGGCCGATCAGCGACGCTCCCTCGGCGTCCAGGTCGGGCGCGACCCTCGCGAGGTGGCGGATCGTGGCGGTGGTATCGCCGTGCCAGACCAGGCCGTCACTCGTCTGGCCGTCCGGAACTCCAGGCCCGGCCATCACCAGCGGGATGCGCTGGCTGTGCTCGTAGAGGTTCTGCTTGCCGAGCAGGCCGTGCTGTCCCACCGCGAGGCCGTGGTCGGCGGTGTAGATCACGACCGTGTCATCGGTCAGGCCGAGGCGGTCGAGCGTCGCCACGATGCGCCCCACACCGTCGTCGAGGTGGGCGATCATGCCGAGGTAGTCGGCGATATGTTCGCGCACCACCTCGGGATCGCGCGGGAACGGGGCCAGCAGTTCGTCCCGCACCTTGAGGTCACCGTTGTCGAACGAGTGCTCCCTCAGCAGGTTTGCCGGCAGGTCGACCGTGGCTGGGTCCACCTCCCAACCGGGCGGCGGCGTGCGCGGGTCGTGCGGTGCCGTGAAGGCGACGTACAGCAGGAAGGGATCGTCGCCATGATCGGACTCAAGGAATCGAATCGCGGCATCGGCGAAAAGGTTGGTGGAGAAATGGTCGAGGTCGGAGGTGGAGGCGTCGACATCCTCCCGCGAGGGGCGCTTGCCGCCGGGCGGTTCCGGTTTGACCTGATCGTCATCAAGCGCGGCGTCCCAGGATTGCACCGGTACATGGTAGTGATCGCTCATGCCGCCGAACATCAGGGCGTCGCCGCTCTGGAACGAGCGCCGGAAGGTGGCCACATCGTTGTGCCACTTGCCTGCCGCGTGGGTGCGGTAGCCGGCCGAACGCAGTGCCTGCGGGAAGGTTTCCAGCGATGCTGGGATCGTGTGCGAGCCCCGGAAGTCGACGCCGGTTGGGTCGACTGCAGCGGCAAAGATGCTGCGCCCGGTCAGCACGCTGGAGCGGCTTGGCACGCAGATCGCGCCGTGCATCCCACCCTGGCAGTGCGCCTGCCGGAAGCTCACGCCACGCGCGGCGAGGGCATCGAGGTGCGGTGTCCTCGCCTGGCCCTCGAGGTGGCCGAGTTCGGTGCCGCGATGGTCATCGGCGATCAGGAAAACGATGTTCGGGCGCGACGGCATGGGATTCCTCCGGATTGGAACGGTTGGTTCCGGCACGCTACCGCGAGGCGAGGATTCGGGCAACCGCCACCACACCATGCAGCCCTCGGGCAGGGACGTCCCTGCCGCCGCCGCACCGGATGATCTTGCACGCCTGGGCGCGGGATATCGGTGCGACAGGGGCGGCGATTCCCGGTACGATGGTGACCGTGCAATCGTCGCATCATGCATGGAGAGGTGACCGTGGCCGGTTCGTTGCTGCTTGGGGTGGATATCGGGACGGCCAGCACCAAGGGTGTCCTCTGCGATGCCGGAGGGACCGTGCTGGCGACGGCCGTCATCGAGCACGAGACGAGCTTTCCGCGGCCCGGCTGGGTCGAGCACGATGCGGAAACCCTGTGGTGGGGTGAGTTCGTCGCCATCACCCGGCAACTGACCAGCGGGCCATATTCCGGAGCGGATGTCGGCGCCGTGGGCGTCAGCGCGATCGGGCCGTGCATGGTGCCGCTCGATGCCGCCGGGAATGCCCTGCGTCCCGCCATCCTCTACGGCATCGACACCCGCGCCACCGCCGAAATCGCCCAGCTCAACGCGGAGATCGGCGAGGACAACATCGTCGCGCTCGGCGGCATGGCCCTCAACTCGCAGGTGAAAGGGCCGAACATCCGCTGGCTGCGCGATCGCGAGCCCGAACTGTACGCGCGGACGGCGATGGTTCACTCATCGAGTGACTACGTGGTCTACCGGCTCACCGGCGAGCATGTGATGGACTATCACACCGCTTCGTATTACGCGCCCCTGTTCGACATCGCCAACCTGCGCTGGGATGGCCGCTACGCCGGCCACGTGATCGGGATCGACCACCTGCCACGCCTCGGCGAGGCGACCGCCGTGGCCGGGACCGTGCACCGGGCGGCCAGCGAGGCGACCGGGTTGCCAATTGGCACACCCGTCACCTTCGGCACCATCGACGCTGCCTCCGAGGCGGTCAGTGTCGGCGTCCAGCGGCCTGGCGACACGATGATCATGTACGGCAGCACGATGTTCTTCATCGGCACGGTCGAGCACCCCCGGCCCGATGCCAGGATGTGGACTACCGCCCACCCGCTGCCCGGTCAACGTGCCGTCACTTGCGGCATGTCCACCTCCGGCCTGCTGACGACCTGGACCTGCGACATCCTCGCCGGAACGCGGATGGGCGAGCGCAACGATGCCTTTTCGCGCCTGATTGCGGAGGCGTCAGTGCTGCCGGCCGGGTCGGACGGCCTGATCTGCCTGCCGTACTTCGCCGGGGAGCGGACCCCATTGCAGGATCCCGACGCGCGCGGGATGTTCGCCGGGCTGACGCTGCGGCACACCCAGGGCCACATCTTCCGCGCCATGCTGGAGGGCATCGGGTTCGGCGCGCGTCACAACCTGGAGGTGATGGGCGAGATGGGCGCGGCGCCGGGCCGGTTGGTCGCGGTCGGTGGAGGCACGAAGAACCGGCTTTGGACGCAAGTGGTGAGTGACATCACCGGGGTACCGCAGGCGATTCCCGAACGCACGATCGGCGCGTCCCTTGGGGATGCGTTCATGGCGGGCTACGGCAGCGGCCTCATCGACGGGCTCGATGCGCTGGACCGCGAATGGGTCGCCATCGTCGACGAGATCATCCCCAACCCGGATCACGCCGCCATCTACGGCGAGATGTACCCGATCTACCGTGACCTCTACGAGCAGACGAAGGAGAGCATCCACCGCCTCGGCGCAATCTCCACCGGCACCTGATCGTGCGCTGTTTCGTCGCCGTCCGGCGCAGGAACGGTTGCATGTCGAAGCTCACGCCATCCCGGGTGTTCTGGGGCAGGAGTCGAACGCTGGCTGTTCCAGACCCGAACAGGTCGCGGACACTGCGAGACGATGGACCGCGAGAGGCTTGTTCCTCCCGGGGGTGCCGCCCCGAGGTTTGCGTCGTTCAGGTCAGCGCGGTGCACACATGTGAGCGGTTGCCCCGCGCAGCGGGAACCTCGCCATACACTACCGCTGGCGTCCGTCGCCGTGGCTTCTCGCGTTCACATCCAGGTGATTCCATGCGCATTGTCGGGCATCGCGGGGCGCGGTTCGAAGCGCCCGAAAACACCCTCGAAGGCTTCCGGTACGCCATTGATCTCGGCCTGCAGGCCGTCGAGCTCGATGTCCACCTGTCGCGCGATGGCGAGCTCATCGTCATTCACGACGATACCGTGGACCGGACCACCAACGGCGCTGGCAAGGTTGCCGATCTGACGCTGGAGGAGATCCGGACGCTCGACGCCCGGTCGATCCATACGCATTGGCCGCAGGCATGCCGGGTGCCGGCACTCGGCGAATCGCTGGATGCGCTCGCGACGCTGCCGGTCATCCTGGTCGAAATCAAGCGCGATACGCCCGCGCGGCTCGACGAGGTCGTGCCGAAAACCGTCGCCGCCATCCGCGAGCGCGGGCTCGAGCATCAGGCGGTGATCATCTCGTTCAATATCTACGCGCTCGAACTGGCGAAGCGGGAAGCGTCGCAGATCGTCCGCGGGTACATCGGCGACTGGGATACCGCGGCGTTCCTCGATACCGCACGCCAGCTGGAGTGCGGCTGGATCAATCCCTACCATCCAACGGCCGATCGTGAGCTGGTGGCGCGGGCCAAGGCAGAGGGGTTCGGGGTGTCCGCCTGGCCGACCAACACGGACGAGGACCTGACCGGCGTCCTCGCGCTCGACCCCGACGAAATCACCACCGATGCCCCAACCTGGTTGCTGCCGCGGCTTGCCGAACGCGGCATCGCGACCGATGTCGTGAGACGCGGCTGATGTTGTACGGACATCGGGGCGCGGCGTTCGAGGCGCCCGAGAGTACGATTCCCGGCTTCCGTCATGCCATCGCAATCGGGTTGCAGGCGGTCGAGTTCGATGTGCAGCTGACTGCCGACGGTCACGTCGTCGTCATCCACGACGACACCGTCGATCGCACAACCAGTGGGACCGGCAGCGTTGCATCGCACACACTGGCGGCGCTGCAGGCGTTGGACGCCCGCGCGCAGTTTCCGGAATGGCCGGAACCCTGCCGGGTGCCGGCGCTCGCCGACGTGTTCGATGTGGTTGGCGGGATGCAGGCCCTCCTGGTCGAGATCAAGCGGGACACGGCCGAACGATTGGAACAGGTCGTGCCGGCGGTCTGCGCGATGGTGCGGGACCGCGATCTGGGCGGCCGGGTGATGCTCAGTTCGTTCTCGCCGTATGCGCTCGAAGTTGCTCGCGACGTTGCGCCAGAGATCCCCCGCGTCATCAACGGCGCCTGGCGTGAACCAGGTACGCGAGAGCGGGCAGTGGCGGCGGGTTGCCTCGGTACGGACTTCGACGTCCGGTACGTTGGGCGGGAGCACATCGATTGGGCGAGGTCGAACGGGATGCGGGTGATCGGGTGGCCGTGCAACAGTGCTGGCGACCTCTCCCGGTTGCGCGACGCTGGCGTTGACGACGTTGGTTCCGACCTGCCATCCATCATCCTGCCATTGCTGTCCGGTGCGGACCGGCAGGATCGCTCCGGCCAGGAGTGAGA
>CAZSUN010000192.1:0-5182 GCA_964610045.1 uncultured Sphaerobacteraceae bacterium
GAAGCATGCGGGTCGTGGTGCATAGCTTACTCGCGTTTCCGGTTGGCGTTCAGGAATGGGGCGTGGGTGATCTCGACGCGGCAGCCTTGGCCAACGGCTTGGTCTGCCAGTAGCGGGGTTCCACCGGGTCGACCCTCTGGCGCCGCTCGTTCAGCGGAAGGTTATCGCAGGACACACCGTGAACGCTGCGGCCGTCGACGCGAGACGGGTACCTCCGGCAGGACCGACCCGCGGCCGGATCACGGGGCTTGGCCTGGCTGGACCAGCCCTCCTTCGTAGGCAAGCACCACGAGCTGGGCACGGTCACGAGCTCCCAGTTTCATCATCGCCCGGTTCGCGTGGGTTTTGACGGTGAGTGGCGAGAGGTACAGGGCCTGGGCGATTTCTTCATTGCTCAGGCCGGTCGCAACCAGTGTCATGATCTCACGTTCCCGAGTCGTGAGCAGGTGAAACGACTCTGGCTCGGACGTTGGCCCGGCGAGCGCCTGTTGGGACAGGTGGGTAAGGAGCCCGCGGGTCGCGCGTGGTGAGAGGAGCGCGTTCCCTTCGGCCACGGTCCGGATGGCGTCGAGCAGTTCTCTCGGCTCCACGCCTTTCCCAAGAAAGCCACTGGCGCCGGCACGGACCGATTCGATGACGAATTCGTCCACCTCGAACGTCGTCAGCATGACGACGCGGACACCCGCGAGGTCGAGATCAGCAGTTATCTGGCGAGTGGCGGTGATCCCATCCATATCCGGCATCCTGATGTCCATGAGCACGACATCCGCGCGGCTGGACCTGGCCAACCGCACCGCTTCGGCACCGGTGGAGGCCTCGGCAACCACGGCCAGGTCCGGGGCGGAGTCGATGAGTGCCTTGAAGCCAGCCCTGATGAGTGTTTGGTCGTCGGCGAGCAACACACGAATTGTCATCAGTCGTCTCCGGCGAGTGGCAGGGTGAGGCGGACGCGAAACTGGCCATCGGTGGTTGGCCCGATGTCGATGGTACCTCCTGCCGCAGCAGCTCGCTCCCGCATCCCGATTACGCCATGACCCTGCGATGAGCCGGTTTGCCTGTCGGCAACGTAGTCGTTGAGGATCTCGATGACCAGCGTGCCTGGCTGGTAGTCGGTATGCAGCCGGACGCGCGAGCCAGAGCCGTGGCGATGGGCGTTCGTCAGGGACTCCTGCACGATCCGGAAGGCTGCGAGCCCGGTGGATGGCGTGATCGCCGTGGGGGTGCCGCTTGTGCGGTAGTCGATGTCGGCATCGCTCGCAGAGAACGCGGCGACCAGCCGATCGAGATCGCCGAGTGACGGCAGGGGATCGGTTGAGTTCAGCTGGTCGCCGGTGCGGCGCATCACATTCAGGATGCTTCCCAGTTCGTGGAGGACGGAGCTTGCTCCGCGCCGGACGTGTCCGAGCGCCACTTCGGCACCGGCTGGGTCGTCGTGCAGGAGGTGCGCCGCGACGCCTGCCTGCACGCTGATGACGGCGATGTGATGCGCAACGACATCGTGCAGTTCCCGGGCAATGCGCAGCCGCTCTTCGATCACGAGCCGGTCAGCTTCCTCCTCGCGTGCGCGCGCGGCACGTTCCCATTGTGCGAGGGCATTCTCTGACCGTGCAGCGCGGTACGCTCGTCTGCTGCGCACCGCATCGCCTGCCGCGGTGGCAACGATCATCCAGGCGATCTGCTCGAGACTATCGGCTACGAACCACGATCCGGATGTGGTGTGCGAGGCCGTGACAAACAGTACCGACGCGCAGACGACTCCGGCGACCCAGGCAGCCCTGCGGCTGCAGGTGGAGCTCACGGTGTAGAGGGCGAGGAAGGCGGCGACGCGCAATATCGGTTGGCCGTCGTTGGGGATCAGTGACCACGCGGCGGCGATGAGCGCAGCTGCAAGGACAGGCCATGGTGCGAGGCGGCGCAGCACGATCAAGCCCGTTGCAAGGAGGCAGCACAGCACGTCGACCAGATTCAGCCTGGCGCCGGTATCGCCCACATCGAAGGCCTCGAACATCAACGCGGCCGTCGACGCGGCAGCGGCAATTCCCAGATCGATGACCAGCGGACGGGCCTCGAGCCACTTCCAGGCCAATGCGCCCATCAACTCGTTCGAGCCCTGGTCTACCGTGGCCGAATCGTCGTCCAGCCGGCCAACCGGTCTGGATTCCGTTCGCGAGGGGTTTCCGTCAGATTGCATGGGAACGACACACGATGGCGGCTGCCTCGCGTGTGGCGGTCGTGATCAGACCTTCCCGCGGCAGCGGGTTGCCAGCGAACCTGTCGTGATCGATCAACCGCGGCGACATGTGGTTCCATCCTACAGCCCGTTGCGGTGAGCTTGATCGGTGTTCGGTCGTGTAGGGACAGCCCAGGCGCGCAGCGCCGTGTGGCTGTCCTGTTTTCGCAATCAACGTCCCTGCAACACGCTGTAGCCTGGTCATGGTGACTCGCCTCCGGGTATCTGCAAGGCGTCTCCATGTTCGCGTTCGCAGCCGTTCGCGGCATCGTCTGGGCGAAGGCACAACAGATACTCCATCGGCAGTACCCGGACCCATCGTCCAACCGGCCCTGTCGGTCCCTACTGCGTTTGCAGTAGGGCTGACTCCTGCGCGCGCGGGATGCCATTGGTCCGCAGGTTTCCCATGATGAATGAGGAGATCGTTCGGCGGTCATCGTTTCGGCATCGTCAGGAGTTTACGGGATGTTCTTTCGGCTGGGCGCCTGGTGTCACGACCACGGCAAGACGGTCGTGGGGTCCTGGGTTGCCATCGTCATCATCGGGGCAGTGCTTGCCGGGACAGTTGGCGTCGCCTTTCGTGAGGAGTTCAACCTGCCGGCGTCTGAGTCGCGGGACGGGTTCGATCTCCTTGAAGAAGCATTCGGCGGCACTGGGACGAACGCGACGGGCACCATTGTCTTCAAGGCCGAGCAAGGGGTCCGGGATCCCGAAGTCCAGGCGGAGATGGAGCAGCTGTTCGCGGCGGTGGGCGAACAGCCTGGAGTGCTCACGGTCATCAGCCCGTACAGCGAAGCGGGTTCCGGACAGATTTCGGAAAACGGCCTGATCGCCTATGCCACCGTGGACATGCCCGCCGGGATAGAGTCTGCCGAATCGCAGGAGATCGGCATCTTTATCGAGGAACACGAGCCTGTCGTCGACGGCCTTACCGTGGAACGCGGAACCTTTCTCTTCGCATCGTCAAGCGCGCCGCTGGCGGAAGCCATCGGACTTGCGTTTGCGATCGTCATTCTGGTCGTTGCCCTCGGCTCCGTCCTGTACATGGGGCTGTCGGTTGGCGTGGCATTGGCGGGTATTGGCGCAGGGTTCTGTGTCGTCGTCCTGCTCGGTCACGTCATGGCGGTCCCGGAAGTGGCGTCCATTCTCGGCATCATGATGGGCCTTGGCGTCGGGATCGACTACGCACTGCTGATTGTGACCCGCTACCGCGAGCAACTCAGGTCTCGTCATACCGTGCGCGAGGCGGTCGCGACATCGATCGATACCGCTGGCAGATCAGTGGTGTTCGCCGGCTTTACCGTGGTGATTTCGTTGCTCAGTCTGATGCTGGTCGGTGTCAGGTTCGTACAGAGTCTCGGACTGGCCGCCGCGGCAGTCGTGGCCGTCGCCATCCTTGCATCGGTAACACTCCTGCCAGCCCTGCTGGGCATCATGGGGACGCGTGGCGAGGTCATCCGCTGGCGCGGGCTTGTTGCCGCCGGCTTGATTGCGGTTGGCATGCTGGGCGTCGGCCTCAAGATCACCCCAATAGGTGTGGTTGGAGCCCTGTCGGGCATCGTGGTCCTGCTGGCCAGCCTGTTTGTCGCGCCACTCAGACGCGAGGTGCCGAAGCGGCCAGAGTCCCCGCCACAGGCAACCCTGGCTTACCGGTGGAGCCGGGTTGTGCAGGGTCGGCCATGGCTCTGCACGATTGGGGCGGTGGCAATTCTGCTGACGCTGGCGATTCCGGTGCTGTCGCTGCAATCCGGCTTTGCCGATGAGAGCAATGCCCCTGAAAACTCGACGACCCGGAAAGCCTACGATCTCATTGCTGAAGGATTTGGTCCAGGTTACTCCGGTCCGCTCCTGCTGGTTGCACGGTTGCCTGCGGACACATCCGCCGCGGAACTCGATGCGGTCACCTCTGCCGTTCAGGCGGATACTGGCGTGGCGTTCGTTTCTCCCGCTGTCGTCAGCGCGGGAGGTGACGCGGCGATGTGGCACCTGGTGCCAACGACCGGCCCGCAAGAGCATGCCACCTCCCAACTGGTTGGCCGGTTGAGGCATGGAGTCATGCCCCCGGTTGAAGACCAGGTCGGGTTCGACGTCTACGTGACCGGCGCGAATGCCGTGAACATCGACTACGCGGACTATCTCCAGTCCCGGCTGCCCTACGTTTTCGCTGTGGTCCTGGGGCTCTCGTTCATCCTGTTGACGGTCGTGTTCCGGTCACTGTTCGTGCCGCTCAAGGCAGTGATCATGAACCTGTTGTCGGTTGGTGCGGCGTACGGCGTCGTTGTTGCCCTGTTCCAGTGGGGGTGGCTCAGTGCCGTTACCGGTGTTCAGCCAGCTCCGATCGAGCCGTGGGCGCCCATGTTGCTCTTCGCGATCGTATTCGGGCTGTCGATGGACTACGAAGTGTTCCTGCTCTCGCGGGTGCGCGAGGAGTGGTTGCGCAGTGGCGAGAGCAGCCGGGCGGTGGCCGATGGGCTGGCCTCGACCGCACGAGTGATTACGGCTGCCGCATCGATCATGGTGATGGTTTTCGGCAGTTTCCTGCTGGATAGCGATCGTGCGATCAAGCTGTTGGGCGTGGGGTTGGCCATTGCTGTTCTGCTGGATGCCACGATCGTGCGGATGCTGCTGGTTCCGGCGACCATGGAGCTTCTTGGAGACCGCAACTGGTGGCTGCCGCGATGGCTCGACCGGCTGATTCCGGTCGTCGACGTCGAGGGTCAGGCCGGTGGGCACGCGACAGGGAAGTCGCAGTCTCGCCAGCGATCGATCCTCCCTCTTCACGGGATGACGTTTGAGCCCGCGAAGCGTACGCAAGTGAGCAACGAACTGGCGGGACGTCCTTCAGGACCTCCCGCCGCTCCTGGTGGCGTGTCGTCGACACGTTCCACTTGTGGAGATCAGGAATGAGGGGTGGATGACCTCGATGCGGCAGCCTTGGTCAGCGGCTTGGTT
>CAZSUN010000193.1:0-5074 GCA_964610045.1 uncultured Sphaerobacteraceae bacterium
CAACCTCGACTCGCCCGAGCACCAATCCCACCATATCCCTTTCCTGTTTTCTCGTTCCTCTTTCCTCTTTTCTCTGGACGGATTCCACCCCCACCCGGACAATGTGCGACCAGATCGACTGCACGTCTCGCTCGCTCTTCACCCCTCTACGGAAGGACCCTCGATGACCCAACAGCCCTCCTCCCTTCGTCTGGGAGTCGTCGGCGCGGCCCGGATTCTCAACGCCCACCTGCGCGGCATCAAGGCGATCCGCGACGCCGGCCTCGCCGATGTCCGGGTCACCGCCATCGCTGCCCGCAGGCTCGACGATGCGATCACGTTCCGCCAGCGCGGCGAGGGACCGACCCCGCGCCCACCCGTTTCCACCAACGAGCGCGATCCCCTCGGCGCCCCACACCTCTACGCCAGCGACCTTCACCCCGACACCCTGCCAAACGCCTACGACGATTGGCGGAGGTTGCTCGAAGACGACAACGTCGACGCCGTGCTCATCCTCGCCCCGGTCGGCATGCACCACACCATCGCCCTCGACGCCATTGCCGCCGGCAAACACGTGCTCATCGAAAAGCCCTTCGCCATCAGCGTCCGCGCCGGGCAACAGATCGTCGATGCCGCCGCCGCGAAGGGACTCACCGCCGGGGTTGCCGAGAACGTCCGCTACACCGAATCCAACCGCGCCGCGAGCTGGGTGATCGGTCAGGGCATGCTCGGAAACCTCCAGCTCTGGATCTCCGGCGGCATCGGCGGAGGAGAATGGGCTCCTGACCACATCGTCGCCCGCACGCCCTGGCGGCACGACAAGATCAACGGCGGGGGAGGCCCCTCCATCGACTGGGGGGTCCACCTCTTCCACGGCATGCGCCAGCTGATGGGCCCGATCTCGGAAATCAGCGCCTACACCGCCATTCTCGAACCCGAACGCTTCGAGCGCGACCAATTCGGCGCGATCACCTCGTCCGTCGCCAACACGGTCGAAGACGCCTTCTTCGCCAACCTGAAGTTCGCCAGCGGCGCGATCGGCACCACCTTCGGTGGCTGGGGCGGGCACGGCCCCGGCAACGGGCTGAACAAGGGTTCGACCATCTACGGCACCCAGGGCGCGCTGCTGGGCGACGAGGTCACCCTCGATTCCGGTTTCAGCGGCACCACGGTCGATCTCTACACGCGCGGATCGAGCCCGGAGGTTCGGGAGACCGCCTTTCCCGGCGGGGTTCGCGACGCCTTCGGCCTCGAAATGCTCGACTTCGTCCGCGCCATCGCCGCGAAACGACCGATGGAGGCGTCCGGCGAGGATGGGGTGCTCGACCTCGCCACCTCCTATGCCCTGCTCGAATCCGCGGCGACCAACCGGCCCGTGACGGTCGACGATGTGCTTTCCGGCAAGGTCGATACCTACCAGGCGGAGATCAACGAACACTACGGATTGGGTTCCTGATGATTGAGGGAATCGCCGTCACCCTGAGCGCCAGCGAAGGGTCCCCGCGCGATGCGTAATCCGACCGCAGTCGGATGCCAGCAGATGTGCAAGCGGCATCGACCTTCGGTCGATAGTGCTTCGCACGGGGACGGTTCTCTTCCCCGAGTCGGGGGAGAGTCAGAGAGGGGGACATCGCTTCGCTCAGCATGACGAGAGTGGGGAGGAAGAGACCACACTCGATACGTTGCCGGCAGGTTGTATTGCTCAACCCTTCGAACGAGGACCGCACAACACATGGAAACCACAGCATCGGAACGCCAGGTTGGAGTCGGTGTCATCGGCTGCGGCGGTATCGCCCGCCACGCCCACCTGAACAACATCAAGCGCAACCCGCGCGCGCGCCTCGTCGCCGTCTGCGACATCGACCTCGACCGGGCGAAAGCCGCCGCCGAGGAGTTCGGCGATGGCAACACCGTCGCCTACCAGGACTATCAGGACCTGATCGCCAATCCCGATGTCGAGATGGTCAACGTCACCACCTGGGCCGCCGCCCACGCCGCGCCGGTGATCGCCGCCGCCCAGGCCGGGAAGCACATCCTCTGCGAGAAGCCGATCGCGACCACCCTCGCCGACGCCGACGCAATGGTTGCCGCCGCCCGCGACAATGGCGTCAAGCTGACCATGGGCTATCAGCCCCGGTTCGGCAACCAGTGGACCCGCGTCAAGCAAATCATCGACGACGGCCTGCTCGGCGAGATCATGGGCGTCACCATCGCCTCGGCGAATCCATCGTCGCACGGCGTGCCCTGGTTCCTGAAGAAGGACCTCGCCGGCGGCGGCATCCTGATCGACTGGGGCATCTACACCGCCTACACCATCAACTGGTGGCTTGGTCCGGTCGACCGCGTCTACGCGACCGCCAAGACCTTCCGCAAGGAAGTGATGGTCCGCGACCAGCTCGTCACCGACATCGATGTCGAGGACACCGTTGCCGCCCAACTCTCGTTCGCGAGTGGCGCGATGGGCACCTGGTACGCCGCCTGGGCCGTCAAGGCCAGCCACGGCCACACCGCGATCGACGGTCGCGAGGGCTCCCTCGTGCTCGAAGGCAACACCCTCCGCCTCAAGAGCACCCGCATCAACGATCCCGACTACATCGCCGGCTGGCACGAGATCACCGTTACCGATCCTCCTCTGGTGGACATGCACTACCGGAAGGTCGATCACCTCGTCGCCTCGATCCTCGATGACACGCCGCTGGTGCTGACCGGCGACGACGGCCGCGACGCCCTGGAACTCGTGCTCGGCATTTACAAGTCGGCGGAAACCGGTCTTCCGGTCGACCTGCCGATGGCACGCGAACCAATCCAGCTGGGTGGTGAACCGGAAGGCATCGCCGCCGGATAGCCAGGCGGCGCGACCCATCGTGGCCACCCCTGTGAATACATCGCTTCTGTCGTCATCCTGAGCGCAGCGAAGGATCCCTGTGCGAAGCACGTCCAATCCGTGCAAGGCACTCCACGAAGGACATCACCCCTCATGACCAGCAAGATCCGCCTCGGTTTCGTCAACGGCGACCACCTCCACTTCGAAGGCCTCGTCAAGCAGGCCTACGCCTCCCCAACCGCCGAAATTGTCGGCGCCGTCATCGACGATGAGGAACTCCGCGCCTACTTCGCCGAGAAGTATCCGGACCTCCGCTCCTTCGACACCGAGGACGAGTTCTACGAAGTCGCCGATCCGAACGCGATCGTCACCTGCGCCAACAACCGCGACGCCGCCAACGTGATCGAGAGCGCCGCCATTCGCGGTGTTCACGTTATGAAGGAGAAGCCGATGGCGGCCTCGCTCGCGATCGCCGAGCAGATGGCCACCACCGCGGCCCGCCACGACATCCGCCTGATGATCAACTGGCCGACCAACTGGTCGCCGTCGATCCACCACCTGAAGACGCTCGTCGACGACGGCGCGATCGGCGAGGTCTGGCAGATCCAGCACCGGGCCGGCCACGGTGGACCGCCACAGAACTACCTCACCGGCGGGCCGATCGGCCGGATCGGCTGGGACTGGCTGATCGACCGCGACCGCAACGGCGGTGGCGCGGCGGTCGACTTCTGCTCCTACGGCGCCGCCATCAGCCGCTGGATCATGGGCCAACCGAGCCGGGTCACCGGTATCGGTGGCCGCTACTCGAAGGAGTTCTTCACGGTCGAGGACAACGCCGTGATGATTCTCGGCTACCCGAAGGGACACAGCATCACCGAAGGCACCTGGACCCAACCGGCGATGCCGGTCCGCATCCCGCCGATGGTCTACGGCAGCAGCGGCGCGATCGCGATCGAGAGCGGCACCGAGCTGAAGATCGCCACGAAGGGCATCCCGGGCCAGCACATGGGTCTCCCGATCGAGGGCGAGACCGTCACCGCCCCCACCCTCCCGGCCCACTTCAATAACGCGATCGACTACTTCACCTATTGCCTGCTGAACGACGAGCCGTTCACCGGGCTCGTCTCGCCGGAGGTCTCCCGCGACACCCAGGAAATCCTGGAAGCGGGCCTGCTTTCGATGGAAACCGGCGGCGCGGTCAGCCTTCCGCTCGCGCCGTTCCTCGGCTGATACTGCCGGGCAAGTCGAGCGTTGCTCCGGGGTGGGGCGGACGACCCTCCGCTTCGCTCCGGGGTCCGCCCGTACGCAGCTTCCCGCCATCCGTACGGGCGGACCTGCCGCCGTCGCTAACGGCACGTGGCCAACCAGCACGCAGGCGGCTGTCGTCCGCCCTGCACGAGGCCATGCCTGGGAGAAGCTCTCCATGCCGCGTGCGCCGTTCCAGATCCTGGCCTTCCCGTTCCGCCCCGCGCGCGATGGCGGCTGGGAGTACGCGGTCTTCCGCCGCACCGATCTCGATTTCTGGCAGGGCATCGCCGGCGGCGGCGAGGACGACGAAACCCCGCGGGATGCCGCCCGCCGCGAGTGTTTCGAGGAGGCGGGCATCCCGCCCGCCTCCCGGTTCATCCCGCTCGACACCACCGCTTCAATCAAGGTCACCTGGTTCCTCGGCTTCGAAGCGTGGGGCGACCGCTACGTGATTCCCGAGCACTCGTTCGGCGTCGAGTGCGCGCCCGACGCCGAATTCACCCTTTCCGGCGAACACGACGAATACCGCTGGCTCCTGTACGACGAAGCCGAGCGCCTCCTCCGCTTCGACAGCAACCGCACCGCCCTCTGGGAACTCGACCTCCGCCTCCGCAGCCTCCAACCCCACGACGCACACACCTGGTAATAAGCAGAGAGCGACACGCTCCGGAACAGGACCGACACGCGGTCGGTCCCTACGAACGACCGTGCGCGATGAGGGAACGGATCATTCGTTATCGTCAACCGGCATCAATAACGCGAGTGTCAAGTCGTGTGTGCTTTCGATCCGCATTCCGCATTTACCCTCTGGGAGAAGAGAGGAAAGAGCAACGAGGGACGAGGTGTAGGGCGCCATACCCATGTGAACGCAGGGAACGGGCGAATGTGCGCCAGCCGCGATCCTCGGCTCGCGGGGGTGGGGCGGACGACCACCTCACCCAGAGGCTCGGCGGGTCCGCCCGTACGCATTCCCAGGCTCCATCCGCCCTCGCCCGCCATCCGTACGGGCGGACCTGCCGCCGT
>CAZSUN010000194.1:0-1713 GCA_964610045.1 uncultured Sphaerobacteraceae bacterium
CATACGGAGTTCGGATAGACCGGGCGTATCTTCGTAGGGCCGACCCTGCATGGGCCGCCGCTACGGCCGACCACGCAGGGTCGGCCCTACGAGACGGAATCATGCCTCTCAATCCGGATTCCGTGTCATACGGGTTTCGGGGTAACCATACGTGATTTCGTCGAGCGGACCTTGTGTGGTTGATACACCGGGCGTGATCCTTCGCTGTGCTCAGGACAGGCTCGAGTCGCCATACGAGATCGAACCGTCGCGGTCAATCCGGATTCCCTCTCAGGCGACGAGTTGCCGGAATAACTGCGTCAGCGTTGCCTTCGGGTCGGAGGTGACGCCGGTGTGGACGGGCGACGGCTGGATCACAGTCGAGCTTGGGGCGGCCAGCCAGTGGAACCGTTCTGCGAGATCGAGCCGCGCCATCGGGCCGCCGGCTGGTTCGCCGGACGCCACCAGCGCCATTGCCGCCAGTTGGGCATCGATCGCATCCGGATCGCAATCCGGCGCGATCGCCTGCAGTTTCCACGGATCGAGCTGCCACTCCATGCCGAGATACCGGAGCGAGCGGGAAAACACCACCACCCCGGCGTTGATCTGCTCGCCCCGATCGATGCGTGGGACAATCCGTAAAACCGTATAAAAGTAGGCGGCGGATTCAGGCATGTGTCTCGCACCTGGAGTGGACCACCGTTGCGCCGCCAACAGATTCCTCGCAAGCTCGGAATGACAGGGACCCGCTACTCACGGCGGCGACCCCGGGTCGCGCGGTCGGGATCGATCGCGCCGGCATCGGGCGCGGTGCGGCAGCGTTCCGCCTCGGCGATGAACGGTCGCGGCGCTTCCAGCCGGGCGGTGAAGTAGTCGAGGTAGGCTTCGCGCTGGGCGTCGCGGTTGCCGATGCCGTCTTCCTCGTCCGGCAACCAGGCGTCGGGAATCGAGGTGATCGCATCCCACAGGTCGGTTTCGGTGAGGCGCTCCGCGAGACGGCGGTCGGCATCGATGATCGACCCCGCCTTCGGTAGCAGGACATGATCCTTCACGGCAGGGAACTCCCGTCGGCCCTGCTCGCGCGGGTTGGTCCAGCGGTGGTGCGGGTAGATCGCGGCCCCGTGGTCGATCAGCCAAAGCTCATTGTGCCAGCGCAGCATGTTCGGGTTGCGGGTGGTGCGATCGACGTTGGCGATCAGGCAATCGAACCAGACGATGTCTGCTGTCAGTACCGGGTCGATGGGGTCGCGCATCGCCAGGTCGAACGGCAGCGCTCCGGGCAGGAAGTCAAGCCCGAGATTGATCCCGATCGAGCGGTCGAGCGGTCCCTTGATCTCGGGATCGGGTTCACCCACCGGGAGCGCCGCCGGCAGGTCGACCAGCACCAGTTCCGGGACGTGGAGACCGAGCAGCCGCCCGATCTCCCCCGCGACCAGTTCGGCCACGAGGGTCTTCACGCCCTGGGCAGCCCCGCGCAGCTTCACCACGTAAAGGCCGTCATCGTCGGTCTCCATCAGCGCGGGCAGCGATCCGCCCTCGCGCAGAGGCACCACGTACCGGGTCGCGGTGACGGTGCGTACCGTGTGTGAGGCGCGGGTTTCGAACGTGTCGGAGTCGGTCATGCCGGAAATGTGCCTCGTGTGCGTGCAGGCGCCGAGTTTGGCCCCGGCTGCGACCCCGAGTATCGCACGAGCCAGGAGTGAAACGACTTCCGCGTCAACGCGGGCGGATCGT
>CAZSUN010000194.1:1813-5046 GCA_964610045.1 uncultured Sphaerobacteraceae bacterium
CCACGGAAGGTCGCCCCTACGAGGAAACGTAAGGGTTCACCCGGAGTTGGTATCAGGATGGGGGTGTGGACGTGGACGGGCGGCACAAAAACGACCCCTTCGAGCGGGTGGCTCCGAAGGGGTCGTTTTCGTGTGCCGGAGTTAGCTGATGGGGGTATTGACCTGCTGGTAGCGCATCGCCTCGGCGACCGCGAAGCGGGAACCCGGCTTCGCCGGCAGGATCGCGCCGATCAACCAGAGGAACGGCAGGAAGATGCCGATCACGCCCAGCCAGGTGTGTCCCTTGGCGAAGGTCATGCTACACACCGTGAACAGGCAGACGATGTAGAGCGTAAACAGGGTCGCCCCAAGAAGCCATTCGAGCCAACTCATGCCGCATCTCCCTCAGGTGCTGGTGTTGCCGGTTCGGGTTGCGCCGAAACCGTGGGCTGTTCCGTGAAAATGGTAGACCAGTCGTCTTTCATGCTGACGACGGTCCAACCTCGTTCAGCGGCCCGCGCAAGGGCGTCTTCCGCACCATCATCATAGGCGAATTCGCGTTCGGCGTCATCGTGATGCACCAGCAGCCGCAGCGATTTTCGCTCCGCGATGTTGGCGAACCGCATCATCGCGATATCGCCGTTGGAATTACCGCCGGCGATCACCGGGCGTCGCCCGAGCCGGCTCCAGATGCGGACCGGCTTCTCCGGACCATCGTCGAAGAACTCCATCTCGCCCTGGTAAATGACGTCGACACTATCCTCGTGCTCGTCGAACTTGAGCTTGAGCGAACTGCCGACGACCCGTTCGGGCGGAATGCCGTAGATTTCGTTGGCGATCGAGCGCATGAAGTCGCGCTCGCCGCCGGAGGCGATGTAGACCGTGAAGCCATTGGCCTCGAGGTAGCGGAAGAGTTCCACCATCGGCTTGTAGCCAAGGCTGGCGTAAGGCCGGTTCAGGGTCGGGTGCGGGGCAATATCGAAAAACGCCTTCGCGCTCGCCTGGTAGGCTTCGATGGTGAGGCCGGTGAACGCGCTGGGAACCGCCTTGAGCAGCAGCCCCATGTCGGCGTCGTCACCCCGGTAGTGCTTGGCGATGGCCTCGTTCAGCCAGCCGAAGTCCTTGTCGTAGACGGCCTTGTAGGGTTGCTGGTCGCGCAGGGACTCGTCGGCTTCCGCCATCTCTCCAAACCGCTGGAGGGTGAAAGCCAACTGGATGACCAGCGGTTTTTCCGGCCAGAGGGTGCCGTCGTTGTCGAACACCGCGATCCGCGCTTCCGGCGCGATGTAGTCCGCGCTCCCCTCGGTGGTGACCGCCGCGACGAAGTCAACGATCGCCGTGCGAGTCGGGGTGTCGTTCCACGAAGCCAGCGCGGGACCGGCGTCCTGGCCGGCGACACGGTGCTCGTAGCTGGCGATGCCGTCCCTGACCGCTCCCGGGCCATGCTTGGCCAGCAGTTTCGCCTGCTCCTGTCCCCTGGCGAGCAAATCGCTGGCCGTCTTCTTGAGATCGTCCATCCCATCTCTCCCAACGGTCGATGGCCAGCGAACCTCTCGCTGGCCATCGTCGTGCAACCGGCCGTTACGAGAATCCTAGTGCATGGCCCCGCTGACAGCGTCGTGCATCCGTTCCAGCGCCTGGTCGATTGTGAAGCTGGCAGCAAGCTGCACCGGCGGGAACTCCTTGAGCGTTTCCAGGAACTGGGTGACCACGGTGGTCGCCGCCATCACCAGGAAGGCGCGCTTGAACATCCAGTCCCAGTACGTGTTGGAGGTGACGTCCGCCCGCTCGTAGGGATCGGTCCGCAGGTTGTACAGCTTGGGCACGCGGAGTGGCACGAACGGTTCTGCCCAGACCCCGAGGGTGCCGGCCAGCCGCTGCTCCATGAACACGACCTTCCAGTTGTCGAACCGGAGGGCCAGCACATCGCCGTCGTCGCTGAAGTAGACGAACCCCTGGCGAGGACTTTCCTCCGCCTCGCCGGTAAGGTACGGCAACAGGTTGTATCCGTCGATGTGGTTCCGGTAGGTGCGGCCGCCTGCCTCGTAGCCCGACTTGAGCTGTTCGACCACCTCGGGCGCGCCGGCCATTGCGAGGAAGGTTGGCAGCCAGTCGTGGTGCTGGACGATTCCGTTGGCCACCGAGCCAGCCTCGATGTGGCCCGGCCAGCGGGCGAGCAGCGGCACCCGGAACGCGCCCTCCCAGTTGGTGTTCTTCTCGCTGCGGAACGGGGTCATGCCGCCATCCGGCCAGGAGTTCATGTGCGGACCGTTGTCCGTGCTGTACATGACGAACGTGTTGTCGGCGATCCCGAGTTCGTCGAGGTAGTCGAGCACGTCGCCGACCAGTTTGTCGTGATCGACCATGGTGTCGTGGTAGGGCGACTGCCAGCGGCCGGCCTGGCCCAGGCTCTCTTCTTTCGTGTGCGTGATGTAGTGCATGTGGGTGGTGTTGAGCCAGGTGAAGAACGGGGTGCCGGAATCAACCGCGTTCCCGATGAAACCCTTGGCCGCCGCCGCGAATTCCTCGTCAACCGACAGCATCCGCTCTCGCGTCAGCGGTCCGGTGTCCTCGATCCGTTGCTTGCCAACCCGGCCCCAACGCGGTTCGTCGGTCGGGTCGTCTTCCTCGGTTGCCCAGGAGTGAATCACGCCGCGTGGGCCGAGCCGCTCGCGGAAATGCGGAAAGTCCGCTTCCGGTGGGTAGTCGGCCTGCTCCGGTTCTTCTTCGGCGTTGAGGTGGTACAGGTTGCCGAAGAATTCGTCGAACCCATGCGCGGTCGGCAGAAACCTGTTGAGGTCGCCCAGGTGATTCTTGCCGAACTGCCCGGTGGCATACCCCTGCTCCTTCAGCAGGGTGGCGATGGTTACCGACTCGTCCCTGATGCCAACCGGCGAGCCGGGAATGCCGACCTTGGAAAGCCCGGTGCGATAGACGCTCTGGCCGGTGATAAACGACGAGCGGCCGGCAGTGCAGGACTGTTCGCCGTACGAATCGGTGAAGAGCATGCCTTCGTTGGCGATGCGGTCGATGTTCGGGGTGCGATACCCCATGACGCCGTGGGAATAGCAACTGAGATTGCTCTGCCCGATATCGTCGCCCCAAATCACCAGGATGTTCGGCTTCTGCTGGTCGCTCACTGATACCTCCATGTCGATCGTCACTTCGCGGGCACGCCGGAAAAGCCCGCCGGATACGAACCTTTCCATCCTACGCCGGGCTGGCAAGGCCGGGATACGTCCAAAAGGGAGCAG
>CAZSUN010000195.1:0-5035 GCA_964610045.1 uncultured Sphaerobacteraceae bacterium
GGGAGCAATTCGACGCGACCAGGCACTGGGTGTCCGTCACCGACTACATCATGAAAAAACTCACCGGCACGCTCGCCACGTCGATCTCCATGGCCTCCGGCACCGGCTTCCTAAACGCCACGTCCCTGGAATGGGACGAACCCATGCTCCGGGCGTTGGGCATCGACCTCGATTTGCTTCCGCCCATCGTCGACCGTGCCGACCGCGCCGGTCCGCTGACGCCGGACCATGCCAAGCGCTGGCCTTCCCTCGCCTCGATTCCCTGGTATCCCGCGATTGGCGATGGCGCCGCCGCGAACGTCGGTTCCGGCTGCGTCGGTCCCGCCCGCGTTGCCCTCACCATCGGCACATCCGCCGCCATGCGCCTCATCCTTCCCGGTGACCAGGCCACCGGCGGCGTCTCCAACCGGCTCTGGCGCTATCGCCTGGATCGAAGCCAGGCCGTGGTGGGAGGCGCCCTCAGCAACGGCGGAAACGCCGCCGCCTGGGTCGCCGATCACACCTCCAATGGCGACCTCGACGAACTCACCGAGCAGGCCAGCCATATCGAGCCCGACGCCCACGGCCTCACCATCCTGCCGCTCTTCGCGGGCGAACGCTCTCCCAGTTGGAACGAGCATTCCACCGGAACCATTCACGGGTTGCGTCTCTCGTCCACGCCCGCCGATCTCTTCCGCGCCACCCTTGAGGCCACCGCCTACCGGCTGGCCGATATCCACGACGACCTGGCGCCGCTCACGTCCACACCGCATGAGATCCATGCCAACGGCGCCGCCGCCCTTGGCTCTCCCCTCTGGCTCCAGATCATCGCCAGCACCCTCGGTCACCCCGTGGATGCCGTCGACGCCGAAACCGAAGCGTCCGCCCGCGGCGCGGCCATCTGCGCGCTTGAGGCGATCGGCGCGATCGACAGCCTGCGGGGCGCCTCGCGACCGGTCGCCACCACCTACCAGCCCGATTCAAAAGCCACCGCCATCCACCAGGCCGCTCGCCAACGCCAGGCGGCGCTGGAATCGGCCATCAACTCCATGAACACGGAAGAGATACACGAAGCATGACCAGCCAACCCAACCTCGACCTGCTGTTTGTCCTCGCCCACCCCGACGACGAATCCTTCGGATCGGGAGGTCTCATTTCCTGGCTCCGGGAGCAGGGTCTCCGCGTCGGCCTCGTCTGCGCCACGCGCGGCGAATCCGGCCAGATCAGCGACCCGTCGCTCGGCACTCCCGAAACGCTCGGCGCCGTGCGTGAGCGCGAACTTCGCGCCTCCATGGCTATCGCCGGCGTCGAACCCGTCCGCCTGCTGCCCTATCGCGACTCTGGCATGGATGGTTCGCCTGAGAACGATGACCCTCGGAGTCTCGTCCAGGCGTCCCGGGAAGCGGTGCTCGCCGACGTCGTCTTCCAACTTCGCGACCTCAAACCAACCATCGTGGTCACCTTTGGTCCGGATGGCATCTACGGCCACCCCGACCACATCAAGATCGGTGATATCGCCACGGAAGCCGTCCAGCTTGCCGCCAGCGACTCCGCCTATCCCTTCCTCGGAGAACCGTGGCGCGTCAGCTACCTCTACCACTCCGCCGTCGCCCGCGAGGATCTCATCGAGTCGGCCTCCGGACCCCACGGCCCAATCGCTGGACTTCCGCTCGACCTGGTCGCCAACATGGGCACCCCGCGAGCGGAAATCACCCATGTCTTCGACATCCGTCCCTACATCAATGCCAAGCTCGGGCTCATGAAGCCGCACGCCACCCAGCTCCCGTTCAACCCCGAACCTGGATCACCACAGGACCCGGCCACCCGCCCACGCCTGGCCAGGGAGTCAGCAAAGCACATTCCGCTACCGTGGAATGGCCCGAACGATCCGCCGAGCTTCATCGACGCATTCCACTCGCCAGAACTCGTCAACGCGCCGGTCTCGTTCGTCACTCCCGAGAATCAGTCCTGAATTCCGGACAACAATTGAATCTGCTCCCTGAAGTTGCTAACATATAGTCAGCAGGGGTCCACTTACCTCCAATCGCACCGACCACCCAAGCAAGCAGGGATCCATGAAAATGCGCCAGATGCAAACAACCAACGTCTGCCCGCGTTATCACCACGCGGTCGAACTCATCGGACGCCGCTGGACCGGGGCCATCCTGATGGTGCTGCTCCAGGGCGCGTCGCGCTTCACCGACATCGTCCAGTCCGTGCCCGGGCTCAGCGACCGTCTCCTTTCCGAGCGCCTCAAGGAACTCGAAGCCGAGGGCATCGTCACCCGCGAGGTTCACGCCGAAACCCCGGTCCGCATCGAGTACCAGCTCACGCCAATGGGCCGCGATCTCTCCACCGTCACCAGCGCCGTTTCCACCTGGGCCGAACGGTGGCTTCCAGCCCAGCAGCCGGACATCGCGTTGGAAGAAACAGAGACGCCTGAACTCGCGTCGGTTTCCTGATCGATCGCGACTCATTCGGAATCCGGAACATCAGGAGGCGAACACCTCGTCGGTGGGCGCCCCGGTAACCTCCACCTGACTCTCCCCCGGCACAACACCACCCGGTAGTGGCCGGCCTTGTGCCGGCCACCGGTCTTGTGCCGGCCACCGGCGCGAACCGTTCCACCGCGCATGACGAGATGCTGGGGTTCCCAAAATGGTAGGGGCGACGGCGCTGGCGTCGGATCACGCACCCTTCCATGCGACTGGCAGCCAGGGTCTGTCGCCCCTTCGGCGCGTGGCATCCATCCGGTTTCCGTGTCAAACACACACAACGACCAATCGCCGGTCTGGACGTATCCAGACCGGCGCTTGTGTCTTGTGGCCCATGATTTGGAGGGAAGATCGCTACAGTTCGGTCACCACCGGCAGGATCAATGGCCGCGTGCGCGACCGGCGGTACAACGCCCTGCCGATCGTCTCCTTGGTCCGCTGCACCATGTAGCCGTATTGCGGCGATCCCTTTTTCCGCTTCTCCAGCGTCCGCCGGAGTTCACCAGCGGCTTCCCTCAACACGTTCTGGTTGAGTTCGTTCGCGAGCCCCTTGCCCACCAGTTCCGGCCCCGCGATCAGTTCGCCCGACACCCGATCGATCACGAGCGTCGCCACGACGAATCCGTCCTTGGTCAGGTTCTCCCTGGTCCTCAGCACCACTTGCCCATCGTCGCCAAGACGATCTACCAGCACATTGCCCGCCCTGATACGGGCCTTCTGGTTGGCCGAGTCCCTGGTGAACTCAATGACCCCGCCAATTTCCGGCAGGAGGACATTCTCGCGCTTGATGCCCGATTTCACGCACAGTTCGCGGTACAGCATCATGTGCCGGAACTCGCCGTGAACCGGAATCGCGAACGTCGGGCGAAGCAGCCGGATCATTCGCTGCAACTCATCCTTGGCCGCGTGCCCCGAAACATGCACGCCTTTGTCGATCGCGCTGTAAATGACTTCGGCGCCCCGGCGGAAGAGGTTGTCGATCGTCTGCGTAACGGTGTCTTCATTGCCCGGAATCGGGGTCGCGGAAACGAACACCACATCCCCCCGGGAAACGCGAATCTTCGGATGCTCCGCCGCCGCGATCCGCGCCAGCGCGGCCGCCGATTCCCCCTGCGATCCCGTCACCACGATGACGCGCTTCTCTTTCGGCTGCCGCAACAGTTCGTCCAGCGGCACCAGCAATCCGTCTGGCGGATCGAGATACCCGAGTTCGATCGCGACTCGCGAGTTCTGCTCCATGCTCCGGCCAGCCACCGCCACCTTGCGGCCATACTTGGTGGCCGCGCTGATCGCCATGTGGATCCGGCTCACGTTCGAAGCGAACGTCGCGATCACGACCTGGCCCTTGGCCTGCCCAATCACCTCGTCCATCCGCTTTTGGACCACGACCTCGGACGGCGTGCTTCCTTCTGTCTCGACCCTCGTGGTGTCGGAGAACAGGGCCAGCACCCCGTTGTTGCCAATCCTCTTGAGCTGCGCCTCGTCGGTCGGCTTGCCCATCACTGGCGTCGGGTCGAACTTGAAGTCGCCCGTATCCACGATGGTTCCAACGGGCGTGTGCAGCGCGATCGCGCAGGCGTCCGGAATCGTGTGCGTCACCCGGATGTACTCGGCGGTGATCTGGCCCAGTTGGACCTTGTCGCCGCCGTTCATCACCCGCAGGTCAACCTTGTCTTCCAGTCGCGCCTCCAGCAGCTTCCGCTCGATGAACCCGAGCGCCAGCGGCGTGCCGTAGATCGGGATCGGCGTCTTGCTCTGGAGCTGCGGGATGATATATGGCAGTCCACCGATATGGTCCTCGTGACCGTGGGTGATCAGGATGCCCTTAAAATTTCGCATCCGCTCCGCCACATACGACACATCCGGAATGATGAGGTCGATTCCGCGCTGGTTGTCCTCGGGGAACTTGCCGCCGGCATCGAGCAGCAACAGGTCATTGCCACATTCCACCACGGTCATGTTCTTGCCGATCTCGCCGACACCGCCTAGCGGAATCACCCGCAGGCGGTCGGTCCCAATCGGCCCCATCGCGGTGATGTCGCCACCCCCGCCGCGTGTCGAGGTAACCGCCGAGGTATCGATCTGCTGGCGGCCTCCACCCTGCCGGTGCTGGCGCCCGCGTTGCTGCTGCGCATGCGGCGTTTCGACCCGCTCCGGGGCTTCATCGTCCCGTCGTGGACGCCGCATCGGACGCCGCGAGCGTTGCTGGCGGTTCTGTTGCCGGCCATCGCCGGACTGCTGGTCGCCTCGGCCGCGCTGGCCATCGCCTTGCTGGCCTCGCCCCTGTCCCTGCTGGTTTTGCGTGCGTGGTTGATCGCCATCTGGCCGCCGTTGCTGGCTCTGGCCGCGCTGCCCCTGGCTCCGCTGTTGCTGGTTGCGTCCGCCCTGCCGTTGATCCTGTTGACCACGATCCTGGCGATTGCGTCCGTCGCCTCCCTGGGCCTGCTGGCCCTGCGCGGGTGCGTCGCCTCCCTGCTCCATGTTGGCCATCCGCCGGCCTTCGGCGATCTGCTGCTGGCGAAGTTCCTCCGCCGCGGATCGCGAACGCTGGCCCTGGGATG
>CAZSUN010000196.1:0-5025 GCA_964610045.1 uncultured Sphaerobacteraceae bacterium
GTTCGTCCGACGACCGAGCGGTGAACCAGCACCAGTTCGCAGCCCGATCAGATTCCTCGCAAGCTCGGAATGACAATCCAGAGACTGCCTGTCAGATGCGTACCGTTCGTAGGGACCGACCGCGTGTCGGTCCTTCAACAGGCACGGCTCGCAAACGTCAATCCAGGGCCGAGACAGGCTCGGCAGCCCTACAGTGCGGCAACGTGGTGGATGCCAAGGCGACACAGTCCGTTGACATCCGTGGGCAGGATGGAGGCAAGACGAATCGCCCGCGATACGAAGGGGCCTGCCATGCCAGCATGGATTTCCCGGCTTCGCCTCGAAATGACAGGAACGAGGTGAAGCCCCAATCGGCCAACGACCGAGTTTGTTGGAGCAGATGTCACTGAGGATCGCCGCTACGGCAGGCGTGGCCGCGTGACGTTCGTTCGCCATGGCGGAAGACCATGACCGCACCGCATCGTGGTTGCGCGATCCGCGGCCGTTGCCATGGCCGCGGATCGCACAGTCATCCTGGTCTGCCCCCTACCCCAGGGTGAGCGCGGTCAGCACCTTGCTCTCCCCGCTCCCGTACAGGACGTCATCGGCGATCGCCATCCGGGTGAAGTAGCCGCCTTCGTATGGATGGCGCCAGCGCTCTTCACCGGTCTTCGGGTCGAGCGCCAGGAGAACCATGCCAGTGTCAGCGTCGTAACTGTTGATGTAGAGCACCCCGTTGTAAACGATGGGTTGATCGTTGCCCCATCCGCCGGTGACGTTCCAGAGCGGATCACCGGTCCACGTATCGACGGCATACAAGGAGCCACTGTTCGTCGCGAAGTACGCTGTCGCATAGGCGACGGCCGGGTCGGCCAGGACCGCATCGTCCGTCGTGATCTCCCACTCCTTCGCACCGGTGGTCGCATTCAGGCCAAAGGCATACCCGTTCCCGCCCACGCTGACGATGCCGCCATCGACGACCGGCGAGGAGGGTGCAACCCAGGTCTCGTCTACGTCAACCTTGAAGCGCCAGAGCTCTTTTCCTGTGGCGGCATCCACTGCATACGCGTTCCCGTCCCTGCTGGTGGCATAGACGACCCCCTCGATCACCTGTGGCGAGGTAAGCACCTCTCCGCCTGTCTCGAACTTCCAGACTTCCTGCTGGGTGGCCGTGTCGACGGCGAGAAGGGAGAAGTCGTAGGTCCCGAAATAGGCAATCCCATCAACGACCCAGGGCGTGGAGCGGATCGAATCGCCAGCGGAATACTCCATGACCGACGTCTGGGATTCCACGTCGATCGCGTAGAGCGTCCCGGTCTCGTTCCCCACGTAGACGAGTCCATTGCTGGACACCCATGGCCTGGCGTGCACTTCTCCGTCCGTGGTGAAGCGCCAGAGCTCTTCGCCCGAACCGGCATCGATGGCATAGACGTTCGTGTCAGCGCTCCCGACGTAGACCACTCCATTGGCGACAGCAGGACCTCCCACCATCCAGTCGCCCGCGGAGAAGGTCCACAACCCGGTTGGGCCCGTGGATTGTGCGCCAACCTTTGCCACGGTGGTCAACGCTGGAGCGGCCAGGATTGCCGCCGGCACAAGTCGCAGGAAATCCCGTCGTTGCATGCATGTACTCCTGTCTCGGATGCGTGCCGAGCCAAACGATGGTGATGGATTGTTGAAGGAACTGGACCCGAGCGAAGCATACCAGAATCGACGTTTCAACATGCCCGGATTTAGGGATTGAGATTGAAGGACGAGGAGACACACTCCGTTGACATCCATGTGGCACGATGGCGGCAGGACGAAATGGCTGCGACACGAAGGAGCCCGTCATGCCAGCCTGGATCTGCGTCACCTGCGGTCTCGAACACGCCGATACGCCGGAACCGCCGGCGGAGAACTGTGCAATCTGCAGCGACGAACGGCAGTATCTGCCGGTCGAGGGCCAGCAGTGGACCACGCTGAAGGAGTTGCAACAGGATCGTCGCGGCACGATCGAGGAGATCGAGCCGGATCTGTACGGCATCACGATCGCGCCGAAGATCGGCATCGGGCACCGCTCGCTTCTGGTACGGACGCCACACGGGAACGTGCTCTGGGACGCCCCGGCCTACTTCGACGAAACCCTGGCCGGGCACATCCGCGACCTCGGCGGAATTGCGGCGATCGCGTCGAGTCACCCACACCTGACCGGCCTCTCGGTCACCTGGAGCCACGCCTTCGGAGGCGTGCCGGTCTGGTACGGGGAGGACGACCGGCGCTGGGTGCGCCGCCCGGATGAGGCGATCCGGTTCTGGCGCGACACGCAGGAGGTGTTCCCCGGCGTGACGCTGGTGCAATGCGGCGGGCATTTCCCCGGCAGCGCGGTGCTGCACTGGGCAGCGGGGGCGGACGGGAAGGGCGTCGCGCTGTCGGGCGATACCTTCATGATCGTGGCCGATCGCGAGCACGCGACCTTCATGCGAAGCTTCCCGAACATGATCCCGCTCTCGCAGCGATCGGTGCAGAAGATCGTCGACGCACTCGCGCCGTGGCCGTTCGACCGGGCCTACAGCGGGTTCGTGCCGGGATTGCTGGACGGAAATGCCGACGAGAAGGTGCGGCAATCGGCGGCGCGGTACATCTCGTGGATCCGTGACGATGTCCGCGATCCGGACGAGCGGGTGGACTGACGCAGCGACCATCCTGGCCGGTAGGGGAGGACCAAGGCGGCGGATGTGAATCGGTCGTTCGTAGGGACCGACCCCGTGTCGGTCCTGGATTCCCCACCGCGAACCCACGGGAGGACACACGCTCGGCTCCATCACCCCTGACCCCTCTTCCACCGGAAGAGTGGAACCGTGCCATCGCTGGTCCTCCCCTACACGTTTTCCCCGCGTATCACGGTACCTCTACGCGAACGCGGGAATGATCTCCTCGGCGAAGCGGGCGATCGGTTCGCGGTCGTGGGCGACGCCCGGGATGTAGACGATGACGTAGTCGATGCCGGCGTCGGAGAGCGCCTGGATATGGGCGCGGACCTGGTCCGGATTGCCGATCACCTTGCCGCGGGCGAAATCCTCGTACGAACGGTCGCCCCGCAGATGCCTCGTGGCGGTGTCGGGGTCTTCGCCGTCGCGCAGCAGCACGATGTCGGCCTCGGCGGACCGGATGATCGTGTCGTAGTCGCGGCCAACGTCGTCGCAGTGGCGCCGCAGCACCTCCAGCTTGTGACGGCAGTGGTCCGGTTCGCGCCCGACGTTACAGGCGTCGCCGTACTGGGCAACCAGCTTGAGGGTGACCTTTTCACCACCGCCACCGATCCACATCTGGATCTTCTGGCCGGGAATGCCGCTCTTCGGCTCGTTGATCGGACCGTCGATGGCATAGCGCTTCCCCTGGAACACCGGGCGGTCCTCGGTCCACATCTTGTGAATGATCTGGACCGCCTCGCGGAACATGCCCATCCGCTCCGGCGTCTCCGGAAATCCGTAACCATAGGCGCGCCACTCGTGCTCGTACCACCCGGCGCCGATCCCGGCATTGAGGCGGCCACCGGAAGCGACATCAACGGTGGAGGCGATCTTCGCGTAGAGGGCAGGGTTGCGATAGCCATTACAGCCGACCATCTGGCCGATCCGGACGCGTTTGGTGTCGCGGGCGAGCGTGGCGGAGACGGTCCACGCCTCGAAGGTGGTCTCCATGGTCGGGGTGGGCACGGTGTGGAAATGGTCGTAAACCCAGACCGAATCCCAGGGTCCGGCGTCCGCATCCTTCGCGACCGCGGTCATCGCCTCGTACTGGGCGACCGGGTCGCCGATACCGACGAGGTCCATCTTCCATCCCTGGGGCACGAACAGGCCGAACTTGATGCTCATGTGGATGCTCCTTCGCGCGTGACGTCGATCTACTTGCCGGCAGTATACGAACGAACCGTTACCTGGCCGAGCGTCGCACCCTCCGATCTGGCCACATGCGCGAAACACGATGGTCGCCGCTGCTACGATCGAATGATGAGTATTGAAGAACTGTTAACCGGCGGCGCGATCAACCAGGTGACCCGCAAGGGCGACGTCGTGTATCGAAGCGGTGGGCCGTGGGTGCCTGCCATTCACGCCGTGCTCGACCATCTGGACACCGCCGGATGCACGTATTCTCCGACGGCGCTCGGCGTCGATGAATCCGGCCGCGAGATGATCTCGTTTCTGCCGGGCACCCCGATGCCACGCCCCTGGCGCGCCGTGATGTTCGGCGACCATGCGCTGGTGCAGGCGGCCACGATGCTACGCGAGCTTCACGCCGCAACGATTGAGCTCGACCTGCCCGAAGACACCATCTGGAGGACGGGTCCGGCCCGCAAGCGTCCCGGTATGGTGATACGCCACGGGGATCTCGGGCCGTGGAACACGCTCTGGCACGACGAGACGCTGACCGGCCTGATCGACTGGGACTTCGCCGAGCCGGGTGAGGCGCTGGATGACCTGGCGCAGATGGCGCTCTACTTCGTGCCGCTGCGGGGAGAGCAGCACTGGCAGGAATGCGGCTTTCCCAAGCGCCCCGATTTCGCCGCCCGACTGGCGGTGCTCTGTACCGCCTACGGCTCGTTCGTGGAGGCGGCCGTGCTGGCGGCGGTGGAGCGGCTGCAGGAGACCGAAGTGCGCCGAATGACCGAATTCGCGGCACAGGGTTTGTATCCGTGGACGATGTTCCGGGACAATGGCGAAATCGAGCGCACGCGTCAGGAAATCGCCTGGTTGCGCGACGAGTTCGGCTCCTGAAAGGATGGCACGATGTCCAGTGATCCTCACGGAACGGCCAACATCCCGATCGGCATGACGGTGGTCGGGTTCAACGGCGAAATACTCGGGAAGGTACATGAGGTGCATCCGCACTATCTGCTGGTCGGGCAGGACGGGCAGCACGTCGACCTCGAAGTACCGGTCCACGCGATTACCGGTGTGAGCGAGGGCAAGCTCCAGGTGCACGTGACGCGGGAGTCGTCCACCCCGGTGGACGACATGGAGACGGCACACAACCTGATCGAAGGCGGCCATCCGGAGCATTGAG
>CAZSUN010000197.1:0-4993 GCA_964610045.1 uncultured Sphaerobacteraceae bacterium
TGGTCGCGGACGTAGGTGTAGCGGCCGCTGTTGACCATCGCCCAGTCCTGCATCAGGTCCACATCGTGACTGGCGAGGACAGGATCGGAACTCCCGGCGATGTTGACCGAGAAGATCCTGGGGCCGACCGATTCCAGGCTTGGCCAGAGATTGGACAGCACATCCCAGGTCAGGGCGCTCTCGGCATCGGTGATCAGCACGATCGCCCTGTTACCGGGCCGGGTTGACAGGGCGTCGTTCGCGGCCAGGATCGCCTCTTCCGCCTGGCTGGAACCGGCAGTGCGCGGATAGGCGGCGATCACGCTCTGGATCAGGTACGACTGGTCCGACCACTCGTCCATCAGGAGCGATTCGCCGAAGGGCAGGATGTTGACGAACTCGTGACCGGGTTGCACATCGCTGGCGAACCCGTTCAGGCCCTGGTAGACGGCGGACGACAGGTTGCCGATACTGCCGCTGGTGTCGAAGGCGAAGATCACGGATGTGGGCGGCTGGGTGACATGCAGGTAGTAGCTGCTCCCGGGTTCAACGGCTGCTTCGATCCGGAGCGAGTCGGCAGTCACCGGCGTGACATTTGCCTCGACCTCGTTGCCATCCTCGTCGAAGAGCGCCGCGGTCACCCCCAGTGCTGGGATGCCGTTCAGTTCGACCGATAGCAGGCCGTCTCCCTCGGGTACCTCGATCCGGTACCAGTCCTCGTCGACCTCGACTGCCGCCGAGTTGGTGATCGTCTCACCGATCTTCAGCACCGTCGCCGAGTCCCGATCGTTTCCGGCATCATCGTCCAGCATGACCGGTTCGGCCGGATTCTCCCGCTCGTACATCGCCGACGAGGAGGAGCTCCCCCACTCCCCGATGACGGACAGGCCGCCTTCCACAGTGGATTCGAAGGCACCGATCCGGCCAGGCAACTCGATCGTGACCGGCACATCGTCGGTTGTGGCTGCCGGGGCAGTGCCAGTGAAGCGGACGAACCGCGCCCAGGTGGGATCGTCCAGGTTGAAGGTTGTTATGCCGTGGCCGTCGTGATCGATCTCCCACTCACCGAGCGACGTCCACGGACCGAGGGGAGAATCCGTGCTGACCTCGACGGTCACCGAGTTGAATTGGGCCGCTGGATCGCTGCCGTCCGGATCCGCCCAGGTGACATGGTCGAGCAGCGCGGCCCGGTTGTGATGGAACCCGATCGTCCACGACACCGTCGATTCGCCATCCACGTCGATCGTCACCCGTTGCTCGTCGTCGTTCGCCATGGATTGCGTTGCCGTGACGTCATTCGGGGGCGGGATGATGTTCACGACGTGCCCACCGAGTGGTTCGAGGCCGATGTCGATCGGCCCCGGCAGCCAGCCGGGTTCCGCCACGACTTTCCATTCGCCGAGCGTGACGTAGGTGGTGCCAGGAACCTGCATGCTCAGGATGCGCAGCCGGGCGTAGCTGGCATCGACCGATTCATCCAGCGCGAACGCCTGTTCCTCGGGCTGGACGCCGAGTTCTGCACGAAGCACGGTCTCCCAGTTTTGGCCATCGGAGGAGAGATCGAGTTCGAAATCCCGCACCTGGTTCGCCGTGGAGACTTCCCTGCCAGGCGGGAAGAGGATGATGCCGGCGACCGGTACCGGCTCATCGCCGGCGAGATCAACGGTGAGTTCGATCGGCACGGTGCCGGAGGCAGACCAGCCGGACCCGATCGCCGTGACCTGATCGTAGAGCGGTGCTTCGTAGGTGGCGGCGGTGTCATCGATGGCGACAGGGACCGCGCCGAGGCTGCTCCAGGCGACGTTGATGCCGCCAAGCATCGACGCCGGCAGCGGGTCCCAGATTTCGGGGTTGACCGGAAGCGCACTTCCGTCCGGAGTCACCAGGGTCATTGCGCTGACGGTGTCCGTACCGGACACACCGGCCACGGCAATGAAGACGGGTTGACGAGCCCAGGCATCGGGTGCAACCAGGAGGTGAACGGGCACGTCGACGGTCTCGCCGGCGCCAACCGTGACGTCGCCCTGGTCGAGCGTCACGTTCCAGTGCAAGTGGCCGGTCAGGGCCGACAGGGCCAGGTCGACATCGACATCGCCGTGATTGGTGATGCTGAACGTGCCGTCCAGCACCTGCGCATCCGTCCAGTAGGCGGCGGGGATGGTGTCGCCGAAATCGAGCGTGGCCGTGAGTTCCGCGACCGGCTCGGCCACTGGCGAAGCCGCGAGCACGGGCGGTGCGTCGATCGACCCGAGGGCGACTTCGTACGGACCGCGGCCATAAACCTGGAGCAGCAGTGGTTCACCGGGTGGCACGTCGAACAGCAGGCCTCCGGACTCGGTTCCACTCACGCTGGGAAGTTGCTGGGGCGCGGTGGTGGCATCACCGGTGGTCCAGAGCGAAACGGTGACGCCAGGCGTGAATTCGACCACCACCTGTCCGCTACCGAACGGTGGGACCTGATACCAGTCGGAATCTGCCGACTGGACCGAAGGGTTGAGCAAGCCGGAGACCTGGAGCGATTCCGGCATCGGCACAGCCTGCCCAGGGATGTCGTTTGGCTCGGTGTCAACCGGGGCGGCGAATGGGTCGAGCGGGGTGATGGTCAGTGTGTAGTCATCCAGGCTCGGTACGGTCGGATAGATGACGAATGAATAGTCGCCGGGCTGAAGCCAGCCTTCCCAGCGCACCCCGTCGCCCGGGTTGCCGGGATCAAAGTTCACGATCCGCACGCCGTTGCCGTCGAGGTACCCGTCGGCTGCGCCATTGGCCGGCATGTCGAGAGCGATTTCGACATAGGTAGCGCCCTGGAGCGCGAACCGGTAGTAGTCCGAGTCGGTGTCGGTCGCCAGGCGGCCGATTCGGACTTCATTGAGTGACATCGGCTGCGAGCGGTCGACCGCATCGTTGGGTTCGTGCTCGCGCAGGGGGTCGGGTGGCCCAAGGGGTGTCATCCGGACGGTGTAATCACCGGGATCCCCATTCACCCGGATGCCTGCGTCACCCGGCACGAGGAACACATCGTAGAGGATGGCCACGCCGTTCTCTGGGTACGTGCCGACGAGGGCATTGCCGTTCGCGTCGATCAGGTCGATGGAGGTCACACTTTCGCCGGTGACCTCGATCTGCCAGAGTTGCGGTTCGCCGAGAACCGACGCGCGGAAGTAGTCGCTGTCGCCCTGCAGGCGCCCGGAGCTGGCGAAGCCATCACCGTCGACGGCCATCGTGCTGGCCATTGCCATCGTGTCGTTGGGTTCGGATTCGTACCCCGCAACCGCATCCCCGGTGACGTTGACTTTGACGATGTACGGGATGGAGGGAGCGGGCGCGCCGACGACCCGGATGATGTAGTTACCCTCCGCCAGGACGAGGTCGTTCATGGCGGCGCCAGTGGTTGAACTGACGCACCGGAGTTGGCTGCCGTCGGCGGCATACAGGCAGACATTGCGGGTGATCTCGCCCTGCCAAAGTACCCGTATATCGGTCAGGCGGTGGGCGTGGGCGGCGTCGACGGTGAGGGAGAAGTAGTCGTTGTCTTCATTTGACGGATGCGTGTCCAGCACCGCGCGCATCGAGGCGGCATCGCCGTCAAGGGTCAGCGGAAAGGCAAGCGCCGCACTGTCGTTCGGTTCGTCCTCGGTCGTGGCCTCGCGGGGGGTAGAGGGGGTTGTGCTGGCCGTCCAGGTCAGCGGTGTTGCGTCCGGGTTCGCAATTTCGATCGTGTAGGTGCCAGGCGCGAGGCCGATCCCCGGTCGCCGGCTCGTGCCATCAGGCGCGAGGACCGACGAAATGAGGATCGAGCCGTCTTCGCCATGGACGTACCACTGGAGGCTGGACCCTGCCGGCCCCTGGATGGCGAGATCGAGGCGCGTCGCGAGATCATCCGGGCCGATGATCCAGGCAAGCAGGACGTCCGTGGATTCGATCGTGCCGGAGGCGGCGAATATGGCTTCGACCGGAACGGGCGAATCGCTGGCCGGAATCGACCCGGGCAGCGATTCGCCCTCCGCGATCCGGAATTCGTACAGACCGGGGCCGCTGGCGACGATGCCGATGTAGTAGTCGCCGGGCTGGAAGAGCAGGTCGGCTGCCTGGACCGGCTGGCTCGCCCGGCTGGCCACCGACACCAGTTTGGTCGAGCCGAGGACGGTTCCCGCATCGTCGAGCTCGACGCTGAAGATTTCGATCAGTCCAACCTGCCCCGGAATCGCGGACAGCGAGAATGTCCACGATTGTTCGGCCCCATCATCCGTGACCGTCCACCTGTACAGGTCCTGGGACGTGTTCGCATGTTCGGCAGTGGCGCAGGCAGGGCCGGAGCCGAAGTTGACCGCATCGCCAGGCTGATCGTTCGGCTCGGAGACGGCGATACAGGACGCATCGCTGGCGGGCGTTGCGGGTTGGGCGCTGGCTGGGGGGAGATATCCGGCAACGAGCGCAATCACCGCAAGATATGCCAGCAGCCTGGATTGCCAGGAACCACGACGAATGCCCATACACGCTCCTGCCAATCAACACCCTGCCCGCTATGACTGCCACCGGGTCCCTGGTGATACCTGCGCTCCTGCTGCCCGAGGTCCGCGTGTCAGGCGAAACAGGCGGCGAGGTAGGAAACGTAGCTTCCTGCGGCTCGCTCGGCCGCGGCGGCGATCCTGTCCGGATCTCCCTGCCGGTAGTCCAGCACCAGACCCGAGTAGGCCCCGTTGAAGGAGACGTAGGCACCCAGGCAGAGGACCTTGCGCCAGGTGGTGAGGCTGTTCCACCACAGGATCAGCTCCTCGCCAAGGGTCTGGGCGTGCATCAACCTGCCAGGTCCAATCCGGGTGCCGGAAAACCCCTTGCCGTTCGCCATCTGGTCCCAGACGCGGCCCGAGACGGGATCCACCACCCACCAGCCGGTCCACGTCTCATCCTTCGCCTCCACCGGTTGTTCGGGAGCGACAACGACCAGGCCGAGGGCGACGGAGGCGGATATCTGCGCAAGGCTGCGTTCGTCGAGATCGAGCCGGGAGACATC
>CAZSUN010000198.1:0-4988 GCA_964610045.1 uncultured Sphaerobacteraceae bacterium
CCCTCGGCTACGAGGGGTCGTTGTGGCTGGATTGGCTTGGCATCAGGCCGGGATGGAGATTGCCGCGGCAGGCTCGTCGAGGCATCGCTCGATCCGGTCGAGTGCCGCGATCACGCTCCCCTGCTCGCCCAGGCGCCAGTAGCGTCCGGCTTCCGCCACGGACAGCGAGGTGCGGACCGAATCCGCGGTCGCTTTCGTGCGCTGGCCAGCTCCCGGCATGGCGGGAAGCCCGTGGCCGCCGGAATACACGCCGCTGGCCGCGCAGGCGATCAGGGCCTCGCGCGCGTGACCGAGGGCGAGGACGAGCCCGGCGAACTCGGCCAATCCGGTGGCCATGTCTGCTTCTCCGCAGTGGCGACGCAACAGCGAAATCGCCTCGATCGCGTGGACGCGGGCAGTCTCAAGCTCGTCAAGCTCGATGGTGGCGACCATGCAGGCAATATGCCCTCCCCATTCGTTGAGACGATCACCGGCATCCTGGAATCGGGTGACTGCCAGCCGGCCAAACTCCAGGGACGCCTGGTGGTCGCCGCGACTGGATTCGGCTGCGGCCCGCGCCATCGCCGCCCACGGCAACGAGAGTCGATCGCCAATCAGGAGCGCGGTGCGCTCCCCCGTCATTGCCGTCGCTTCGGCTCTGCCAATCTTGCCCACGCACAGGTACGCCTCCGGCAGCCGGGCCAGCACGTGCGACTGCAGCACCAGGTTGTCGTGCTCCCGGCTGAGGTCGAGCGCTTCCTCGAGCGAGGCGATCGCCGCATCGGGTTCCCCGGTCATCAGGTGCGTGCACGAGAGCCCGCACAGCGATTTCACGATCCCTTCCACATCACCGGCCTGCCGGAACACGCGGAGATTCGCATCGTGCAGCCGGCGAGCTTCGTGGTGCCGCGAATACATGCCCAGGCGGCTCGCCACCGAGTAGTCGACCCAGGCCAGGCCGACCTGCGACTCGAGTTCGGCCCAGATCCATCGCGCCCGGTCCTCGAACGCCGCCATGGTGTCGAGATCCCCGATCTGCCAGGCGAAGGTTGCTCCCCACATGGCCGACCAGCCAGCCGAAAGGTGGCAGCCGGCCGGTTCAAGCGCGATCGCCTGCTCGATCCAGGCCAGGGCCTGGGCGGCCGGGATGTGCGTGTGCCAGTAGCCGCTCATCACGTTGGTGAGGATCAGGGCGTCGTCCGATTCTCCGAGTGCGAGGCAGTTGGCCAGCGCGAGGTGAAGGTTCTCCTGCTCCCGCTCCAGGCGCCGGGTCCAGGCAACCTGCTGTGTCCCGCGCTTGGCGTCATTGGATCCGGCCCGGACGGCGAGGTCGCGAAAGTACCGGGCGTGGGCGCGTTGGCGAATCACCAGTTCATCGTGGCGTTCCAGCAACTGGCGGGCGCAGGCTCGGGTCGCCTCCAGCATTTCCAGCCGATGCTCGCCATCGCGCGATATCCATGTTGCCAGGCTCTTGTCGACCAGGTGGTTCGCCAGCGCGGGTGCGTCGCCGCCGAACATCGCGGTGAGGGCATCGGGCGCTGCCCCACCCGCGAACACGGCAACACCCCGGAAGAGGCGCTGCTCGGCGGCGGGGAGCAGGTCGTAGCTCCAGGTGATCGTGGCCTCGAGTGTCTGGTGCCGCGTTGGAAGGTCGCGGGGGCCGTCCCGCAGCAGCGCCAGGCGATCCTCGATCTGGGAGAGGATTGCGCCCGTACTGGACTCCCAGGTGCGAGCCGCGGCCAGTTCGATTGCAAGCGGCAGTCCCTCCAGGTGCCGGCAGAGTGCGGCCACTTCGTCCAACCCGGCAGCCGTAGCGCCAGGATCGCCGCCGCCCCAATCCTGGGCGCGCTGGCGGAACAGCTCCACGGACGATGCGCGCCGTGCCGACATTGCCGGTGCGCCCGCTGCCGGTACCGCCAGCGACGAAAGCCGGTATACCCGTTCTGCCCGGATGCGGGCAGGCTCGCGGCTGGTGGCCAGGATGGTCAACTGTGGCAGGAGGGAAAGCAGGTCTGAAACATGGATCTCCACCCCTTTCAGGTGTTCCAGGTTGTCCAGCACGAGCAGGAACCGGGGGCGTGCCGCCAGGTACATGCAAATCGATTCGCGGAGCGGCCGGTCTGGCGCCGGATGGAGCCGGAGGGCGCCCACAATCGCCAGGTCGAGCAGGTCGGCACTCCGGATCGCGGTCAGGTCCACGAAGGCCACCCCGTCCGGGAACCGGTCGGAGACCGCGCGTCCAACTTCAACTGCCAGGCGCGTCTTGCCAACACCGCCGCTCCCGACAAGGGTCACCATCCGCGATTCACCACCGGCCACCATCTTCGTGACGGCGGCGATTTCGGTAACTCGCCCGACGGTTGCCGTCGGCACGCCGGGAAGATTGATGATCGATCCCGCCTTCAAACCACCCACGACCGGTTCGTGGGCGGCTCGGGTGGCCTCGCGAACGGCTGCCGCGAGCCGGGCGATTTCCGGCCCGGGCTCGGCATCGAGATCGTGGGCGAGAGCCAGCCGGCATCGTTCGACCTGCTGGAGGGCGGCGGCATGGAAACCGCTCGCCAGGAATGCCCGGATGAGCGCCTCGTGCGCGTCCTCACAGGCCGGGTCGCTGGCGAGCAGCGATTCCAGCGGCGAAACCGAAGCCAGCGGTTCGCCAGCTTCGAGATCGAGGTGGGCCAGGTGGAGGGTAGCCCGGCGCCGGGCATCGTTCAGCGTTTCGCGCCGGGGGATTGGCCAATCAACGTAGGGAACATCGGCGAGGAATTCGCCGCGGAAGAGATCGAGGGCGAGCCTCAGCGACTGGCGCGGCAGATGGTCCCTGGCCGAAGCGAGGAGGAGGTCCTGGAACTGGATGACATCGACCCACAGGCCAGGGTGGTCGATCAAGGTGATGGAATCGTCGCTGATCTCCACATACGAGGAGGTTTGGCCGGCGGCAATGGCGGGTTCGAGCATGCGCCGCAGGGTATGCAGTGACTTGTAGAGGGCGTTGAGCCCGGCATCGAGCGGGCGGTCCGGCCAGAACGCTTCGAGTACCACATCGCGCGGGACCCGGTGACCCGGCGTACTCAGCAGGAGCAGGAGCAGCGAACGCGCCTGTCGACGCGGCCAGGCCCTGGCGGGAAGGGCGCGTCGCCCGACCTCGATCTCGACAGGACCAAGCAACCGTGCTCGGAGTGGAGGGATCCTTTTAGGTGTGGGCTCAGGGGGCATAGGTAGGTGTCCTGCCTGAGTCTGCGACGCAATCAGTGCCGATCGCGCACGTTCAAGGATGTCACAAGTATGCGGCTGGGTCGCAATCCTTTGCAAGCATGGTCGTCGCCGGTTTGCCCGTGTTGGCGCAGTTCGCCGTGATACTCGCGTTCTTTCCGGGCAACACCGACGCATTGGCGGGCCGGTAACGGCCCAACCTCGCAGGAGTCTCGCCCATGACCGGCTTCATCGATCCCCTTGCCGACGACGCGCCATACATCCCGCCGCCTGACGACGACACGGTCGAGCGGGTCCGAGACCTGGTGCTGCGGGCACATCCCAACATCGTGCCGGAGCTCGTACGGGGCGAGTCCATCGCCGACCTGCTGGCCAGTATCGAACCGGCCACCACCGCCTATAGCGCCCTGGCGGAGCGGATCGAGGCAAGCCGGCCGGCGCCGGTCCAGGTCCCGGCTGGGTCGGTGGCGCCCGGTCCAGTCGATCTCGATACGCTCTCATCGGGTGAAAAGCTGCGTCGCGGCCTCGCGGCGACAAGAAATGCATAGAGGGAACACTGGATACAACGACGGAGAAGTGAGGAGACAGAGGGTACGGAGCCGCTCTGATTCCCCTTATCCCGCTTCGCATTCCTGATGGAGGACACCGCCATGGCACTGACCCAGGCTGAAGCCGCCAAACTCTCGAACAACCTGCTTCTGCGCGGCGTGATCGAAACGATCGTGAAGGATGCCCCGGTGTTGTCCTTCCTGCCGTTCATGGACGTGACCGGCACCTCGGTCACCTACAACCGGGAAGCGACGATGCCGGCGGCGACCTTCTATGATCCGTTGGATACCTGGACGGAGGCGGCCCCGACCTTCACCCAGCACACTGCCCTTCTGCGGATCCTCGGTGGCGATGCCGACGTGGACAATTTCCTGCAGGCTACCTACGCCGATACCAACGATGTCGAGGCCGAGGTGATTGCGAACCGAGCGAAGGCGGTGGCGCACATGTTCGCCGAGACGTTCATCACGGGTGATACCGGTGTGAATGCCAAAGCGTTTGACGGAATTCGCAAGCTGTGTCCAGCGGGTCAAATCGTGGAGCAGGCCACGAACGGCGCGGCGATCTCGCTGGTGAAGCTCGACGAATTGGTCGACCGGATTCGCCCCGGCAAGCCGGACCTGCTGTTGATGTCGCGGCGGACCAGGCGCGGATTGAAACAGGCGCGGCGGACAGCGGGACCGGTGATCGAGGTGAGTGCCACCCAGTTCGGTCAGACGTTCGAGACGTACGACGGCATCCCGGTTGTCGTTGACGATTTCGTGCCAGACAACGAGGTGCAGGGATCGAGCGGTGCGGTCTGTTCGTCGGTCTACGCGCTGAAAGTTGGCATGAGCGCGGGATTGATGGGCTTGCAGCACGGTGGGATCGCCATCGAACCGGTGGGGGAACTGGAAACCAGGGACGCGACCCGGCACCGAATCAAGTGGTACACCGGACTCGCGCTGATGAGTGAACTCGGCGTCGCCCGCCTGCGTGGTATTACCGGGTAGCGACAGCCTGTCTGGATGGCGAGGAAGGCCATTACCCGGCGCGGTAATGTGCTGCGCCAATGGGGTTCTCGTGGGCGCCTGGAATGCGGAAGTCTCCATCCAGTCACGTGCGACGAGGCACTTGTAGCCGAGGGCCAAAACGCGAAGCGCCGCTTGGCCCTCGGCTGGGACTTGGTGGACGGATCCGGCACCAGCCGGGTTAGTTTGACCGGAACGCAGTCAGTGGCCGGACCTGGCGGCCGTTCTCGTCGAAGT
>CAZSUN010000199.1:0-4977 GCA_964610045.1 uncultured Sphaerobacteraceae bacterium
TCAACTGGACCGTCCGCAAGACCACGGGTGTCCAGCTTCACGACTTCAACTGTGGTTTCAAGGCCTACCGCCGCGAGGTAACGTCCTCGATTCGCCTGTATGGCGAACTGCACAGGTTCACACCGGTCCTCGCCTACGCCGAAGGCTTTCGCATCGGCGAACTGCCGGTCAAGCACCACGCGCGAAAATGGGGCTCCTCGAAGTACGGTTGGTCGCGCCTCACGAAGGGATTCCTCGACCTCCTGACGGTCATCTTCCTGACCCAGTATCGGCAGCGCCCCATGCACCTCTTCGGCCTGCCCGGACTGATCTCGATGGCGCTGGGTGTCCTGCTCGGCTTGTGGCTCACATTCGAGAAGTTCATCCTCGACGAAGCGATCGGAACCCGGCCGGCGCTCCTCCTGTCGGTTCTGCTGGTCGTCATTGGCGCGCAGTTCTTCGGGCTCGGCCTGCTGGGCGAGTTTCAGGCTCATCGCTCCAACGGGCCGGCAACCCCGGGCAGATTGCCCTTCAGCGCCACCATTGGCGTCGGAACCCGGCCCAGTCTCGATCACGCTACCGGTGACGCGGTTTGACCGGAATCGATCCTGGCATGGCAAATCCCTCAACACCTCAACCCGCGAGCCAGGCTCGCGGCTGGCGTATGTGGCTCGGACCCTTCCTGCGGATACCGACGCCGCTCCTGTTCGTGGGCAGTATCGGCATCGCCGTCATTGTCCTTTGGCTACAGGGCGCCCTCGGCGATCTCCGGACCGTTATCAGCGACGCCAGGTTGTCGCTGCTCATCATTGCCGCGCCCATCTATGTCGCGAGTCTCGCCCTACTCTGCTACCGGTGGCACGTGCTGGTGCGCATGGCGCAGGGGAAGTCGGACTTCCCACGCGCTTCCGAGGCATTCCTCACCTCGGTGGTCATCAACTACGCCGCGCCAATTGGGCTCGCCGTGCCATCCCGCGCCGCGCTCACAAAACGCGCGCTCGGCCTCGACGCGCGAGCCACCGGCACGATCGCCGTCTGGGAAATCGGCGTCGACGTGATCGTCCTTGGCGCCGGCACGCTTGTGTGGCTCCTGATGGCCAACGGCTCGACCAGCGCGGTGGGGAACGAACTCTCCGCATCCATGCGTACTTACGCCATCGCGGGAATCACCCTGGCCATCGCCGTCGCCGTCGTACTCTGGTGGTTCATGAAGACCGCCGACCGCCGGGCCAGACTTTTCAATACCGCCCAGAGGATCATCCTTGCCCCGCGCGAACGTCCGGCGGAAGCTGCCCTTGCCCTGGGTGTCACCGCCTTCTACTGGATCATCCAGGGCGTCGTCCTGGCCCTCCTGCTTGAAGCGTTCGGGGTCGCCGCGTCGTTCGAGCTTGTGCTCGGACTCACGTCCCTGCCTATCCTTGTCGGCATGCTCAGTCCCATTCCCGGGGGCGCCGTCGTCCGCGAAGCGCTCATGTTCGTGGTCGCCCGCCTGGCCGGCGTCGATGGTGACCCGGTGATCGCAGCCGCGCTCGTCTACCGATTCGCGCTCTTCGCCGCCATTCCGATCCTGTTTGGACTCACCCGTTGGTGGATTTCACGACATCCACGGGAACCAGTGGGCGACGATCCCGTAGCCACCGAACCTGCCTGACATTCAACCGTCACTGGCCCCACGATATATTCGCTTCTCGAAGCGCATCGCGCGAAAGGAACGGTCCCATGAGCATCAGCGAGACATTCAAGTACGAAGGCGGGGTGATGGTCGATACCAGCAACTACCGCAAGCACATGAGCGACAACCCCATCCAGCGCCGCCTCATCGACCGATTCCACGACAAGGTCACGGGCATCATCACCCGCCTGGAGCCAGCCACGCTGCTGGACGCTGGATGCGGTGAAGGATTCGTCGCCGACATCCTGCAAGCGAAGCTGCCGGACGCCCAGATCACGGGGTTCGACGTGCTGGAAGACTCCGTGAAGCTCGCCCAATTGCGAAACCCACGCGCCAGCATCGGCGCCGGCGACATCTACAACATCGAGCATCCGGACGACTCCTTCGATGTCGTCTACTGCTTCGAGGTCCTCGAACACCTGCACGAGCCAGACCGCGCCCTCGCGGAACTTGCACGTGTCGCACGTGGACACGTCGTCCTCAGCGTCCCCCACGAGCCGTTCTTCTGCCTCGCCAACGCATCGCGTGGGAAGAACCTCGATGTCCGCCCCCGCGGCTCAGACCCCGATCATCGCAACTTCTGGTCCCGCTCCGCGTTCGGCGAGTTCGCCAGCGTTTCGCTGGACGTGACCGAGTTGACCGGCTCCATTCCGTGGACAATCCTGGTTGGCATCCCCCGGTCGTAGCCGCGGCTCTCGGAATGGGGCAAGGGCGGCCACACGACGCGCGCGCCCTGTAGAATAGCGTCACCATCGACGAAGGTGACCGCCCATGACCCACGACAGCGATCAACCCACCGGCACATCACCAGGAAATTCCTCCACCAATCCGCTCGGCGGAAAGGTCCATGAGTCCAGGCCACGCGCGTCGAGCCGCCCGTGGTTTGGATACACCGCCTTCGTTCGGCCCTGCCCCGTGTGCGAATGGCTCAACCCGGAACACGCCCGCTTCTGCGTCTCCTGCGCCGCTTCGGTCGAGGAGGTCGTTCCGGTTCCCGCGTCCGACTCCCGGTCGGGCCTCGACTCCATGGCCCACCGGCTCGAAACCGAGCGCCGTGAAGAGCGCCGCCGCCGGCCGGCTGTATCCGCCAGCGGCGAAGGCTGGATCGCGACTGGCGCGGCCATGATCGTCGTCGCCTCGCTGGTCAATCCAGCGCCCGGCATCGCGATCCCCGTCTGGATCGTCGCCATCTGTATCATCCTGGCCGGAACCTGGCAACTTCGCGCCGACGAAAGGGCGCTCAAGGTTATCGGCACGCTGGTGGCCAGTTCAACGGTCCTCGCGCTCGCGTTCGTCGGATTCAGGGCGTTTCAGGCAAGTGGCGCGTCGTCCGAGCCAGACATTCCGCTCGCCGCCTCTCCCATCGTCGCCGAAACCACGGGTATCGCCAGCCTTCCCAGCACTCCCATCAGCGGAAATGTCGCCATGCAGGGCGCGAACGCCGGTCACGATGGCGTTATGCCCGGTCCACCCCCAGCCACGACCCCGTCCCTTGCCTGGCGGGTCGATACCGGCGGCGAAGTCCATGGCGCGCCCGCGCTGGTCGACGGAGTCATCTATATGGTGAGCAAGTCCGGCGCCGTTCTCGCGGTGGATGCCGCCACCGGTGAGACCATCTGGAGCCGCGAGGTCACTGGATACGTCACCAGGGCTTCCCCCGCGGTCGTCGACGGCATCGTTTACGTGAGCGCTGGATTCTCGTTCACCGCGCTCGATGCCAAGACCGGCGAACAGCGCTGGTCGCTGCCGGTTCAATACATCGGCCACGCCTCTCCCACCGTCGCCAGTGGACTCGTGGTCGTCAGCAGCCAGGAGCGCTGGATATACGGGATCGAAGCCAGGAGCGGCGAAGTCCTCTGGCGTCTTCCCACGGAGGGCATCGTCTTCGGCGCGGTCGGCATGACGGATGACGCCGCCGTCTACGCCACCGACGAAGGGATCATCTACAAAGTACACCTCGACACCGGCCGCATGATCTGGCGCCAGAAGGTCGACGGCTCGATCTATGCCTCACCCGTCATCAGTGACGACAGGGTGCTCGTGTCATCGCAGTCGGGTCAGCTCCATGCCCTCAGTCTCGAAACCGGGGCCTCGCTCTGGTCATCCCTGCACGGGGGAGCCACGGCGCCAGCCACCAATGGAGACGTGGTCGTGGTCTCCGCCAGCGATGGCGGAATCTACGGACTGGATTTGGCTACCGGCGAACAACGCTGGCTCTATCCCAGCGGCAAGTCCGGTTTGACCTCCCCCGCCATTAGCGAGAACCTCGCCCTGGTGGGCGCGGGCGCCTCGCTTCTCGCCATCGACATCGAAACCGGCGAGGCTGTCTGGTACTACCTCGCCGGTGACATCATCGAGTCTTCGCCCGTGGTGGCCGGTGGCCATGTCTTCTTCGGCGGACGCGACGGCTTCCTGAACGCCGTCTCCGGCACTCCATGATCGGTGAGCCGGTCCGTTCCGAGGAACCGGTTAGGCTCTCTCGCTCGCGATCTGGAATGCTTCCGCGGCGGCTTCGACCGTTGCATGGATATCCGCGTCGGTGTGGGCGGTCGAGAGGAACAGCGCCTCGAACTGTGAGGGAGCGAAGTACACACCCCGATCCAGCATCGCGTTGAAGAACCTGCTGAATTGCTGGGTGTCGCTCAACCTGGCCTCGTCGTAGTTATGAACCGGCTGGTCGTGGAAATACATGCCCGCCATCGTGCCCACGACCGACGCCTGGACGTTCACGCCCTGGGCGGAAGCCGCGGTTCGCAGCCCCTCGATCAACATGCTCGCGGAGTTTGCCGCCCGGTCCCACTCACCCGGCCTCGCCAGTACCTTGAGTGTCGCGATGCCGGCGGCGGTGGCCACCGGGTTGCCCGAAAGCGTACCCGCCTGGTACATGGATCCGGCCGGAGCGACGTGCTCCATGATTTCCCGCTTGCCGGCATAGGCGGCCAGCGGGAATCCGCCGCCCACCACCTTGCCAAAGGTGACGAGGTCTGGATCGACACCGTACAGGCCCGTCGCCCCGCCGAGCGAGACCCGGAAACCAGTCATCACCTCGTCGAAGATCAACAAAGCGCCGTTCCGGGCTGTCAGGTCTCGCAACCCCTGGAGGAATCCCTCGCCGGGCTCGACCAAACCCATGTTGCCAGCCACAGGCTCGACGATCACCGCCGCGATCTGATCGGCGTTATCCGCGAACAAGGCATCCACCGCCGCCAGATCGTTGAAGGGAGCCACCAGCGTGTCCTGGGTCGCTCCCTTCGGCACGCCCGGGCTGTCTGGCAAGCCGAGCGTCGCCACGCCGCTCCCCGCCTGCACCAGCAGCATGTCCGCGT
>CAZSUN010000200.1:0-4904 GCA_964610045.1 uncultured Sphaerobacteraceae bacterium
ACCGGTCGCTCGCGCTGTACGACGAGGCGCTGGACCTGATACCGGGCGGTTCGCAAACCAGCAGCAAGCGGCCGGCGGCGTTCGCCCACGGCGCGTTTCCGATCTACTTCGCGGAGGCGAGCGGCGGCACGATCACCGATATCGATGGCAACACCTACATCGACCTGGTCGGGGCATTGGGGCCGATTTCGCTTGGCTACCGCCACCCGGCAATCGATGCGGCGATCCGCGAGCAACTCGACCGGGGGATCATCGCGGGGCTGCTCTCGCCGCTAGAGGTGGAGGTCGCGCGGTTGCTGAGGGATCTCGTGCCCTGCGCCGAACAGGTCCGCTACTTCAAGGGCGGTGGCGAGGCGACCGCCGCCGCGGCCAGGGTGGCCCGGAGGGCGACCGGCCGTGAGGTGATCCTCAACTGTGGGTACCGTGGCTGGCCGGATACGTGGACCTCGCACGATGTCGACTCTGGGGTTCCGGCGCGGCAGGAAGGGGCGGTGCAGTCGTTCGCCTTCAACGACCGCGAGGGGTTGGAGCGGCTGGTGCACGGCCAGTCGGGCGATATCGCGGCGATCGCGATGGACGTGCAGGTGACCGAGCCGGAACCGGGCTACCTGGCGTGGCTGCGGGACCTCGCCCACGAGATCGGCGCGCTGTTGATCTTCGACGAAATCGTGACCGGGTTTAGGATGGCGAACGGCGGCGCGCAGGAGTACTTCGGCGTCACGCCGGACCTGGCGGTGTTCGCCAAGGGCATCGCCAATGGGATGCCGCTGGCGGTGCTTGCGGGCCGCGAGGAAGTGATGTCGCACATGACGGACGCGATGGTCTCGATCACCTATGGGGGAGAGGCGCTGTCGCTGGCCGCGGCGGCGGCTGCCCTGCGGATGTATCGCGACGTACCGGTGATCGAGACGCTCTGGCGGCGTGGCGGGCAACTGCGGGAGGGACTCGACCGGGTCGCGGCGTCAGCCGGCGTGCCGTTCGGCGCGATTGGCTACGACCCGATGACCGGGATGCGGTTCGACGGGCTGGAACCCGATGTGGAGCGCGACGCCTGGGGTTACCTGTTGCAGGAGATGGCCCAGCGGGGCGTGCTGTTGCGGCGAACCGGGCTCAACTTCATTAGCTACAGCCACACGGAGGAGCAGATGGAGCAGGTGGTCGCGGCGGCTGCCGATGTGTTCGCCAATCTTGGACCGTTGCTGGAAGCTGGCGCCGTGAAAGAGCACCTGCGTATCCGCGACGTGAATACCGGGTTCAGGGCGTTCCGATGAGCGTGATCGACTGTCACATCCACCTCAACTGCGCTGGCGGCCAGTACGACGAGGCTGAGGTGCAAAACTGCCTTGCCCTCGCCGACCGGGCCGGGATCGACCGGCTCGTGTACCTGATGTTCCTTTCGAATGGGCGGGTCGATCCCCAGCAGGACGACCTTGTCGCGAGCAACGACATGGGGATGGAACTGGTGCGGCGTCACCCCGACCGGTTCGACGGCTTCTGCTACCTCAATCCCTCGTTGCCCGCGGCATTCTCGCTGGCCGAGATCGACCGCTGCGTGGTGAACGGGCCGCTGGTGGGCATCAAGCTGTGGATTTCGGTGCACGCCGATGACGTACGGCTCGACCCGGTCATGGAGCGTGCCGCCAAACTCAACGTTCCGGTGCTGCACCACGCCTGGTACAAGGCGACCGGATTCGCCTTCAACGAATCGACCCCGGCCCAGATCGCGGACCTGGCCCGGAGGCATCCGAAAGTGACGATCATCATGGCCCATCTCGCGGCGGGAGGATGGCGGGGCGTGCGCGACGTGCTCGATTGCCCGAACGTGCTGGTCGACACCTCGGGCGCGCAACCCCATGCCGGGCTGGTCGATTACGCGGTGGACCTACTCGGCGCGGAACGAGTGGTGTTCGGCTCGGACTGGCCGATCCGCGACTTCGGGGCCCAACGGGCGCGGGTGGAAGGCGGGAACCTGACGCCCGCTCAGCGGGACCTCGTGCTCGGCGGCAACATGGAACGGGTGCTGGCGACAGCCCGGGAGGGACGGCGATGAAGCGGCTCGATGCCAGCGCCTGGGTCGGGATCTGGCCTTTCACGGCGGTGCGTTCGACCTCGCTGGCCGACCTGGTACGTGACCTGCGCGAGGCCGGAATATCCGGGGCGGCGATCTCGCCGTTGAATGCCGTGCTTGGCCCGGACCCGATGCTGGCCAACCGGGACCTGCTTGCCGAAACGGAGGCATTCGACGCGGGCGGGTTCGTCACGCGGATCGTGCCGGTGCTCGATCCGTCCCTGCCAGGCTGGGAGCGCGATTTGGAACAGCTTTCCACCAGCAAGCGAGTGGGCGGTATCCGGATCGTGCCGAACTACCACGGGTACGACGTGGATGGGCGGGAGGCAATCGCGGTCGCGAAAGCGGTGGAAGGACATGGACTGCCGCTCTGCGTTCAGGTTCGGATGATCGACGAGCGGGCGCATCACCCGCTGATGAAGGTTCCAGGCGTGCCGCTCGATGGCGTCGCACGGCTGGCGGCGGCCGTGCCGGATGCGCGCATCCTGGTTGGCGGCGCGTTCACGTCGGAACTGGCGGCGATCGCCGCTTCCGCGAATGTGTTCGTGGAGCTTTCGTCGATCGAGTCGTCCGACGCGCTCGGCAACGCCGCGAAGGCGGTCGGCGTGGAGCGATTGCTGCTCGGCACGCACGCGCCGCTGTATACGCCCGCCGTCGGGGTGGCGAAGGTGGTCCTGGCGGGTCTTCCTGAAGAGGAGCGGGTGAAGGTGGCATGGGGCAACGCGGACACACTATTTGGAATTACGGAAGTCGATTAGCGCGATGCGGTTCCATTTGACGTGCAATGCTGGAGACAAGGGCTGAATGATTACTGGTGAAGCGACGAAACCGAAGGTGCTGGTGCTGCCGGGGCCAACCCTCTACAACCGGCTGTTCGTGCCGGAGGTCGATGTCCGGCTGCGCGAACTGGCCGACGTGACCTTCAACGAGACCGACGAGAACTGGTCGTCCGAAAGGCTGGCCAGCGAAATCGCTCCCTACGACGGGATCGTCACCTGCTGGGGATCGCCGGAATTCACGCCGGAGGTGCTGGACGCCGCGCCGAACCTGAAGGTGATCGCGCATTCGGCGGGGAGCGTGAAGGGGATCATCAAGGAGCACGTGCTGGAACGGGGCATCAAGGTCTCGTCCGCCTCGATCGCGATGGCCCCGGCGGTGGCCGAGTTCTCGCTGATCCTGACCTTTCTCGGGTTGCGGCCGATTCACGAGTACGACTTCGGGATGCGCCGCGCGAAGCGGGATTGGGATTCGCAGGACCTGTTCGGTTCGGGCTGGGAAATCTCCGCCAGCCGGATCGGCGTGGTCGGCGCGGGCATGGTCGGCCGGCTCTACATCGCCAAGGCAAAGGCGCTGGGAGCCGATGTCGCCGTCTTCGACCCATACCTGCCGGACGACGCGGCGGCCGAGCTTGGCGTGGCGAAGCTCTCGCTCGACGACCTGCTCGAAAGCTGCCCGATCGTGGTGGTTCACGCGCCGACCACGCCCGAAACGCACCACATGATCGGGGCCAGGCAACTGGCGCTGCTTCCCGACAACGGGTACCTCGTGAACACGGCGCGGTCGTGGGTGACCGACGAGGACGCATTGCTGGCCGAGTTGAAGACGGGACGAATCCGGGCGGCGCTCGATGTGTTCGACGAAGAGCCAATGGCGCTGGACCACCCCTTCCGCGACCTGCCCAACGTGCTGTTGACGCCGCACATCGCCGGGGCGACGATGCAGACCCGCATCCGGCAAGGCGAATGTGCGGTGCGCGACCTGGAGAACGCCTTCGCCGGTCGGCCCCTCGCGCACGAGGTCACGCCGGAGCGCTACGCGATCCTGGCGTGACGCCAAATCCGGGCAATCAGTCGCGCAACACCCTGGTCGCGGCCTGTCCACGGCCAGGGTGCGCTTCTATTATGAAAGGCACTCACTTCCATGGCGTCCGATACCAGTTCGCGACAGGTTCGCGTTGTCGAGGTCGAGCCGATCTTCAGTGTCGAGCGCCCGGCGGGAACGTTTGCCTTCGGCGGTTCGACCGCCGGTGACCTGACGCTGGCTCACGTGCGGGTACGGGTCGAGGATCGCCATGGCAGGACAGCTGACGGATGGGGCGCGATTTTCCTCTCGCATCCATGGGCTTTCCCGGGCGCCGAGCCCGACGGGGAGACCAGGAACCGGCTGATGAAGACGCTGCTGGCTGGGTACGGCTTGCGGCTTTCCGGCGCTGGCGAATGGGGCCATCCGCTGGACCACTTCCTCTCGATGCAACAGGAACTCGGAAGCATCGCCGCGAGCGTGGCGGACGAACTGGATGTGACCGAACCGGTGCCAGACCTGTTCACGCTGGTGGCGTATTCGCCCATCGACGCCGCGCTGCACGATGCCTATGGCAAGTTGCACGGCGCCAGCAGCTACCACCTGCTGGGTGAGGCCGATCTCGGCTGGGATCTCTCGCGGGTGCTGGGGCCGGACGTCGCCGGGAGGTATCCGGGCGATTACCTCCGCCCGGAACCCGTTGCCCAAGTGCCGATCTCGCACACGGTTGGCGCGGCCGATCCCCTCACCGCGGGCGAGGCAAGGGAGGGCGTGATCCCGCCGTTGGAGGAATGGATCCGGAAGGACGGCGTGTGGTCGTTCAAGGTCAAGCTCCAGGGCCAGGACCTCGATTGGGATATCAACCGCGTGATGTCGGTCTTCCAGGTCGCCCGGTCAGTCCGGCCGGATGGGCAGGTGCACATCTTCGCCGACCTCAACGAGCGGGCGCCCTCGGTGGAGTACATCCAGACCCTGCTGGACGGGATCGAGGCGGGAGATGCAGGAGCGTGGAACGCGCTCGATGCGCTGGAGCAGC
>CAZSUN010000201.1:0-4800 GCA_964610045.1 uncultured Sphaerobacteraceae bacterium
ACAAACAATGAACTTCGAAGAGGACTGGTGTTGGCGCACCGGTCTTTTTCGTTAAGCAGCTCATCGTGGCTCCGAAGCGGTTCAGCGTGTTCATGATGCTGGCGACGCGTGTCGCCCGGTTCGACCTCCCTTGCGATGCCTCTCGATTCCGGTTGGCGCCGGAACCCGTGGCGCGGTGCTTCGCGTGACCTGGACGGAGTTGGCGCTCCTCCAGATCGATGTCTCCGGTACCGTGTCCGGCGCCGGTCGAAACCGCTGATTCCCGCGGCTTCGACCCCCGCCCAACCTGGCCGGCATTCGTCCGATTCCAGCATACGTTGCCCGCGTGGGGCGTGACCGGGTGTCCGGACGCCCAATGTTGCCAGTTCGTCATTGTTCGCCCTCCCCCGCCTGATCCGGTTCGGGCGCCAGGCCCGGAAGCACGAGGTGGGTTTGCACCACGTCGCTCTCCGCCCGCCGGGTGTTCCGCCCTCGCCGCCGGTCGCCGGTCGTGGCCGTCGCGGGCGACAGCGCCTCGACCAGGCTGGCGCTGACGGTGGCCATGCCGATGACAATGGCCTCGCGAAGGGTTTCGTAGGCCAGGTCGAGCGCCCGGCCCGGATTCCCGTCCGCGGAGGAGACGATGATGTCCATGGCCGCGTCCGGCATCGCTGGAATACCCGCCGATGCCTTCCGCGCCGCGGCCAGCCAGTTGTCGATCAGCAGCCGGAGTTCGTCGTCCGGCATTGGTGGCAGCGTGCCGGTGGCCTGGACCATGCCCGAGAGCTGGCGGCGGCGGGTGATCCGGTCTGGCAACCCCGCTGGGCCGAACAGGGCGATCTGGACCGCTGGCTGCTCCCCGCCTCCATTGGCTTCCGCGCCTGGCGCGAGAATCGCCCGCAGGATCTCCAGCCGCGATCCGGTGAACGACGCGTCGTCGACCAGCAGGACCGGCGGCGCCGGGTCGGCGCGATGGTCGTCCAGCAGCGCCCGGAGTTCGAGCGTGAGTTCGAGGCCGGTGCGGCCGGCTGGCCTGCCGCCGAACGCGGCGATCGCTTCCCGCAGGAAGGCGGCGTCGGAGCGCTTGCCCTCGTCGCCCGGGATGACGCCAATGAGGCGGTCCTCATTGGCGGCGAGGTTCAGCACGAGGCGTTCCATCAGGCGGGATTTGCCGCCGCCCTCGGGACCGGCGAGCACGCCGAGGCCGGGGACCGGGCCTTCCAGCCAGTCGCCCAGCGCGGAGAGCGCCGCCATTTGGGAGGGCAGCTCGGCGAAGGGCGCGGCGCCCACGCCCGGCAACGCGGGGGCGCCGCGCCAGTTGGCCTGTGCTGGTCTTCGGGATGCCGCAACCATCGTCGCTACCATCTCCTCACCGCGCCATCGTCAGCCAGATGAAGGCCGGTCATGATGACGCCTCGCCGTCTCGCCCGAGGCGGGCCAGGATGTCGCGGACGCCGACGCCGGACTGCCGCCAGGCGATGACCTGGCGGAGGACCGAGAGTTCGTCGTCGTCGAACAGCAGGTAGCCGCTTTCGGTGCGGGCGGTGGGAACGATCACGCCCTCGCGGAGGTAGAAGTCGAGGTGGGTGCGGGTCAGGCCGGTGGCGGTGCGCAGGTCGCTCGTCATGTAGAAGCGGGCCAGCGAAGGCGAGTGGGCGGGGGCCTCCACGCGGGAGCCGGTTTCCGTGGCGCGTTCGGTTTCGGTTGCCGGTGGGTGGCTGCCAGCGCGTTCGTTGGCGGTCGATGTGTGGTCCATGAGGGCTCCCGGAGCGATCAATGCGTACTATGCAACTGCATAGTACGCATTCTAGCCCCTCGGCCCTCCAATGTAAATGCGTTGTGATAGATGTGTCCGTTCATGGCTGTCAATACGCTCGCTGGGAGCGTCCGTCTGGCTCCATGCGGCGGCCGGACGAGGCGCGCCAATGCCGTACGGGCGGACCCTCCGAGCCTCTGGCGAGGAGGTCGTCCGCCCTGGCCAGGTCCACCCGTGCTCGCCGGTCTGTGGCCCGTGGGTCCCGTTTCCTTATACGATGGCGGGTGTTCCTGCCCTCGCGGAGGCCATGCCGGGCGGGGCGATTGGTCGTATCGGGCGGTTTCCGCGGCGGGCCGGTTGAAACAGGAACCGGCGCTCCCGCGTTCCTGATAACAGTGGTTGGCGATTTGGCTCAGGCTGGCCCGGTGTTAACGGCCATTCCGTTTATACTCTCGCGGAGGACGTCGAACGGACGACCCCGACAACGCCTGTTTCCGCGGGCCGGTCGGATGCGAGGTTGGCGGTATTTCCGCGCCTTGCGCCCGCCGATGGCTGATGTCAGTCAATGACCGCCGTTCCCATTGCATCAGTCCCGGATGTGCCGCGGGTATCGCGCCACCACTCCACCATAGAAAGGAACCGGGAGCACCCGTTCATGGAGCCACGACCGCAACGACCACGTGCCCAATCGGGCCAGCAGCAACAAACGCGCCAGCAGGCCGCGCCGCCTCAGGGGCAACAGCAGGGTCACCCCGCGGAGTATCCGCTTGGCGTCGATCCCACGGAATTCGTCGCCCCGCCTCGTACCGAGTACGACTACAGCCCGCTCGACCTGGCGCCCCCGGGACAGCGGCGCAGGCGGCAACTGGTTGCGGCGGCCGTTGGTGGCTTGAGCGTGCTCCTGCTCGGCGCCATCATTTTCTTCGCCTACCTCCTCCTGCGCGAAGACGATCCCGCTGACGAGAGTGACAACCTGCTCGCGGCCCAGACCCAGGTAGCCAACGACGCGGCGACCGTGGCCGCCAACCAGACCATGGTTGCCCAGGCCGCCGCGGAGCAGACCGCGCAGGCCGGTGGCGGCGAGGAGGGCGACACCCCCACCGAGGAGGCGCCGGCCACCGAAGCATCCGGGGCCACGGAGCCAGCCAGCACCGGCGAGGAGACCCCGCCCGCCGCCGAGACTTCCGCCGCTGGCGCGGATGACGCTTCCGAGGCGGACGAGACACCCGCCGCTCCCGACCTTTCGGGGAATGCGTCGCTCGATGAAGCCGGGCTGGTTGAATTGCTGCCCGGGCAGGACCAGGTTCCGGTCGACCTGTCGGTGGTGGCCGACAGCACCCGTAACGAGGAGCAGGTGGTCGAATCGCTCGGTGGCGGCCGTCCGGCTGAGGCGAGCCTGGACGAGTGGGGCTGGACCGGGAACGCCGAGCGGTCGTTCGAGAATCCCGATCCCGCCAGCGCCGATCCCGCCAGCACCACCTACCTCAGCGTGAGCGTGCACGGCTTCGACAGCCCGGAGTCGGCCGAAGCGGCGCTGCCGTTCTACGCCGAGATCCTGGTGGCATCGGGGTCGGGATACGCCGAGATCGATGCGCCGGACATTGGCGACAGCGCCCAGATGTTCTCCGTGAACGATGCGAATGGCGGTACCTGGATCACGCTCTACGTGCAGGACGGCTCGGTGATGTACCGCATCTTCGCGGTGTCGCCAGGCGGCGATCCGACCGAGGACGTGATCGCCATCGCGAACGAGCTCGTCGGCGAGTAGTTTCCACGGCCGGGAGACCAGGGCGGCGGTGATGGGATACTGTCACCGCCGCCTAGTTGCATCCGGGTGGGTGTGCCGGGCGCGAATGCGCGGGAAAGGAGCCGGTGGATGTTCAACCGGGACAACGCCATCGGAATACTGTTGCTGGCCCTGTGTACCGTGGTGGCCGGCATCATGATCTACTACATCTCGATTGGAGAGCGTCCAACGCTGGATGTGCCGCCAGCCGTGGCCTGGGCGCTGGGGATCGCCTTCGTTGGACTGCTGCTGTACGGTTTCGTTCAGGGTGGGATGTTCCGGCGGTTCCGTGGAGGGCAGGGAGGGCCACAGTGGCCCGATCCCAACACCGGGCGCAAGTCGTTGTGGGACAGGCTTCGCGGCAGGTAGCGGCTCCGCCCGACCGGCTCATACGGAATCCGGGAAAACACGATTGTCATGACCCGGTAGTGGCGAAGCTCGTTTCGCCCAGAGACGCGACCGGGAGCTTCTTTGCCAGGCGGAGATACACGCCGCCGCTACCAGGTATGCTTCGCAATCAACCGGATTCCGTATCACCTATCGCGACCCACGATCACTCGGAATGAGATGGACGAACGCCCGGTGGATCATCCACCGGGCGTTCGTGTGTCGTCGCGTGCGAGACCTGGTGGATTAGGCCGAGGTCTTGCGGCGCTGGTTGAGGACGACTCCGGCGGCGCCCGCGAGGACGACCAGCGAACCTACGCCGATCCAGAGGCCAGCGTTGTTGTCGTCATCGCCGCCTTCGTCCTCGGTGGGTTCGGGCGCGGTGGTGGCGGCGACGGTCGGGGCGGTGGTTGCGGTCGCTTCCTCGGTCGCGGTCGCCTCCTCGGTTGGAGCGGTGGTAGCCGTCGGCTCGTCAGTGGGCTCGGTCGTGGCGGTAGCTTCCTCGGTGGGCTCCGTCGTGGCGGTAGCTTCCTCGGTGGGCTCAGTCGTCGCCGTAGGCTCTTCGGTTGCCGTCGCCGTGGGTTCGGTGGTCGCCGTAGGCTCCTCCGTCGGTGTTGGCGATGGCTCCTCGGTGGCGGTGGGCTCGGTCGTTGCCGTGGGCTCTTCCGTTGGAGTCGGAGACGGTTCCACCGTGGCGGTCGGCTCTTCGGTTGCCGTTGCGGTCGGTTCAGTGGTGGCGGTCGGCTCCTCGGTCGGTGTTGGTGAGGGCTCGGTCGTCGCCGTGGGCTCCTCCGTTGGAGTTGGTGAGGGTTCCGTGGTCGCCGTGGGCTCCTCGGTAGGCGTCGGGGAGGGTTCCGTTGTTGCCGTCGGTTCTTCCGTCGGAGTTGGCGAA
>CAZSUN010000202.1:0-4734 GCA_964610045.1 uncultured Sphaerobacteraceae bacterium
CGAGCGCATCACGCAGCCACTGTGCTGTTTCCGGCTTCATAGAGTGGTACCGCCGTCCGTTCGAGTTCATCAACGAAGTATGGATTCGTGCTGGCCGAAGGGGTCACGATATCAATTCGGACTCCCAACAGGTCTTCTAGTGAGACGATCAATCTCATGAACCGCTTTGCAACGCCGGGCCCGTAGTCCGTGAAGTCGAGTACCAGGTCGATATCGCTGGTCTCCGGATCGAAGGTCCCCTTCACTGCCGAGCCGAAGACGGCGAGTTTTCGGACCCCGTACTGGCGGCAAAGGCTGGCGATGGCGTCCAGGTTGTCGGAAATCAGCGGAATCACCGGGCAACTCCTTTCCGTCCATCATACCGGATGTTTGAACAAACCCTTGACAAGCGATTCCCGCTCCCCTACTGTGCGCAGGACAGACGAAGACGCACTTGCACCGACAGGGACGAGTACCTGGCAGGAGCGATACAGAGAACCGCGTGTGCTGTGATGCGGGATCAGGATCGCCAGGGAACAAGACCCTCGAGCAGCGCCCCAAACGGCCATTCGGCCCAGTAGGCGGCGACGGGTACCCGGAGCATTCCGGGAAACAGGCTCCCGTTACAGAGCCGATGCATGATGACGATGCTCGCCGGATACCACACCGGCGAATGACGCATCCCGTCGTGCAACGAGGCCGATTCTCGCAAGGGAGCGGCAAACAGGGGTGGTACCACGGGCCCAACACCGCTCGTCCCCGGTCAGGCAGGGGAGTGCGGTGTTTTTCGTTAAGGGCATCCCCGATCTGACACCCCGGACGCGCCCAGTCGCGACCGGTCCAATCGTGGGAGCTTTCCCGAATGACGCGTAACATCCCGCTCGATGCCTCTCGCCGGTACCAGGCCGGCTCCTCCACAATCGATCTCCGTTCCAAAGGGTGCGACAAGCCGCGCGCCTGAAGCCGGCGCCGTCGCCCGTTTCAGGCAGCCAATCACGTCTCGACAGGATCGCCGTTCTGGCGTTTCCGCGAACCGTTTGCGCACGCGCCCTTTGGAGATCACCCCCATGACCGCCACCGAAATTCGCACCTGCACCATCGACCTCGCCGGCACCTGGACCGCCCTGATCACCCCGTTTCGCGATGGTCAGATCGATGAGGCCGCCCTGCGGGCGATCGTCGAATCGAACATCGCCGGTGGGGTTTCCGGGCTCGTCGCCTGTGGCACCACCGCCGAAACTCCGACCCTGACCGCCGAAGAGTCGCACCATGTCATGGACATCGTGATCGGCCAGGCGCGGGGCCGGGTGCCGGTGATGGTGGGCACGGGCAGCAACGACACCCAGACCACCCTCGCCCACACCCTCGAGGCGCAGCAGGCCGGGGCAGATGCCGCCCTGATCGTGATGCCCTACTACAACCGGCCGACCCAGGAAGGGCTGTACCAGCACATTCGTTATGTCGCCGAGCGGGTCGACCTCCCGATCGTCCTCTACAACGTGCCAGGCCGCACCGGCAGCGATATCCAGCCGTCCACCGTTGCCCGGCTGGCCCTGATTCCGAACGTGATCGGGATCAAGGAAGCCAGCGGCAACCTGGATCGTGCCAGCGAAATCGTGCGGCTGACCGGCGACGACTTCGCGGTGCTCTCCGGCGACGATTCGTTGACCCTGCCGATCATGGCGGTCGGTGGCCGCGGCGTGATCTCGGTGGCGTCGAACATTATTCCGGGGGCGATCAGCGCGCTCACCACCGCCGCCAACGCCGGGGACTTCCTGCGGGCACGGACGATCCATCACGAGGTGCTCGAACTCTGCGGCGCGATGTTCGTGGAGACCAATCCGGTGCCGGTGAAGGCCGCTGCTGAACTGCTCGGTCTGACGACCTCCGAGGTGCGGCTGCCGATGGTGCCGCTGATGCCCGAATCGCGCGAGCGGCTGTTCCGGGCGATGCTGAACTGCCCCTATACCGCTCAGCGGATGGTGATCGGTGAGGAAACCGCCTGGACGGTGGCGCATCCGACCGGGGTAGCTGCCTGATGGCGGGCACGCTCCGGATCGGCCTGGTCGGCGCGACTGGCCGGATGGGGCGGGAGATCGCCCGTCTCGCCGATGCCGACCCGGATGTGATGATTGCCGGTGGGATAGGTCGGGACAACGCCGGGTCGCTCGGTGTGTTGGCAGACGATAGCGACGTGCTGGTCGATTTCTCCACCCCTGACGGAGCGATGGCGGCGGTTGAGACCGCGCGCGCTGCCGGAATCCCGCTGGTGACCGGCACGACCGGGTTGTCTACGGATCAGGTCGACGCGCTGCGGGAGGCGTCGGAGCACATCCCGGTCTGGTATGCGCGCAACATGAGCACCGGGGTCTCGCTGTTGCAGCGGATCCTGCCGGAGATCGCGCGGGCGCTGGCCGGGTACGACATCGAGTTGACCGAGATGCATCACCGGCACAAGGTGGATGCGCCCTCCGGCACGGCATTGATGCTGGCCGAGGCGATCGAACGCGGGTTGGGCAGTGGGCAGGGCCGAGAAGATTTCTCGCAGGCTCGGAATGATAACCCTACAGGCCGGGTGTTCGGCCGGGAGGGGCATGCGCCACGGCTGCCGGGCGAGATTGGCATCCATGCCATCCGCGGCGGTGGCAATACCGGCGAGCACACGATCATCTTCGCCACGGACGAGGAGGAGATCCGCATCAGCCACCGTGCCTATAGCCGGTCAGCCTTTGCGGCCGGTGCGATCCGGGCGGCGAAGGCGATCCACCGCCAGCCACCCGGCTGGTACGGCCCGGAGTAGGCAGCAATCCCGAATGATCTGCCGCGCAACAAGGGGGCCTGGCGTCTATTCGGTACACTGGTCACACGGCGGGGGCGGAAAGGTACAGGTCGATGCAGACACTCAGGGCGACAGTCACAGTGGATGGGGATGTCGTCTTGCCGGAAGAAGCGAGGCGTCATCTCATGGCCGCCGGCTCGTCGACGGTCGAGGTGATTATTCGCGACGATGGCGTGCTCGAGTTGCGACGACGAAGGCTGTCCCTTGACGATGTCTACGGTATCCTGCCGCCGTTGCCCGATACGTCTCCCGATTTCGAGGAGCAGATACAGGAAGCCGTCGCGCAGCATGTAGCTGCGAAATTCGGCAACCGGTTGCCATGATCGCGATTGATACCAACGTGATCTTGTTGGTGCTGGCTCGCCCGGCGGAAGCGCAAAATCTCTGGATGCACGAGCAGGCGAAACACCTGTTTGATGCTGCCGAACGCGGTGAGCAGCATGTCTTCGCCCCAACGGCCGTGATCGCCGAAGTGATCTAGGTCCTCACGTCCAGCGAAGGCGATCGTCTCGACGTTGCCACGACGATCGCGTTGCTCCAACCCTTTCTGAACATCGAGACCTTCCACATCGAACTCAAACCGCAGGTGTTGCACGCCCTTGCCCTCTGGCGCGACCGCCCAGGCAACGGGTTTGTCGATGCATTGCTCGTCGCCATCGCGGAAAGCCCGGACATGCAGTTGGCGACCTTTGACAAGCGGCTCCTGCGGCAGACAGGCTCGCCATATCCCTGGGATGCCGACAACCTCTCTGAATAGCGTCACATGGATTTCCCGTGCTGGCTACCCAGCCTGCCAGTTGGGGAACGTGGTGGCGGGGTCAAGGCCGGCGAAGCGGTTGGCGCGGAAGGCATCGAGCGGGATCGACGGTGTACCGTCGAGAATCTGCTCACTCAGGAGTTGCCCCACGATTGGGCTGAGCGCGAAGCCGTGACCGGAAAACCCTGCCGCAATGGTGGCGTTCTCCACACCTGGCACGGGTCCCATCACCGGTACCTCGTCGATGCAAAGGGCTTCCAGCCCGATCCAGGTGCGTTGGAGCGGAAGATCGGCGAGGAGTGGCAGGATTGCGGCGGCGTGCTCGATGCTGCCGCGGATGCTACCCAGGCGCGTCGTGCCGAACCGGCCGGAGGTGTCGATATCGCCGGGCCAGCCGCCGCCGATCACGAACGAGCCGTCCGGCACCTGTTTCAGACTGAGCTTTCGGCCGATCGCACCGACGGTGGGATCCAGCACGTGCGGGTGCGGTCCGGCCGCCATCATTTGCAGCGCCATGGTCGTGAAGGGCAAGGTCAGGTCGAGGTGGCGCGCGAGTGACGGGCACCATGCCCCGGCGGCGAGCACCAGCCAGTCGCAGCCGAGCGGGCCGGCCGTCGTCTCGATTCCAATCACCCGGCCACCATCACGAACGATGCCGGTCACCGTCGTGCCGGTGTGGATGGTGGCGCCGTGCCGTTCGGCGGCTATCCCGAACGCCTTCGTCGTCAACGGCGCGCTGGCCTGCCCGTCGTTTGCCGTATACATGCCGAGCTGAATGCCAGGCGCAAGATCCGGCGCGATCTGGCGGAGGTCATCGCCTTCCACCAGGCGCACATCGACTCCGAGCGCGCGGTGCGCCTCGACGGATTCGCGGAGCGTCGCCGCGTCGTCCTCCCGCTCGCTGACCCGGAGCTGGCCACCCATCCGGAACTCGCAATCCGCACTGAGTTCATCCTCCAGGGTGGCCCATCGGGCGATGCTGGCGATCGCGAGTGGCATTTCCCTCGGGTCGCGGTTGATCTGGCGGACTCCACCGGCGCTGGCGCCCGACGCCTGGGCCGCGAGCGTGTCGCGCTCGACGATAGTGACACGCTCGTTCCGTTTCGCCAGGTGGTACGCGATCGACGTGCCGATCACGCCGCCGCCGATGACCACGATT
>CAZSUN010000203.1:0-4642 GCA_964610045.1 uncultured Sphaerobacteraceae bacterium
ACCGCCGCCCGACAACCCTGCATAGGGGGCCGCCAGGAACGAGCGGTTTCCTCTTCGTGGCCCCCTTCCCCATCTGGAGTGTCACTGGAGTGTGTCAAGAAGTCTAGACAGCAGCGAAAGGAGACGGTGGCGCTGCCAGACGCCGAAAACCGCGTCGCGCCGGCCTCTCGGTTGTTTGTAGGGGCCGACCAGCGAGCGTGTGTCGGCCCGGTGGTCCGGGGTGACGTGCTCCGCACAAGGATGTCTCGACTCCCCCCACCCCTCGGCTCACCCAACCCCTGACCCCTTCCCATCCTGGAAGTGGAACCGTGCCTCGGACTGGGCTTCGCTCGACATGACGAACAGGGGGTCGCGGACACACTATCTGGGGGAGAGAGGGCAGAGGATGGACCGCAGCGAGGGTCTGTCGGCCCCGATGGAGAGGCGCGGTATGGCGCGATCACGGCCTGGCTCCGGCCCACACTCCACCTCTTTTTTCACTCCTCCTTCCGCTCCCTGGCGCACCTGCCTCGCCCCGCTGCGTTCTTCCTGGTGACAGCACTTCCATCGACCGCCCCCCACTTTCCTCGTCCGGAGGCATGACATGGCTCACCTTCGGTTCATCCCCGAGAAAACTGCAACCACAATGAACTGCAGAAACGCCCGTCGTTCCGGGCATTTCGAAGAAACTGAAAAAAAGCGGTCGGTTCATCCACTCGGTCGTGGAGTCGTGAATTCAGACAAACACTGCCTCGGTCGCCGTGCAGCAGCCGTCTGGCTGTACTGGTGCATTCCCGTGATCACGTAGCTGGCGGCAGTGCTCCGAGAACGATCAAATGGTGTTTTGCCCGCGAAAGAGCCACATAGCAGAGCCGTTGCCCGTCGTCGCGTTCCGTCAGGCGGTCCGTTTCGGCCAGGATCACGATGTCGCTTTCGAGTCCCTTGAAACTGTGGATGCTGGAGATCCGGATTTCGCGTTCTCCGGGTACGGTCGCCCAGGTCAGGCCCAGGCTTGCCAACCGCGCGCCTTCGGCCAACGCACTGCGCTCTCGTCCGTGGGGTGTGAGGATCACGATCTGGCTGGGCCGGACATTCTCCTCCGCGACCAACCGGTGCAGGACCGATCGGAGGGCTTTCGGCATCGTGACGGCGTCGACACCGATCACCTCGATCTCCCGGCCGGCGGGGCCGCGTGCCCGGGGTTTCGGTTCGCCATCGTAGTAGGCCGCAACCTGTTGGTGGATGGCGGCGGTGTTCCGCAGGTTCCCCTGGAGCGGATAGGGGGCCGCCTCGAACGGAAGATTCGCCCGGCGGCGGTAGATGTCCTGCCGCTCGTCCTGGAAGATGTAGAACACGCCATCGTCAGGATCGCGCAGCAACTCCAGCAGTGTCAGCCACCAGCCGTCCTCGAAATCCTGGCCCTCGTCGGCCACGATCGCATCGAATCGGGTGGAGACGTGCGGGATCGCCTCCAGCAGTTGGTTCGGCAATGTCTGGTTCCAGTAGTCCGAATCGCCTGGCTCGACTGTCGACGGCATGCCCGCTTCGGCGCACAACCGGAATGCCAGGTCGTGGTAGTGGCTGACCTTGATGAGGGAGGCAACCTCCGGAGCCTGGGCGGCAATGACCGACCCCATCCAGGCCGCCAGGTTCTTGTTGTAGCAGGTGAGCAGCACCTCCAGACCATCGGTTGCGAGCCGGATTGCCTTCTCCATCGCCAGCATCGTTTTGCCCGATCCCGCGCAGCCATTGATGACCGCCCGCCGCTGGTTCTGGAGGAAGCCGAGGATCGCTGCTTGCTCGTCCGTCAGGCGAATGATCTCCGCCTCCCCTGCCATCACCTGGGCGGCCAGCCCGGGCCGGTTGATTTCGATCACCGGTTGGATCAACTCGACGAGCGCGTCGACGGCCGCCTTCGAGAGCCGCGGGCCATCGGGACGGACCGGCATCATCCGGCTCACCGATTCCAGGAGGTCCGGCATGTTCGATGAATCGATCACCAGCGAGCGATCGAAGTCGATGCCGAATCCGGCGTCGCCAACCAGCATGTCCGGAAAGGCGACTCCGTGGAATCGTGGGTACTGGAACCTGGCGGTTGCTGGGGTATCTTCCAGCCGTGCCTTGAGGGTCCACATCGCCCGGTTGGCTTGCTTGACCGGATTCTTGATCGGGTGCTTTCGCCCGATGCGGTCGACCGAGAACCAATCGTCATCGGCCCACTTGCCAACGATACGGCCGCCTTTCACCTCCAGAACCAGCACGCCGCGATCTGGGTGGACGATGACGAAGTCTGCCTCGCCGTAGACATCGGTTCTCCGGGTGCGGGTGAGCCAGCCGACACTGTGCATCACGATCCAGTCGCCCGGGAGTTGCGCCTGGAGTTGAGTGAACAGCAGGCGTTCTGCACTGCTCGTGGTTGAGGACGAAACCTGGGTTGGGTACATCCTGGCCATCGCGACCACCCCGATCTTGTACATGCATTAACGGTCCTTGTGTCACTGTAGCACCCTGTGGGCGATCGGGCGTCCGGTGCGCGATTGTTTTTCCCTGCTGACGGATCGGGGCATCGCGGATAGGATGCTGCGTACGCGTGGTTGCCCGGTGCCGGGCAGGATTGTGGACAGGATGCGCCATGCCCAGGGAACGGATTTTCACTGCCGATGCCTCGGCCGTCGTTTTCGGACCGGGCGCGACCAACGAGGTCGGCGCCAGGATTGCGGCACTTGGCTGCCGCAATGTGATGGTGATCACCGATCGCCGGGTCGCCGAACTGCCGGTCGTCGCCAATGCGGTCGGGTCGCTGGAAGAAGCCGGTGTCGCCTACCAGATCTTTGCGGAGGTGCGGGTCGAGCCGACCGATGCCTCCTGGCAGGAGGCGATCGACGCGGCCGTGGCGGGTGGTTTCGACGGCTTCGTCTCGGTCGGCGGCGGCTCCACCATCGACACCGCCAAGATCGCCAATCTCTACTCCACCTGGCCGGCCGATTTCATGGACTACGTCTACCCGCCGCTCGGCCGGGGCGTGCCGGTGCCGGGTCCGCTCAGGCCCCACATTGCCATCCCAACGACCGCCGGAACGGGCAGCGAGACGACCGGCAACGCCGTCTTCGACCTTTCCACCGCGCACGTCAAGACGGCCATCTCGCACCGGTACCTGCGGCCAACCCAGGGCATCATCGATCCCGACAACACGAAGTCGATGCCGCCGATGGTCGCGGCCTGCTCCGGGCTTGATGTGCTCTGTCACGCGCTGGAGTCGTACACTGCGATTCGGTTCGACCAGCGAGAAGCGGCAACCGATCCGCTCAAGCGGACCGTTTACCAGGGTGCCAACCCGCTCAGCGATCTCTGGGCTGCCCGGGCAATCGAGCTTGGAGCACAGAATCTGGTTCGCGCAGTGAACGATCCGGACGATGACGACGCCCGGGCGGCGATGTTCCTTGCCTCGACCACCGCCGGGATCGGATTCGGCAACGCCGGGGTCCATCTGCCCCACGCGATGTCCTACCCGGTCTCGGCCCTTGCCCGCGACTTCGTGGCCGACGGGTACCCGGACGATCACACACTTGTGCCGCATGGCATGTCGGTCATCCTGACCGCCCCGGCGATCTTTCGCTGGACGGCCGCGGCCGATCCTGCCCGGCATCTCGAATCCGCCCGGCTTCTGGGAGCCGACACCAGCAATTTGCATCCCGACGACGCCGGCGACCTGCTGGCTGGCGCGCTGATCGGTCTGATGAAGCAGGTCGGGATGCCCAATGGGCTCAGCGTGGTCGGCATCACCGAGGACGATCTCGATGGACTCGTACAGGGAACCTTGCCGCAGTCCAGGATTACCCAGCTTTCGCCGCGCGCCGCCACGGAGGACGACTATCGCGAAATCTTCCGCAATTCGATGAGTATCTGGTAGAGACGGACGTCCGCACGCGCCCTCTGCTCGTAGGGACCGACGGCCCAACGAAGGAGGGTCTGTCGGCCCGCCATTCGGGGGTGTCGTCGGGCACGAGTGGGTGGACAGACCGGCTTCACCGGCCGTCAACCCCTACTGAGAGAGTGGCGCTGTCATCGCCCGTTCCAAGGAGCATTCACCCATGGCCATGCGCATGCAAATCGCCGAAGTCCTGCCGGCCGAGCGCCGGAACCTGATGTGGGACCTGACGAAACAACTCGGGGTGACGCAGGTGGTCACCGGCATCCGGGACGATCCAGGGCTGCCGCCAGCCTGGGACTTCGACCGCCTGAAGAAGATCAAGGATGACTTCGCGGCCGAAGGGCTCGACGTCACGGTGATCGAGTCTGCACCGGCGTCGATCCAGGAACCGATCAAGCTCGGACTCGGCGACCGCGACGAGCACATCGGACATTTCTGCCAGCTGATCGAGAACATGGGCAGGCTCAACATCCCGGTGATGTGCCACAACTGGATGGCCGGGATCGGCTGGCTGCGCACGGAGTTCGACATCCCGGCGCGGGGCGGCGCGCTCGTAACCGGGTACGACAACGATGCCAACGAGGTGCTCGGCCCGACCGAGTTCGGGGAGGTGACCGAAGAGCAGCTCTGGGAGCGAATGGACTACTTCCTGAAGAAGGTCGTCCCCGTTGCCGAAAAGGCAGGGGTCTACCTGGCGGTGCACCCGGACGATCCGCCGCGCTCGCCGGTCCG
>CAZSUN010000204.1:0-2305 GCA_964610045.1 uncultured Sphaerobacteraceae bacterium
GCCAGTCACGCGAGCCAGCACTCGCGATGTTGTGACGCGGAACGGGGCCGTAGCTCAGCTGGGAGAGCGCAACACTGGCAGTGTTGAGGTCAGGGGTTCGAGCCCCCTCGGCTCCACCAACATCTCAATCCAAAAAGCGAAATGAGAAGGAACATGTCAGAAGTGACTGCACCTGGGATTCTGCTGTTCCAGATTCACCGGGATGCCTGCGTGTTTCTCGGGAACGAGAACGTCATTTCGGCAACCTCGGATTTCGGTCATATCTGGGATCGGTTTTTCCGTATGGGCGGTTACGATCCGATCCTTCCGTACGCGACCGATCCCAGGCCGATCAATGCGTGGTACACCAATTCCGCGGGGCAGGCGGTTTACTCGCAGGGGCTGTTCGTCAACGACGTGGAGCATGTGCCCGCCGGATACACGCTGGTGCGGTTTCCGGCGAGTGAATATCTTGTCGTCACGACTGAATGGATGGAAACCAACGAAGAGGCTGTTGGTGAAAATGGGAACGGGCGATGCAACAGCCACGCAGACATCGTTCAGATGCCCGAAGGGTACGCCCGGAACGACGGGCCGGGCAGTTTCCTCTCGAAGCTGGAGAAGGAAAACGCGGACACTCCTGACGGCAGCAGGTACGAGGTCTGGGTACCCATCAGGAAGCGCTGATCGCACCCTTGATTCAATGAAAGCCCGGCCGTGTCGACGCGTCCGGGCTGTTTGCTCGCTGGGTCAGCTGAGAATCGCCTCGCTGGGCGTCGTGGCGGAATCGCCTGCGGGCAGCAGCCCCTTCGCTCCAGGATCGCATCTGGTCCCGTGTCGTGGAATTGCGCCTGCCAGTCCTCATCGCTATACTCCGGGTCAACGTCCGAACTTTGCCGGATCGGCTGGTTACGGGTCGGAATGGTACGCACCCCGACAGGGTGCTGGCGATGATCGGAAGTAGTAGGCTCCGTCGCTGGAGAGAGACGCCGGGTGGTGCGAGGCGTCGACCAGGAGCCGAACTCGTCCGGGAGCATCGATCGGTGAACGCGCAGTAGCCGATCGCGGGAGCCCCCGTTACCGGGCGCCGAGCGGATCGTCGTGATCTTCCCCGTGAGGGAGTGGTCGCTTCGGTCAAGCAGGGTGGTACCGCGGATGCGTTGCGAACGCCTTCGTCCCTGACCAGGGATGGGGGCGTTTTTTCGTCCTCGTCGTACGCCGGCGAACGCAGGCAGCATACGGAGTCAACACCCATGACCATTGTGGATACGCCCCAGGTCGATACCCTCACTCATAGCGACGCCCACGTCTACGATCCCTCGGTCATCGAGCCGAAGTGGCGCGAGCGTTGGCAGGACGCCGCCGTCTACCGGGTCGATGACGATGCACCGGGCGACAAATGGTTCTCCCTGACCATGTATCCCTACCCATCGGGCATCCTGCATGTCGGGCACTGGTATGCCTTTGCCGTGCCGGACGCCTTCGCGCGCTTGCAGCGCATGCGTGGGTACAACGTGATGTTCCCGATGGGGTTCGATGCCTTCGGCTTGCCGGCGGAGAACGCGGCCATCCGTAACAACGTCCACCCTGCGATCTGGAATGCGGACAACATCGCGGCGATGCGCCATCAATACGACCTGATGGGCGCGATGATCGACTGGTCGCGTGAGGTCAACACCAGCGAACCCGACTACTACCGCTGGAACCAGTGGTTCTTCCTGAAGATGCTGGAGATGGGCCTGGCCTATCGTGCCAACGGCGCCGTCTGGTGGTGCCCGAACGACCAGACCGTGCTCGCCAACGAGCAGGTGCTGGAAGGCAACATCTGCGAACGTTGCGGCGCCGAAGTCAGCAAGCGCGACCTCGAACAGTGGTATTTCCGCATCACCGACTACGCCCAGGAACTGCTGGACGAGTTGGATGGGCTCGACTGGCCCGTCCGCGTCAAGACCATGCAGCGGAACTGGATCGGGCGATCCGAAGGCGCGCGTCTCCAGTTCTCGTTGGAGAACGGCGAATCGCTGGACGTCTTCACGACCCGGCCCGATACGGTGTTCGGCGCCACCTTCATGGTGATGGCGCCCGAGCATCCGATGGTGGCCAGCCTTACGACACCAGGCCAGCGGGCCGAGGTCGAAGCCTATGTGACCTGGACGCGGTCGCAGTCGGAGATCGAACGCCAGTCCACCGACGAGGCAAAGGTCAAGACCGGGGTGTTCACCGGTTCGTATGCAATCAACCCGGTGACCGATGAGCGAATCCCGATCTGGCTGGCCGACTATGTGCTGATGGGCTACGGCACCGGCGCGATCATGGCCGTCCCCGC
>CAZSUN010000204.1:2315-4637 GCA_964610045.1 uncultured Sphaerobacteraceae bacterium
TCCGGGTCGTCATCCAGCCCGAGGATGGCGAGACCCTCGACGCGGCAACCATGACGGAGAGCTACCACGGTCCAGGCCGCATGGTGAACTCCGGGCAGTTTGACGGGACCGAGGTGCCGGCGGGCGTCGACACGGTCATCGCCTGGCTCGACGAGCAGGGACGCGGCAAGGCCGAGGTCTCGTACCGCCTTCGCGACTGGCTGATCTCCCGCCAGCGCTACTGGGGGACACCCATCCCGATCGTTTACTGCGACGACTGCGGCATGGTCACGGTGCCGGAAGACCAGTTGCCGGTGATCCTGCCGCTGGACGCCGAATTTACGCCGACCGGACAGAGCCCACTCCGCCATCACGAGGGATTCCTCAACACCATCTGCCCGTCCTGCGGTGGTCCGGCCCGGCGCGAAACCGACACGATGGACACCTTCATGGACTCATCGTGGTACTGGTTCCGCTACACGAGCCCAACCGACGACACCCAACCGTTCGATCCGGCTGCCGCCGCCCTCTGGACACCGGTCGATCTCTATTGTGGTGGTATCGAGCACGCCATCCTGCACCTGCTGTATGCCCGGTTCTTCACTAAGGTCATCCGTGACATGGGGATGATCGACTTTGGGGAACCGTTCCTGCGGCTGCGGAACCAGGGTATGATCCTGGCCGCCGAAGGAAACAAGATGAGCAAGAGCCGGGGCACCCAGGTTGGCCCGGACGAACTGGTTGCGCAACACGGGGCAGATGCCCTCCGCCTGCACCTGATGTTCCTCGGGCCGTGGGAGCAGGGTGGCCCCTGGAACGACCGCGGCATCACCGGCATGGAGCGGTTCATCCGGCGGTCGTTCCTGCTCGCTTCGGAAGCGGGGACCGGTCCGTTTGATGGCTCTGCGCCCGATGAGGATGTTGCCGCGCTGCGATCGCTGACGCACCGCACCATCAAGCGCGTCACTGACGACCTTGACGGCTTCCAGTTCAACACCATGATTGCGGCCCTGATCGAGTTCACCAACGAGCTGATGAAGCTCAAGGAGACGCCGGTAGCGACTACCCCCGCCTGGCGGGAGGCGATCGAGTCGCTGGTGCTCCTGATGGCGCCGTCGACGCCCTACGTGGCCGAGGAGATGTGGAGCCGGTTGGGGAACCCCTTTACCGTCCACCACCAGGCCTGGCCAGCCTACGATCCGGCCCTGGCGACCGTGGCGACGGTGGAAGTCCCGGTCCAGGTCAATGGCAAGGTACGGGACCGGGTCGTGGTTGCCACCGGTACCACCGAAGCGGCCCTGCTGGAACAGGCTCGCGCGAGCGAGAAGGTCCAGGAGTACCTGGCCGGCAAGACGGTCGTCCGCGAAATCGTCGTGCCCGACCGCCTCGTCAACATCGTCGTCCGCTGAGGCAAGCGATCAACTGCAAGGGAGGACCACGAGGCGCATTGCGCCGTGGTCCTCCCCTGGTCCCGAAGGTGCTGTTGATCTCCCTGGCTATGCAGGGGACGCTACCGGTTCCGTCAGCAACGCGTCCATCTGGCCGACGCAGAGCCGCCACCCTGCCTCCATCCCCTGGGAAACCATCAGGTCAAACCCTTCGCGGGTCTGGTATTGGGAGGTGATGAGCATGCGGGTTCCCTCGCCTCGCTCCGTCAGGGTGACCCGAACCGTGGACGTTGGCAGGTCCTGGCTCACGTTCCCGTCAATATCGGCGAATCCATCAACGAACTCCAGTCCAGTTGGCGGTGAGACATCACTGATTCGCCACCAGCCACGATGGACGTGCTCGTTGGGACCATTCATGACAAACGTCGCGGTTCCTCCGGGAACGAAGTCGAACTGCTCGAACGTGGTGACGTGAGAGGGTGGTCCCCACCACCGGCTGAGCAGGTCAGGGTCTGCCCATAGTTGCCAGACCTGATCCACGCTGGCATCAAAGTCGGCTACAAGATCCATGCTGACAGATTCGAGATTCGTTTCGGTGCTGGTCACAACCACGTTTCGGGCCTTCTGCTGCCTGGCACGTCGTGCCGCGAGCGATCAACCGGGATACCGGGACTTCCTGTTTGGGTAAGACGTTTCTCAGGTGGCCAGCAACGCATCCATCTGGCCGACCGAGAGCGTGATGCCCTCCTCCATGCCCATGTCGAGCGCCTGCTGGAAATGCTCTCGCGAGGAATAGCGCGAACTGAGGATCATCCGGGTGCCGCTCTCGGTCGCCGTCAGGTCGAGACGGGAATCGGTGACCGGCATCCCTTCGGCCGGGTTGCCGTCCTCGTCACCGAACCCGTCATTGAACTCGATGGTGGCCGGCGGATTGACCGCGTTGACGCGCCACCAT
>CAZSUN010000205.1:0-4555 GCA_964610045.1 uncultured Sphaerobacteraceae bacterium
GATTGCCGCGAATGGGCGCGGCGGTGTCCCAGCCGACGACGTTCTTCATCGTGGCCGCGATCGCTCCCCACGCCTTCGCGGGGCCGGGGTTGCGAATGGTGAAGGTGAAGATCACGGCCGGCAGTTCGCTGGCGTCGCTGTCCAGCGGCACGAATGGCGACCACGCCTCGAGGGAGATTTCCACGGGCAGGCGGTCGTCGTGGTAGCCGATCCGGGCGAAGGGATAGGCGCCGGTGAAGGTGGTTTCCTGGACGCCTCCGTAGCGGGCGACGAGGTCGCGCTGGTCGTCGGGAATGAGGTCGTCGTTGATGAGCGGGGTATCGAGCCGGGGAAGGGCGAGCACGGCTTCGGATTGGAGGATACGCACATCGCCGCTGCCGGGCTCGGGCGATGACGAGGCGCGGATGGCGAAGAAGCTGTCTGGAATGAACGCAAGGTGGTTCGACTGGTTGAAGAGTTGCCACTGGCGGAGACCGCCATCGCCGCCGAGGGCGACCTGGCCGGTGCCGATGCCGCCGAGGGGCATGGCGATGGCGCGGAGGTTCTCGCCGGAATAGATGCGCCCGCGCGTGCGGGCTGTCGTTGCCTGTGCCATGTTGAGCCACTCCCAGGTTCGCGGTAGGCGAAGCATCGCGCGGATCGATCGAACTGTGCCAATGCTCCGCATCATGCATGAGGCGATTGGATAATTCAAGCGGATTGACTAAAGAGTTTAGTGAAAAGTGTTGACATTGACCTGGCGGGCTGGGAGAATGCGTGCAGTTGGAACAACTGATTCCCTGTTTTTACCCGCCTTATCAGGAACGACCGGGCGCCAACCGCGTGCCCGTGGAGGAACTCGAGATGGATGCTCGTCAACCTGTGCGTAACCTGGGGTCCCATCGTGCTTCACGCAGAACCGTCCTGAAACGATCCGGCCAACTTGGCGCGGTGGTGACCGGGGTGGCGGCCAGTGGCGGCATCGGCTCGATCATCGCCTCGGCGAAGGCTCCGGCGGTGCTTTCGGAGAGCGGGCCCAGTGGCAAGGTCCGGTTCCTCGTCTACGGCGAGGCCGCCGAGGATCAGCCGGTGCATCAGGCGTTCATGGCGCTGTATCCAGACGTGGAACTGGAGGTCGTGGGAATCTCGGGCGGCACCTGGGCGAGTTTCGCCGACGCCGTGACGACGCGAGTCGCGGGCGGCGAGCAGTTCGACGTCGTCCAGATCGCGACCGAGGGGCAGCGGCTCTTCGCCTCGCGCGGCATGATTCAGCCGATCGACGAGTTGCTGGAGCGGGACGCCGAGGAGGTCGAGGGCTTGCTGGCCGACTTCCATCCCAACCTGATCGAGTGGTGCAACACGCTCAGTTCTCCCGATGGCCAGACGTACTTCCTGCCGGGTGAGTTCAATACGATGGCGATCTGGTACAACACCGAGGTGTTCGCCAGTGCCGGCGTCGCCGAGCCGGAGTCGGGTTGGAGCTGGGAGCAGTTCCTGGAGACCGCCCAGGGCCTGACGAAGCCGGGCGAGGTCTACGGCATGCATGTGCCACAGGCCTACTTCGCCAGCGTGATGCCGTGGCTGCTGAACAATGGCGCCAGCCCGCTCAGCGCCGATTGGACCGAAGCGACCGTCAACACCCCGGAGGCGATCGAAGCGGCCACGTTCATGCGCCAGTTGGTGGCCGAGGAGATCAGCCCGCAGCCGGGCGGTGAGTTCGATGCGTTCCAGGCGGTCGCCAATGGGCAACTGGCAATGGTGGGCGGTGGCCAGTGGCCGCGCCCGAGCTTCGCCGAGATGGAAGTGCTCGACAAGATCAAGATCGTTCCGTTCCCGGTGAAGGCGACGCCTGGTTCGCCGATTGGATGGAACTCCTATCCGATCCTGAAGTCGACCGAGAACCTGGAAGCGGCGTGGGCGCTCTCGAAATTCTACGCCTCGGCGGAAGCGGCGAAGAACCTGCAGTTCCAGACGGCGGCCCAGCGCTCGATCGCGAAGAGCGACGAGTACCTGAACGCGGGTCCGGAAGGCATCGGGTTCCTGTACGACGCGCTCGACTTCGCGACGCCGGTTCCGGGCCCGGACCAGGGCAGCATCATCCAGCAGGACATTGAGGACACCTTCGCCCAGATCCTGGTTGGCAACCTCGAGCCCGAGGCCGCCCTGAACGATCTTAACCTCAAGATCCAGTCCAATCTCTAGGCCCGCCAAAGGAGCTATCCGATGAGTGTCGGAACCGTTGGCGGCCGGAGCAGCGCCTCGGATTTTTCACTCCAGCAGTCATCGCTTCCCGGCGCCGTACGGCGCCGGGAAGCGATCGTGGCCTACGCGTTGCTGAGCCCGGCGATCCTCCTGTTCCTGACGTTTGTCGCGGGACCATTGATCGGGGCCATTGTCCTCTCGTTTTTCGAGTGGGACCTTCTCACGGACGCCGAGTTCGTGGGTCTGGACAATTACCGCCAGTTGTTCACGGACAGCGCCGCGCTGGCGGCGATTCGCAATACCTTCGTGTTCGCGTTCTGGTCGCTGGTGACGCACCTTGCATTCGCGCTGGTCTTCGCGCTGATGGTTCAGCGTGCTATCCCGGGCGTGTTGAAGTACCTGTTTCGGACGGCCATTTTCTTCCCGGTGGTCATGTCGTGGGCTTCGGTATCGCTGATCTGGCTGTTCATCCTCGATCCGAATTTTGGATTCATCAACTACTACCTGGAAAAGCTTGGTCTCCCAACCAAGAGCTGGCTGCTGATGCCGGATACGGCCCTGCCCGCGATCATCATCGTTGACTGGTGGAAGACGATTGGGTTCACCTTCATCCTGGTCCTGGCCGGGTTGCAGGGGGTGCCCGAGCACCTGCATGAGGCGGCGAAGCTCGACGGCGCGGGTTCCACCCGGCGGTTCTGGGACATTACCCTGCCAATGCTTTCGCCAACGTTGTTCATGACGGCGATCCTTACCTTCATCGGGGCGTTCCAGATATTCGAGCCGATGTACATCATGACGCGGGGCGGTCCGCTGGACCGGACGGTCAGCATCGTGATGGAGATTTACGAGACGGGATTCCGCCGGTTCGAGATGGGGTATGCCTCGGCGATGGCGATCGGGGTGTTCTTCATCATCCTGATCATCACCTTGCTCCAGATGCGCCTGAGCAGGTACTGGGTCTTCTACGAGTAGGCCGGGAGGAAGCTGGTCATGTCGACCATTCAGATAGACGAGTCGACCATCGTCGACCAACCCATTGAGGTCTCGTCGACCCGAAAGGTGCTTCGCCGGAGCGGCGGCTGGTTTCTCAACCTGATCATGGTCGTCGTCAGCCTGATCATGATCGTGCCGTTGTACTGGGTGATCATCACGGCGTTCGTTCCGCAAATGTCGGCATTCGGGAAACCGCCTGACTGGACGCCGAACGAGTGGACGCTGGACAACGTGCGGAAGGTGCTTGATTCCGTGCCGTTCTGGCGGCAGTTCTTCAACAGCGTGAAAGTATCCGCGATCATTACGGTAGGCTCGGTGACGACCAGCACGATGGCGGCGTATGCGTTCGCGCGGCTCCAGTTTCCCGGACGCGACGTGGTGTTCGTGATCTTCCTGGCGGCGCTGATGGTGCCGGGCCAGGTGACCGTGATTCCCACCTTCATCCTGATGCGGAACCTGGGGCTGATGAACACGCATGAGGCGCTCTGGATTCCGGGCCTGATCAGCGTGTTCGGCATTTTCCTGCTGCGGCAGTTCTTCCTGCGCACGCCGCGCGACCTTGAGGAGGCCGCCAAGCTGGACGGCGCGGGCTACCTGCGGATCATGTTCCAGATCGCGCTGCCATTGGCCGCTCCCGCCATCGTGGCGCTCGCCGTGCTGAACTTCCAGGCGGCCTGGAACGACTTCTTCGCGCCGAACCTGTTCCTGACCACGCCGGACATGTTCACCCTGCCGGTTGGGCTGGTTGCCCTGCGCGGGATGTTCGGCGGCACGCCGACCACGATCTTCGCCGGGGTCACCATGGTGCTGATTCCAGTGCTGATCGTGTTCCTGCTGGCCCAGCGACGGCTGACCGAGAGCATCGCGCTCACCGGTATCCGGGGTTAGGGGATGGCTACGCTGCCACACGATGAGCGATCGACGCCCATCGCCGACGACGGTTCGAACCGGCTCCTGCTCGAGGTTGCCCTGACGATCCGCGACAACCTGCACACGCTGTGCGCGCTGTCGCTGGTGTTCCTGGGCGTCGCGCTGCCGTGGGTGGTGCTGGCGACGCTGACCTCATGGGCGATTGCCTGGCCGTTGCTGGTATTGGCGACGGCGCCGGTGTGGGCGGCCATCGTGGCCTGCGCCGGCCGGCTCCTCGTTGGGGACGCGGTGGGCTGGCGGACGATTTCCGGCGATTTCCGGCGACATGGACGGCGGGCGGTGGCGAATGGCATGTGGCCCGCCATGTGTGGCGCGGTGCTGCTGGCGCTGATCGGCGGAGGATTCGACGCCCAGTGGAAGGGGATGGCCGTACTGGCCGTTGCCGGGACCGGGATGGCGCTGCTGGTGCTGGCGGTTCCGGCGACGCCGCTTTCGATCAGGTACGGGCTTT
>CAZSUN010000206.1:0-4537 GCA_964610045.1 uncultured Sphaerobacteraceae bacterium
TAGACACGTAATCGCGTGGACCGTCCGCGAGGCGGCGGTCAGGTAGGGAAGGGCTTCCGGCGCACGGTCGACGCACCTCGACCGGTGTTTCGCTGCGCCGGTAATGCCCTTCCGTGCTCGCCGGGATCAAGGGAGGACACGCGGCGGCAGGTTCGATCCCGATGTCATAGGTGATCGTGCCGCCTTGGTCCTTCCCTACCTCGGCGCGATGCCATCCGTTACCGTCGCCAGCCGTCGGCCAACAGCGGGTGTGCCATTACGCGATCGGTCGTATCCGGATCTTCGAGACCGCGCCGGACCCGGAAAGCGAGGTCGACCGTGACCCGCGCGGGATCGCGAGATTCGACCATGATGGTCCCGGTCGCGGGCGCGTCGCCCTCTTCGAGCACCCGCAGGTACCAGCCGCTTTTCCCGGAGGCGACGAACCGCTTCACCATGTCGATGTGGCCGGTGTGCATCGCCAGTTTGAAGCAGGGCCACCGTGGTTGGCTCACCTGCAGCAGGACCGCACCCCAGCGCCAGGTATCGCCGATGCAGACCTCGGATTCGTCGACGCCCAGCACCGACAGGTTTTCTCCGAAGGGAGCCTGACGCCGGTCGTAGCCGAGTTGTTCCTGCCAGAAGGCGCGGTGCTGTCGCGGGTAGCAGTAGACCGCTTTGTCCACACCGCCATGGTTGACAAGATCGGCCTGGCCATCGCCTTCGATGTTCGTGCGGCCGACGCGGACGGACTCAATCTCGACTTCCCGCTTGCGGATGCCGCTGACGATGCGTTGCTGGCGGCTGATCCCGAGCACGGCCGGTTTCCCAACCGCCAGCGCCACGAGTTCGATCCGGGTCACATCACGTTCAGCCATTCGCAGCCCCCGCCTGCGGTGGCCCCGCGATGCCGATCACGAGCCGCTCCGGGTCGAGGTATGCCTGGGCAGCAGCGAGGATCGCTTCCCGCGTGACGGCTTCGATCCACGCCGGGTAGCGGTCGAGGTAGTCGAGTCCGAGCCCGTATTTCTCAATTGACAGCAGCAGGTTGACCACACCGCCGAGACTTTCCAGCCCGAGCGGCAGGCTGCCGATCAGGTAGCTCTTCGCATCGGCAATTTCGTCCTCGGACACGAGTTCGGATCGCAGACGGGAGAGTTCGGTCGTGATGCCGTCGATCGCGCGTGCGACGTTGCCGGGATCGACCCCCGCCCGTGCCGTCCAGACGCTGCTGGCCAGGCCACCGGCGAGTTGGCTGTACGAGTAGTAGGCAAGCCCCTGCTTGTCGCGGACATTTGCGCCGAGCCGGCCCATCAGGCCGAGTTGCCCGAGGATGAGATTGCCCATCGTCAGTGCCGCGTAGTCCGGCGACATCGCGCGGGGCAGCGTGGGGTAGCCGATCGCGATGTCTGCCTGGCTCTTGCCCCTTACGTCGTAGGTCTTGCGCAGGAGGGAGTCCGGAGCCGGAACCGTCGGGACGGCGAGCGGCGCGGCAACCTCCGGCATCCAGCCGGCAAAGACGCGCTCAACCTGGGCAACCACTTCTTCGATTGCGCGTACGCCACCGACCAGGGCCACCGTGGTTGCCTTCGGTCCGAACGCGCGACGATGGTACGCGGCGAGGTCGTCGCTGGTCATCGCTGTGACCGATTCGATGTCGCCGGAGACCGGGATGCGATACGGATGACCAACCGGGTAGAGCTGCTCGCGGAGGGCGCGGGTCGCCATCGCGCCGGTGTCGGATTCCTGTTCCTTGAGGCCGGTGATGGTCTGCTGCCGGACCTTGTCGAGTTCGTCTGCCGGGAACGTTGGCTCGCGAATGATTTCGGCGGCCAGGTCGAAAACCGTCCCGAGGTCTTCGGTCAGCGAGTGGAACGACACCTCGATGTCGTCACGGTCGGCATCCACCGACATGACCGCGCCGAGGCCGTCGATCGTGTCGTTGAACTCATCGAATGTTCGGGATGAGGTGCCCCGGTTCAGCGTTCGTGCCATGATCGCGGGGAGCCCGGGCGTCTCTTCACCGGTCGCGGACTGACCGGCGGCGATACTGATGGTGCCCTCGACCGCCTCGTCGCCAAGACGTGGCTGGGCCAGCACCACGATACCGCTCGGCAGTTCCGTGCGGACGAACCCGTTGGTGTTACCAGTGGTATTGCCGCCGTCGAACCCCCAGACCAGTTGCGGATCGCGGGTGAATCCCTCGACCAGATCGTTCTGCGGGATCTGGACGCCGGCAGCAGTCACCGGTTCATCTTCCGGCAATTGCCAACCGACCGTACGCTGGTCGTCCCGGAGCCATTCCCCGGCGACACGCTGGACATCCTCCGGCGTGACGGCCGCGAGTTCGTCGGAGAGGGTATCCATGCGCCCGGCGTGGTCGATGATCTCCATCTGGCCCTGCCAGAAGGCCTGGGCGGTCACCGTTTCCCGCGAATAGACGTACTGGGCGCGGATTTGCTTGCGCGCCTTCACGAACTCCTCCTCGCTGGCGAGGGTTGTCTTCAGGCGCTCGATTTCGGCGGCAATGGCTTCTTCGATGCGTTCCGGCTCGATCCCCGGCAGGGCAGTGGCCGAGAACGACCAGAGATGCCCATCCATGTGCAGGTTGGTGCCGGACCCGGCCGACCGCGCGAGTCCTTTCGCGACAAGCGCCCGGTAGAGCCGTGACGACCGTCCCATCGCGCTGCCGCCGCCCATGCCCATCGCCTTGGCCCCGGAGAGGATGGCATCGGCGACGAGGATGGCCGGCACATCAGGATGCTTCGCGCCCGGCATCCGGTAGCCCATCATCAGGTAGGCGGCGGGGGACGGGCGGCGGAGAGTGACGCGCCGTTCCCCTCGCTGCGGCGGCTCCTGTGCGACTTGCGGAAAAGGTTCATCGCTGGCCGGGATGCCACCGAACGAGTCCCGGATGAGTTCGAGCAGTTCCACGGCGTCGAAATCACCGACCGCGCTGATGAAGGCGTTGTTCGGCACGTAGTAACGCCGGTAGTGGTTGTAGAGGTCGTCACGGCTGATCCGGCGCAGGTCCTGTTCGTAGCCGATCACCATGTGCCGGTACGGGTGCGCCTGGAAGGCAGTTCCGATCGTCTCTTCCGAGAGCAGGTAGGTCGGGCGGTTCTCGGCGCCCTGCCGCTCGGAGAGGATGACCGTCCGTTCGCTCTCGGTTTCCTCCGGGTCGAACAGCGAATTCGTCATCCGGTCCGATTCGATCCGGAGCGAGAGGTCGAGTTTCGCCGCCGGTATGGTTTCGTAGTAGGCGGTCCAGTCGGAGGAGGTCATCGCGTTCAACTGACCGCCGTTGCGGGAGACTTCCCCGAAAATCGCGCCCTTGGCGAGGGTAGGCGTGCCCTTGAACTGCATGTGCTCGACCCAGTGCGAGATGCCGGTGAGCCCGGGAATCTCGTTCCGGCTGCCGACCCGGTACCAGGTCCAGAACGAGGCAACTGGAGCGCCATGCTTCTCTCGCAGGAAGACCTTGAGGCCGTTGTCGAGGGTATCGACGAGGACGGCGGACGACGAGTTGGATGACATGGTGGGCATTCCTGACCGGAGGTGCGGAGGCACCGTCGATGGTTTGGCGGCAATTGCTGTCCGCCCGCGAGTCCCATGGCCGGATACTACCCGGAATCCGGTATGTCGCCCATCGCCCGCATTGGCAGGAGGGAGGAAAGAGAAGAGGGGGTTGAGGAGTGAGGACGGAGTGGCGGCAGGAACGGTTCTGGTGCAATGGTGACTTCCGGTGTGCGAATTGCCAACCTAAATACAGAAATACGGAAAGGGCCATTTCACCGGAAAGACGAGGAAGGAATGTTGCGTATTTTCGTATGGCTCGCTCGTTGATCCCGCGGAAAAAGACGGCTGGGTCATTCGGCGGGCGACATCGCGTATTTGAGTGAACGCGGGGAGGTGGCGCATGTGCGCCAGCGTCAGGGTGGGTCAGGATTGCTCTTTGCAGTTGCGCCAGGGGTCCGTACGGGCGGACCCCTGAGCGCAGCGAAGGGTTGTCCGCCCAAACGCTACGATGTCGGGGCATACGGCGAGACCACGGCATCAAGGGTAGAATGGCGGAAGCAGGTGGACTCATGTGCCACCATTGATCGGGGAGCAGGCAGGAGCATCGTTCGTGGCGCAGATCAATCCGAGACGGGCGTTCGACCAGGAACTCGTGGAGCAGGCCATCGCCTGGCTCCATACTCGCGATCCGCGTCTCTTCCCCTTCACGGCCAGGTTCGACGACCAGCGCGAACAGGCTTTTGCCCGCGACCTGCGCGCGACCCTGAACGACCTCACCGAGAGTGGCAGCAAGCGTGGCACCTCGGCCGCTGGATTCCTCGTCAGCGACGAGCGGCTGCGGTACGTCGTGCAGGCGTGGTCGGCGGCCGAGGGTGAGTGGCCAGCCGGATCCAACCCGGACAACCCGAACAGCTTGCTTTTCGCCCTCGAAGACATGAAGACCGGTGCCTACGACACCACCGCCCCGTCCCAGAATCCGCTTTCGGGGATTTGAGCGCACACAAACAACGAAACGCTTCGTAGGGGAGGACCAAGGCAC
>CAZSUN010000207.1:0-2934 GCA_964610045.1 uncultured Sphaerobacteraceae bacterium
ACATTCACCAGGGTTCGGGATGACTGCATAATGGTGGGACGGGTCCCATCAATGCCATCCTCGCGTGAAGGGCGGTCATCATGACGATCGAGACGGTATTCCCAACGGCGGAGACCCAGCAGCCATCCCTGAACTGGGAACGGCCCACCGGCGAGCCCTGGGGAACGGGCATCTGCCTCTCGGGTGGCGGTATTCGGGCAGCGATGTTTTCGCTCGGCGTCCTCCAGCGCCTGCAGGAGCGCGAGGACCTGGTCTTTGGCGAGCGGAGCGCCGATATCCTCTCGGTCGTCTCCGGCGGATCGTACATGGCCGGATCGCATGCGCTTGGCGCGCTGCAACGCACCCTCGACGCGAATGCCTACACCGGATCGGATCCGCTCGCGAAGGGCAGCCCGGAAGAGGCTCACATCCTGGGTCACGGCGAGTACCTGTGGAAGAACCCGGTGCGCTACGGGATGTTCGTCCTCCTGAATCTCGTCTCGGTCTTTTCGCTGTTCGCCACGCTCGCTTTCATCCTCGCCTGTCTCGGTGCCATCCAGAAAGGCATCATCGAGAAAGACCAGACACCCGAATGGATCACCGACGGGTATGCGTGGCTCGACCGATTGCCGATCTGGATTCCGATCCTTGGGTTCCTGATCGCGTACTTCCTGATGTTCGTGGTCTACGCGCGCGGCGATCGCTTCCCCATCCGGCCAGCCGGGACACTCGCCTTACTGGCCATCGCGGCAATCTTCACATACCCCCTGCTCGAATACGGCAACGACAACCTCACCTGGGATTCACGCGGGTTCTTCCGAAGCCTTGTCGCCGCGATCCTGGTCGTGCTCGCGGTGTTGACCGTCGTTGGCTACCTGCTGCGCAACCGCGAAGGCGGCAAGCTCCCGGTCGTTTTCAACTGGCTGGCACTCATCGCCCCGCGGGTACTCGCGTTTATCCTGATCGGGTGGATCGCCGTCTGGCTCTATCCCGGACTCCCGGAAGCGATCGGGCGAGCAGATCTTTCAGGGCTCGACATTCCCGAGCGGTTGGTGGTCGTGGCCGTCCTGGTCACCGCGCTGCTCGGCAGCCTCTCGTCCTCCCTCCACCGCGAGTACCGCAAACGCCTGATGTCCTGCTATTCGGTGGTGCGGGGCAGCGACGATACGGCCCTTCAGATCGATTCATCACTGGTTTCCGAGCTTGCACCCCTCGATGGCGATGGTCCTGATTCATTTCCTCGCCTCCTGATCTCCGCCACGGCCAATGTGCGTCCACCAGGCGAACCAGGCTGGTGGAAATCGCCACGCAGGATCTTCGACCGGCTCACGAAGTCCACCACCTTTCTGCCGTACGTGCTGAGCTACGACCAATGCGGCTCTCCTGGTCACGACGGCACGGTCATGGAGACTGGCAAACTGGAGCATGCCCAGGTCAGGACTGGCCTGCTTCGATCGGGAATGGAGCCACTGCTCTCGCTGTATTCGGCCATTGCCTGCACCGGCGCCGCGATCTCCCCAAACATGGGGTACAAGACGGAAGCCACCTTGCGGCCCTTCATCGCGGCGCTCAACTTCCGGCTTGGCCGCTGGTTCCCGAATCCATTCAACGCGCGCGCCAGCAAGCAACTCGACGAGCTCCAATCGCCTGGGGAATTGAAGTTCCACTCCGCATTCGGTGACGAGAATGACGAACTCATGACCGAAATGCTGGGGCTGTACGGTCCGCGAATGTACATCAGCGATGGCGGGCACTATGACAACCTCGGGTTGCTGGCCCTGCTGCAGGCGCGCTGCAAGACCATCTGGTGTGTCGACGCGAGTCCCAGCGCGACGGGAGAGACCGCCGAGCTCAGGCGCGTCATCGACCTGGCGACCGAAGCGGGCATCGTCGATACGGTGACCATCGACACCAGCCGCTTCGGCACCGAGCCGGGCGTCCTGTTCGCGACGACACATCGAACGGGGACCATCACCTACCGATCCAGCGATCCGGACGCCAGCCCCCAACATGCCACCCTGATCCTGCTGCGCCTTGGGCTGACGGATGCATCCGCCCAGCCTCTCCGCGAGCTGGCGCAACGCAATCGAACGTCTTTCCTTCAGAAACGCGCCACCATGCTGGGCCTGTTTGCCGGAATGATCGTGCCGCTTGCAACGTTCATCCTCCGGATCTTCCTGGACATCCCGGCCTGGGCACTGAACGCAGCCGCGCTGGTGCTTGTCGTGGCGGTGGTGGGACTCTGGTTCTGGCAGCTCCGGCCAACGAACTCGGCCCTGGCGGGGTACTTTCCCCACCATTCAACCTTCGGCAAGATCGGGTTCAACACCGTTGAGACCACCGCCTATCGGGATACCGGCAGGGCGGTTGTCGATCGCTGTCTCGACTCCATGCCCGTGGGTGTATGATCGGATCATCCGACCATCCGTTCCGCGCTGGAGCAACCGCGATGTCCCGCCGAACCGCTCTCGTCACGATTCCGGCCCTGTTCGTCATCGCTGTCGCCCTCTGGAGCGCTGGCCTGGTCGCCGTTGCCCGGCAGGACGGGACCGGAGGAGCGACCCCGGCCGCCTCGCCGCAGGTGGAGCGGGATGTCCTGACCGAAACGGAGCCCGAGACCGCCCCAGGCCAGGTGTTCGCCTTCGCCCGCTATACGATCCCGGCCGGGTTCGTGCTGCCAGTCCATACGCACCCTGGCGTGCAGATGGCGATCGTGGAATCCGGCACCCTGACCTACCATGTCGTCGACAACGGCAGCATCACGGTCACCCGCGCCGATGGCACCGTCGAGGAAGTCGGCCCGGGCGAAACGGCCGTCCTGACGGTGGATGACGCCTGGATCGAACCAGCCGGTATGATCCACTTCGCCGAGAACCTGACGGAAGAGCCGGTCATCCTGCTGGCGGCATCGTTGCTGGACGAATCCGAGCCCGCCGCCATCCCGGTGACCGAGGC
>CAZSUN010000207.1:3034-4443 GCA_964610045.1 uncultured Sphaerobacteraceae bacterium
CAACCGAACTTCGCCCAAGATCCGGACGAACTGTTCGATGTCGTCAACGAGGATGGGAGCCCGACCGGCCTCGTCAAGCGGCGGGCCGATGTCCATCGCGACGGCGACTGGCACCGCGCGATCCACGTCTGGATTCACGGCGAACGCGACGGCGAACCGTTCATCCTCTTCAATCTGCGCAGCCGCGAGAAGGACACCTGGCCGCTGCGGCTGGACGTGACCGTTGGTGGCCACCTCGCTGCCGGTGAGGACACCAGCCAGGCGTATCGTGAGATCCACGAGGAGATCGGGATCGAGGCGGCGCCGGAACGCTTGCAGTTCCTTGGACGCCGCAAGGCGATTGGACAGACCGAGCGCGAGTTGCAGGATGTGTTCCTCTACCGCGACGACCGTCGCCTGGACGCCTACGCGCCGAACCCCGCCGAACTGGCCGGCCTGGTCGAAGTATCCGTTCGGGCTGCGATCGGCATCTTCCGCCAGCAGGCGACCTCAACCGGCGCCCGCAACCTCGATGCCGCCACGCGCGAAATCTCGCCGTTCACCATCGACGAAGGCACCCTGCTGCCCATCAGGCACTTCGACTACTATCGCTGGATCGTCGAATCGATCGAGGCGCTGCACCAGGGCGTTCCCCTGGAATCGCTGGCGCCGCCCATGGACGACAGGGAATGAACATGACCGAGACAGCACTCCCCGAGGGCTTCCTCTGGTCGGAGGACATGCAGATCCTCGCCAACCTCGGCTTCAACGCCTGCCGGTTCAGCTCATGGTGACCGAGAACGGCATCGCCACGGACAACGACGAGTGGAGCAGCTTCCGCCCCACGTGCCGTCCCGATCTCCGGTATTTGCGAACCTCAGGAGGGCACGCGGCGGCACGGTGGATCCGGCCAACGTTGCCGATTGTGCCGCCTTGGCCCTCGGCTACGAGTGTCGTCTCCCGTCCCGCACTTTGCACCTTCAGTAGGGGCCGATCGGCCCGCAGGCCGGCAGACCGGGAGGATACACGCTCGGCTGGCGCCTTGCTGATCCTCCCCTACGAACAGGCGATTACGGCGATGGCGCTCAGACGGCGCGTTTCAAGCGTGAACTGAGGGGGGCGGCTTCCCACGCTTCGTGGAGCAGTTCCGCCAGCCGTTCCTCATCGATCGCGTCGAGCCGCACGATCACGCCGGCATAGCCGGTGTAGTGCTCGGTCGTGAAGAAGAGGTCCGGTTCGCCCTGGAGATACGCTTCCTTGTCGTCGGCGTCGGCCACGCGAATCACGAACCGGTCGAACCGCTTCACCCGCGGCTTCTTCGGATCGACTCGCTCGAGATAGGGCCAGGCAATCCCGCGGCCATCCCGCTGGAAGTCGAAGCTGTCTGCACCGTTCTCCGCCATGCCGGGCAATGCCAGCGCAATACGGCG
>CAZSUN010000208.1:0-4434 GCA_964610045.1 uncultured Sphaerobacteraceae bacterium
CCCGGATATCGCGGCCCGGTTTCTCGATGAACTCCTGCACGTAGTAGATCTCGTGGTGAAATGAGCCGTGCTCGGACTTCTGGGAGATGATCGCCCGCGCCTGCTCGGGCCCATTGACCCGGGCGATCAGCCGCCCCCAGGAACCCGTCACCGGCTTCAACACGGCCGGGTACCCCAGCGCCTCGCAGGCCTCCAGCGCCGCGTCCACCGAATAGGTGACGAACGTGCGCGGGGAGGGGATGCCGGCCGCTTCCAGCACCATGCTGGCCCGCGCCTTGTCGTCGCAGATCGTGACCGCCTGCGAGGAGTTCAGCGTGGGGATGCCCCAGCGGTCCATCGCGAACAGGGTATACCCGGCTCGCGAATGGACGACGCTCCGGTCGAGTAACACGTCGATCTCGATGCCGCTTTCGGCCGCCGTGGGCGCGGACACATTCAGGGCGATGTCGCGGTCAAAGATCGGCGTGACCTTCATGCCCCGTGCCCGGGCCGCCGACAGGATGAGCTTTTCTTCCTGCCGGAGGAAGGAGACGAGGACTCCCAGCCTGATTCCCGCTGTTGAAACTACCGTGGTCATGACGTGTGGTTCCTGACTTTCTCGAAACGCGAGCCCAGCGGCTACAGCGCCAGCAATACGTTTCGCAATACCCGCACCGCATGCAGGTATTCGCTGAGGACGATCCGCTCATCCGGCGTATGATCGAGCGACGAATCGCCAGGACCATACGCCACGATAGGGCATTTCCAGACAGGACCAACGACGTTCATGTCCGATGTTCCCAGCTTCAGCGTGAATCGCGGTGTCCCGCCTTCCTGGCGGATGGAGCGCAGGAATGGCGGAACGAGCTTGCTGCTCTTGCCGGTGCGATACCCTTCCTGCAACCCATCGACCACGAACTGGCCGGGGGCGCCGAGGGTACGGATGCGTTCCAGCAACAGGTCGACATCCAGGCCGGGCGGCAGCCGCAGGCCAATCGACAGCACGGCCTTGTCGGTCAGGCCATCGCCGCTTGTGTTGAACGCCCGCAACGAATGCCCGATCGAATCGAAACTCCCCTTCGCATCGGCGTTCCAGCGGTCGAGTTCGGCCCGGAGTTCGTTCCAGAACTGGACCGCTTCCTCGGCCACCGATTCGCCCGGTCCCGCCGTGTGGCGGGTCGATTGCTCCAGCGTGTAAATCAGCGACAGCGACCCCCGGTATCCGAGGCAGATGGCATCCCATCCGCTCGGCTCACCGATGACGCAGAAGTCGGGCGCGTCCCACCTGGCGACTTCATTCGCGCCGGGCGAGCCAATCACTTCCTCGCCAACCGCGCCGACCACCGTCACGCGGCAATTCAGTTCGCTGGCGGCCGCGCTGGCCGCCGCCACGAAGGTGGCGAGCGGCCCCTTGGCGTCCACCGCGCCACGGCCCCAGAGCACGCCGTTTTCGATCCGCACAGGAATCCGGCCCGGAACCGTGTCGATATGGCCGAGCAACACCACATGCCGATCGCCGCTTCCGACGGTCGCCACCGCGTTGCCCGCGGCATCGTCCAGCACGGTCATGCCCCGGTCGGCCATCCGCTCGCGCAGCCATTCGACCGCGCTCGCTTCGTTGCCGGAGAGGCTCTCGATACTCACCAGGCCATGCAGCAGGTCGATATCGGCCTGCTGTTGCGTTGAGGTTTCCGTGGCGTCAAGCGCTGAGGGCGACGCCATGGCGCACCTCCTCACTCATGGCCAGCGGCGAGGCGATGACCGCGTGGGCGTGCGACCCGGCGAGTTTCGCGATCGCCCCAGCCACGGTCGTCTCGCCCAGCAGGGTCGACTTCCGGAAATCCGCCACCGGGTACACGTCCCAGACGACACTCTTGCCATCAATCGTGGCGATCTCGATCGCGGCGATCGATGCCTGGATCGCGCGAGCGGCGTCCCGGGCGATGTCGAGCGCGTGCGCGTCCGGCCGCGCGCCATCGAAGGCGATGGCCTCTCCGCCGATCACATGGACGATGGAACGCTGCCCGGCCGAAGGCGCGCCCGCCTGGAGCAGGACGATCGCCTCGGAATCCTCGCCCAGCACAACCCGGTGTTCGATCACCGCATCGGCCGTGTCGGAATCGAGGAGAGAGGTCGACGCCGAACCAGGCATGAGACCGAACAGCGTGGCCGGATACCCCAGCCGCCGGACTCCCGCCACGGCGGATTCCTCGGAGAAGCCGACCAGCGACTCTGGCCGGGCGACGCCAGACGCCGCCAGCGCCGACGCGACCTGCAGGCGCGTGCCCGTGGCCGCGATCCCGGCATCCAGTGTCCGCACGCCATGGGCGCGCACGAGGGGCAGGGTGTTGGCCGCCACGGCCCGGTTCGCCGCCCGGTCGATGAGCGCGTTCACGCTGACGCCGATGGTCTCGCCGGAAGAGGCATCGAGGAACTCGCCCAGCACCGCGCAGGATCGCGACGCCGGGCCGGGAGGCAAGGGCATGCTCGCGGGAGGAACGGGCACCACGACAAACCCGGCCTCGCCGATTGCCGCGATGATCTGTTTCTCTTCCACGCGCACACGCGCGCAGAGCACGCCGATTGCCGTCACGTCAGACTCCTCCAAAGGCGTGGGCGTTCCCCAGCGCCAGCTTCCCATCATCCAGCCCGCCCGAATCGAGGCGGGGCGAACATCATGGGCGTACACTACTCGCCCCAGTCTTCGCCTTCTTCCGGCGCGAGGCCGAGACTGACCGGGTTGACACTCAAGACCTCGAGATCGGCACCGCAATCGGGGCAGGGAACGATTTCGCCCTGCTCGACCTTGTCATCGACCTCGATACCGCCACCGCACTCCGGACATTCAACAGCCGCCATTCCTGTATCTCCTTTTGACCAGTACAGCGGTCACACCCGTGCCCGCCACGTCTTCATCAACCTGACGGTCGACCTGGCCCGTCGCCTTCCGGCTCGGGTTCACGACGCTCGTCATGCAGTGCCTGCAGCAATACCGCCTTGTGAACATGAAGCCGGTTCTCCGCCTGGTCGAAGATGATCGACCGTGGACCATCCGCAACCTCGGATTCGACTTCCTGCCCGCGGTGCAACGGCAGGCAGTGCATGAAGACCGCCTCCGGTTTCGCGGCGCCCATCACCGGCTGGGTGACCCGGAAGGGCGCGAGCGCCATGAGCTTGGCGGGGTTGACCTGCTCGCCCATGCTTTCGTGGACATCGGTATAGACCGCGTCGGCATCGCTCGCCGCCGCGTATGGATCGGTGGTCATCTGAAGCGTGCTTCCAGCGGCCTCGGCCAGCCGCCGGGCGGTTTCCACCACCCTGGGGTCCGGGCCGAAATCGTCCGGTCCGGCATAGGCGAAATCCACGCCCACCGCCGTCAGCGCGAGCATCAGCGAGTGGCAGACGTTGTTGCCGTCGCCAAGGTAGGCGAACTTCAGTCCCTTGAGTACTCCAAATCGCTCCCGAAGGGTGAACACATCGCTCAACGCCTCGATCGGGTGATTGCTGGAGGTGAGGCCGTTGAAAACCGGCACCGTCGCCCCCGAGGCAAGTTCGACCAGGTCGTGGATATCCTCGACCCGAACGGCGATGCCATCGACGTAGCGGCTGAAGATGGCGGCGGTGTCCTGGATCGTCTCCCCGCGCCTCAGTTGCAGGTCCTCGACGCCGAGGAAGATCGCCTGCCCGCCGAGCTGCTCCATCCCGGCCTGGAAGGCGGTGCGGGTTCGCGTGCTCGGGTGCTGGAAGATGAGTCCCAGCGTTTTGCTGGCCAGCCACGCGTGGGGAGTGTGATCGGCGCGCAACTGCTTCAGGGCGCCGGCGGTGTCGATCAGGGCCGTGATTTCGGCCGGGGAGAGATCGGTATCGCGCAGCAGATGGCGACCGCGCAGCGAAGGCACGAGGGTGACTCCGGCATCGGCGGCTTCCTGGTGCATCTCTGTTTCGTCTCTCGCCTCAAGTTCGATCATCGGTGTACTCCGGGTCGGCGTCGACCACTGATTCCTAGCAAAGGGTTTGCAGCAACAGGGCCTTGTGCATGTGCAGCCGGTTTTCCGCCTGGTCGAAGATGATCGACTTCGGGCCGTCCGCCACCTCGGCCGAGACTTCCTCGTCCCGGTGCATGGGCAGGCAGTGCATGAACACGGCCTTCGGATTGGCCTCGGCCATCAGTTCGCTGGTGACCTTGAAGGGCGCCAGGGCAACCGCCCTGGCCGCGCCATCGAGCTGACCCATGCTGACGTGGACGTCGGTATACACCGCGTCGGCGTTCTTCACGGCGGCGGCGGGATCGGAGGTGACCTCGATGGTTGCGCCATTGGAGCTAGCCAGCCACTGCGCGTGCTGGACGATGTCGGGACTGACCTGCAGGTTGCCGGGAGCGGCGACCGTGACGCTAACGCCCATCGCCGCGCCCGAGAGCATCAGCGAGGCGGCCATGTTATTGCCGTCGCCGAG
>CAZSUN010000209.1:0-4398 GCA_964610045.1 uncultured Sphaerobacteraceae bacterium
TCGATACCCACGAGCTGATCGAACACATGGATGGATGGCTGCGGGAGACGATGCTCCCGCGATTGCCCGGCGATAGCCTGGTGGTGATCGCGGGCCGCAACCCGCTCGGCGTCGAATGGACGGGAGACGCGGGCTGGCGAGACCTGATTCAGACGATGCCGCTGCGCAACCTGCATCCCGACGAAAGCAGGGCGTACCTGACGGGCCGCTTGGTGCCCGAGCCGTTCATCGAGCCCGCTATTTCCTTCACCCATGGGCATCCGCTGGCGTTGTCGCTGGTGGCCGATTCGGCGCGGCGAGGAGCGGAAGCGTTCGAGCCGCTGAGGGACCCCGACCTGGTGCGATCGCTGACGCGGCGGTTCATCGAGCAGGAGCCTTCTCCCCGCCACCGCCAGGCGTTGGAGATCGCGGCGCACGCAAGGATCACCACGGAATCGCTGCTGGAGGCGGCGTTCGGGGAGGAAGAGGCGCACGGGCTGTTCACGTGGCTGGAGGGGCTGTCGTTCATGGAACGCGGCCAGGAGGGGCTATTTCCGCATGACCTGGCGCGAGACGCGATCGAAGCGGACCTGCGATGGCGGCACCCGCGACGGTTCGAGGACATTCACCGCGTCGTGCATGGCCACCTGATCCAGCGCATCCAGGAAACAACCGGGTCGATACAGCAACAACACCTGCGAAGCCTGCTGTTCCTGCACCGGCACAACCCAGCCTGGCGGCCGTATCACGGCGACGACGGCTATGTGCATACCTTCATCGAACCCGCCACCGAAGACGAATGGCCGCTGGTCCTCGACATGGTGCGGCGGCATGAGGGCGATGCATCGGCGGCGATCGCCAGGTACTGGCTGGGCCGCATGCCGCAAGACTTTTACCTCGTGCGGAACCAGCGGGACGCGGTGACGGGGATGATCGCGCGGCTCCATATACGTGAGGTGACCGCCGCCGATCTCGAAGCGGATCCCATGCTGGCTCCCCTGCTCGCGGAGGCCGAGCGCCACGCGCCGCGGATGCCCGGCGACACGGTTGGCGTCATGCGGTTCATCATGGGGAATGAAACGTACCGCGATCCGTCGACGCCGTTCAGCATCTCGGTCCTGGGCGCGAGCGCGGTCTATACCGATCAGTCGCTGATCCTGACCACGATGGTGGTTCCCGACCCAGACCATTGGGACACCCTGTTTCGCTACCTCAATCATCTTCGTGTCGCGGATGTCGCCGTGCCGGTTGGAGACAGGGTGTATGCGCTCTACGCCCACGACTGGCGGCGAGAGACGGTGACACAGTTCGATGAACTTCAGACCCGGCGCGAGTTCTCGATGGATCCCTACCTGGATTCGCCCGCCGCGACGCCGCAAGAGATCGTGTTGTCTCGAACCGAGTTCGACAACGCCGTGAAGCAAGCCTTGCGCGCGGCCCTCACGCCCGCGCGGGTGGAGCGGAATCCGCTCCTGCGCTCCCGGCTGGTGATGCAGGCGCCAGGCGGTGACGCGCCCGCCGAGCGGTTGTGCGGGTTGCTGCGGGAGGCGGCGGAATCGCTGCGGTCGAACGCGAAAACCGTTCGGTACTACCAGGCGCTCCATCGCACCTATCTCGATCCCGCCCCATCGCAGGAGCGGGCCGCGGAAGACCTCGACCTGCCATTCAGCAGCTACCGGCGGTATCTGACGACCGGGTTGGGAATGGTGACGGACTACCTGTGGCGCCGGGAGACGCAGGCGGGGCTGGCCAGGTTGCCGGAGCCTCCCCGTTAGGGCATTCAGGACGGCGGGTGAGCAAAAACTGGACAGTTTCTGGTCTGGAGCGAGGGCGCCCGCGGGCCCAGGATGGACGCATGACCCGGCGATCCAGGCATAGGGAGGCTGACATGACCTTCTCCATCACACCACCTTTTGGGGCCATTATCGACAGACAGGATCAATCGCTGGCGACGCCCGCGCCTCTGGCCACCCGGGCTATCGTGATTGGCGGCGGCGTGGGTGGGCTGCTGGCCGCCCAGGTTCTCGCCAGGCACTTCGATGAGGTGACCGTGCTGGACCGCGACACGTTTCCGGCCATGGGCGAGCACCGCAAGGGCACGCCCCAGGGCCATCACGTACACGCGCTGCTGGGGCGTGGGCTGATGACGATCGAGCGCGCGATGCCGGGTTTCAGCGCCGATCTCGTGGAGCGCGGCGCGGTGACATCCGACGCGATGACCAACGTTGGCTGGCATCAGGCTGGCATACGGCACGCGAGCGGGACAGCGGGTTTCACCGCGGTCGTGGCCAGCCGCCCCCTGATCGAAGGCGTACTGCGGAAACGCGTACGCGCGATCGGCAATGTGGAGATCCAGCAGCGGGTGGCGGTACAGGACCTCAAATGGGACGCGACGCACACGCGTGTGACCGGGGTGGTCGCCACAAGCGTGACCGGAGAACGGACATACGAGGTGACGGCGGACCTGGTGGTGGATGCCAGCGGGCGCGGAACGCGACTTGGCGGCTGGCTGGAGCGGGCCGGGTACGAGCGCCCGCCCGAGCAGGTGTTCGAGGTCAACGTGCGGTATACGTCGCGCATGTTCCAGCGGCGGGCCGGGGACTTTGGCGGGAACGTGGTGACGATCATTTCGGCGATTCCCGGGAATCAGCGTGGGGGCCTGGCGTTCGCGATCGAGGGAGACCGGTGGTTGATTACGCTCAACGGGCGGAACGGCCTGACGCCACCGGCTGACCTGGAAGGATTCGCGGCCTACGCGGCCGCACTCGATGCGCCAGATATCGCGATTTTCCTGCGCGACGCCACGCCGGTTGGGGAGGCGACGACCTACTTCATGCCGCGCGGCCTCCGCCGGTTCGAGCGGATGCCAGATCGGTTCCCGGCCGGGATCCTGCCATTCGCCGATGCGATGTGCTCCTTCAATCCCGTGTTCGGGCAGGGCATGTCGGTCGCGGCGCTGGAGGCGAGCGTGCTGGACGCCTGCCTGGACGATGGCACGGACGACCTGGCCCAGCGATTCGTGGCGGGCTGCGCGCCAGTGGTGGACGGGGCATGGAAACTGGCGGCCGGAAACGACCTGCGGTTCCTGCCGGGGCGGCAAACGTTGCCGCGAGGCATCCGGATGCTGCACTGGTATCTCGACCAGCTCAACTTCGCGGCGGGAGAGGACGTGGACGTGGCCATGGCGTTCGCGAAAGTCGTGCATATGATGGAGCCGCCACCCTCGCTCATGCGGCCAGCGATCGTGGCCCGCGTGCTGAAGGCCGGGCTCGCCAGGAGCGCGGGACGCCTCCGCGCCCGGCGCGAGCTTCTCGCGGGCGAGCGGGCGCAAGGAGCGGCGCGTGCACGCGAAACCGCTTCCCCGGCATCGGGAAACGCGGCGCCGTGATCACATGGGGCGGATGCCCGCGAGTGTTCCACGCACACAACAACCGCGACCCAATGGGATCGCGGTTGTTGGTTAACCCGCGTGGTTGGCGGTCGGGGTGAGTGCGGTCGACTATCCGGCCGCGTCGATCTCATCCTGCAGGTCGGCGAAGGCATCGTCCACATCGGACATGGCCGCGGCAAAGTCATCGAGCGCGTCTTCGGATTCAGTCGAACCAGACTCGGCTCCCAGCCAGGTGGTGAAGGCGGCGCTGGCCTGGAAGAGGGAATCGGCATAGGCCTCGTAGGCGTCCTGAACGTCTTCGAAGCCGTCGGGAGCTTCCAGCTCGGCGGCGACATCCGGCGCGCCCAGCCACAGGATCAGGATCCCGGAGAGCTCGGAGAGGTCGTCGTCGCTGGCATCGCCATCAACCCACAGCGTCAGAATCTCGTTGAGGCGGACGACGGACTCGTCCCATTCCTCGGACTGGGTGATGACTTCGTCGATGTAGGCATCAGGATCGCCAACATCGGTCCCATCGTCGGTGTCATCGGACTCGTCGGCGGCATCCGCCTCATCGTCCGTCGCGTCGTCGGTCGCGTCATCGGAACCGGAGGATGAACCGCCAGCATCGTCAACGAGGTCCTGCACCTCATCGATCAGGTCGATGGTGGTATCGAAGGCATCGTTGAAGTCGGCGAGGGCATCTTCCTCGTCCGGATCGCCGGCTTCGAGACCCCAATACTCTTCCCAGAGTTCACCGGTCTCACCGACGGAATCGGCGAGATCGAGATATGCGTCTTCGACATCCTCGAAGCCACGCGGGGCCACGAGGTCGGCGGCGACATCCGGGTACTCGACCCAGCTCTCGAAGATGTCGTTGATCTCTTCGACTTCGGCGCTGGTGGCGTCGCCACTCTCGGCGAGTTCGAGGATTTCGACCACGCGAAGGGAGTCATCGGCGAGCGTATCGAGTTCGTCCTGGACGGCGTCGAGGTACTCATCGTCGCCAGCGGGATCGTCGGTGTCATCGGAAGCGTCCGACTCATCGT
>CAZSUN010000210.1:0-4381 GCA_964610045.1 uncultured Sphaerobacteraceae bacterium
GCTCTCCAGCGTGCGGTTTTCCTGACGGAGGAGTTGGCCGAGACGGGCGATGCCGGCGTGAATGTCTTCCTCGGGGAGGGCGGCGTAGCCCATGAAGATGTGCGGTGCGACGGGTGGGGTGATGTAGCATTTGCTGGCGCCTTCGAGGCCAATGCCGTTGGCGAGGGCCAGCGCTTCCAGTTCGGCTTCCGTCATGTCGACATCGAACCGGGTGAGGATGTGGAGACCGGCGGACCGCATCGATTCGTCGCGATGGGCGATTCCGGCGAGGTGTTCGTCCATGGCGGAGACGAGGGCGTCGTGGCGCCGGGAGTAAACGCGCCGCATCTTCGCGATATGGCGCTCGAAATGGCCTTCGGTGATGAAGGCGGCGACGACCGCCTGGTTGAGGGTGGGGGCGTGGCGATCGACGGTCGCCTTGGCATCGGCGAACGGCCTGACGAGATCTGGCGGGAGGATGATGTAGCCGAGGCGGAGGGCCGGGAAGAGCACCTTGGAGAACGAGCCGCTGTAAATGACGTTGTTGGGGCCGTTGCCGGCGGTGGCGAGCGCGGCGAGGGCGGGAACGGGACGTGAATCGTAGCGCAGTTCGCCGTCGTAGTCGTCTTCGTAGATCAACGCTCCGGTGCGTTCGGCCCAGCCCAGCAGGTCGAGACGTCGTGAGAGTGGCTGGATCGCCCCGGTTGGGTACTGGTGGGATGGCGTGATGCACGCCAGGCGGATGGCGGGGTCCGATTCCGGGAGCTGGCTGGTGTCCATGCCCTCGCCGTCGACGGGGACCGGGACGATGCACGCCCCCGTGAGCGAGGCGATGCGGCGGACGAAGCGATAGCAGGGGTCTTCGACGACCACCCGTGAGCCGGGATCGAGCAGCATCCGCATGACGAGGTCCATCGACTGCTGCGCGCCGCTGGTGACGAGGACCTGGTCGGCGGCGCAGGTGACGCCGCGGGACCGGGCGACCCAGGAGGCGATCGCCTCGCGCAGGGCGGGCAGGCCGGCGGTATAGCCATAGGTGTAGCTGGACGCGGCCTGGTCGCGGGCTTCGCGGCGGATGAGGCGTTGCCAGATGGCGGTGGGCAGGCGGTCGAGCGCGGGGGTTCCGGCGTAGAAGTTGAACTCGACCGCGTCCGGCGATGACTCGGATGGCGGTTCTGGCTGGAGGCTGGACGCCCAGGTGGACAGCTTCCGTCTTGGCGCATTGGGACCGGACGGGGTGTTCATGTCCAGCGTGGGGATGTGGACGTGCTCGGCGACGTAGGTGCCGGAGCCGTGGCGGGCTTCGAGGTACCCCTCGCTGACGAGACGGGCGTAGGCTTCGTCCACGGTGAAGCGGGTGATGCCGAGTTGCCGGGCGAACTCACGGGTGGAGGGAAGTCGGTCTCCAGGGCCGTGGGTTTCCCGCTCGATGGCCTGGCGGATGCCGCGATAGACCTGCGAGACGAGCGGTTCGGGGAGCGAGCGGTCGATCTTGATGAGGAGATCCATGGGCGTCGGAACTCCAGTCCGGCGGCGAAAGTGGCTGAATAAATCGCTCGAAAGTGGATATGGAGCCGGTCCACTTGTGTCCCTAGGATAGCAGGAGGCCAGGGCGAAGCGGTCCCTGGCGATTCACTCCACTGGTCGATCCCGAAGTGGGTTTGATCACATCCGAAAGGGCATCTCCCCATGAATCCTGTCATGAGCGATCTTGCGATCTTCATCCGGAACCATGAGATCGAGTCGGATACGCGGGCGCGGCGGAGGGCCGCCCTGGTGCGGCCGGCGAGTGGCCATGGCTGGTTCCAGCGGATGGTGGATGGCCTGCATGAGTTCGTGGACCCGCGCGGGCTCGCGCTGGCGCGGCTGCGGAAGGCCGAGGCTGTCGTGGCTTCCGGGTTGCCGGCCTTGAATGGCGTCCCGGGGCTGGCCAATGAGGCGGCCGTGCCAACCATGGTGGCACTGGTTTGCGATGGGCGAGAGCCAGAGTGCGAGGAGCGGTTGGCGGCCTGAGGCGGAGCTACGGGTGTTCGCATGAATCGGGAGCGGACCGGGAGGTTCGCTCCCTTTGTGCGCCAGGTGGAGACCAGGTCATCCCACGGGTGGAGGAGCGATTCCGACCGGGGGTGGATGTGCGGCGAGGGGTGGCGGGGCAGGATTGAGGCATGACAACGAGCGGGACACGAAGGAGAAGACATGCCGATGATCGAGACATTTGCGCTCCTGCAAGCAGCGGCGACCGAGCGGGAAGCGATCCCGCTGGGACCGCCGGTGGCCCTGGCGGCCGCGAGCGTGGCGACGGGATTGAGCGCGGGGGTGTTCTTCACCTTCCAGGTGTCGATCGTTCCGGCGCTGGCGAAGGTGGACGACGAAGCGTATGTCTCGTCGTTCCAGTCGATCAACCGGGCGATTCTCAATCCATTGTTTCTCTCCGCATTCGTGGGAGCGCCGTTGCTGATCGCGGGGGCGGCGGCGCTGTACTGGAGGGAGGACAGGCCGATTGCGCTGACGATCGCGGCGGGGCTGGCGTTGCAGGTGGCGACCCTGGCGATTTCGGGGAGGGGGAATGTTCCGCTCAACGACCAACTAGACCAGGTTGGCCCAGTAAGCGGAGTGGCGGCGAGCGTGGCCCGGACGGCGTTCGAGGCTCCATGGAATCGGCTGCACGCGATCCGGACGGTGACCTCGGTGGCGAGTTTGGTGGCGTTGGGCGTCGCGGCGGCGATGGCGATCCGGAATTGAGGAATGGCCCAAGGCGGCGCGTTCGATTTTTAACGACACGTACGGAAAAGGAGACAGAATGTCGACGATGCGGATTGAACAGGCGGCGGTGGCGGCGGAGATATTCGATGTGGACCGGCAGCGGGAACTGATCCGGAAGGAGATGGCGAAGCGGTCATTCTGCACGCTGGCGACAACCTCGACGGAGATGCGGCCGCATGTCGCGGGGCTACGCTACGCGAAGATCGGTGACGCGCTGTACGTGACGATGCATGACGACTCGGTGAAGGCGCGGAACATCCGCGAGAACCCTCGCGTGGCGGTGTGTATTCCAGCGAAGAAGGTTCTGCTGTTCCCGCCGTTCGCGGTGCAGTTCCAGGGCACGGCAACGTTGCTGCCGGTGACCGACCAGCGGATCCAGGACCTGTTCGCGGCGGGACGTCTCAAGGGGATCATCTCGGCGAAGGACTTCAACGAGGATCCAGGCACGATTTTCGCGCGGATCGTGCCCAACCGCCGCGTCACCAGCTACGGGCTGGGCGTGTCGCTGTTGCAAATCGTCAAGCACCCGGCGATCGCCATTCGCGGGGTGGATCTGTGAGGAACCGGCGCGGCCAGGAGGTATGCTGGAGCGAGGGATCGCGCTCGAGATGTCGCGACGGAATGGGAGCGGCCTCATGGATACTCCGATACTGACCAGGTGAAAGGCCATTCCGGCACCCCCGGCGGGCGGGGCGCCGTTGGCCGGCGCGGACGTGTTCGACTGCCTGTGGGACGCCGATGTGCGGGCGGCCGGGACCGAGCCGGAGAAGGTGGCCGCGATCGAGGTGGGCGTGCCGTTGCTGGCGCTGGGATCGCTGGTGGCGGTGGCGGTGGCCGGGCTGGTGGCTCCGGACGCGGGCGAGACGATGAGCCCGTGGGCGCTGGGTTTGCTGCTGGTGGCGAGCCTGCCGTGGTTGCGGTGGCTGGTTCGCGGTGACGACGGGCCGACGGCGCGATTCATGTTGGTGGCGGCGATTCCGCTGGCCGTGCTGGAGATTGGGCAGTGGTTCTCCGGCATCCCGGGGCCGGGCAGCTTGGCCGGGTATCCCTTCCTGGCCTTGCCGGGGTTGCTACTGGTGATTTTGAGCGTGGCGGCGATTCCGGCGAGGCAGGCGGCGTGGGTGGCGGTGGCCAGCTACGCGGCGTTCGGCGGGCCGCTGCTGGCGGGCTGGATCGCCAGCAGCGGTGTGGACGGCATGGGGCTCATGGCCTGGAACGTGGGCTTCGTGCTGGCGGTGGTCGCGGCTACAGTGTGCGATTGAGTTACAGGGCGAACATGGTGGTAGCCGAGGCGTTGCACATCAGCGAAGCGACGGTGAAGACGCACCTGGGAAACGTGCTCTCCAAGCTGGGACTGCGGGACCGGGCGGCGGCGATCATGTTCGCGCATGGCGAGGGGCTGGTATAGATTCCCCCCATCTCCAGTCCAACTCTGATTTCGTCGAACCTCCCACCGCAGAAAGGTCATTACCATGCGCACCGTCATCTTCGACCTTGGCGAAACGCTCGTTGACGAGACCCGGCAGTGGGCGGTGGGCGTGCCGCTGTTCACGCTGTCGGGCGTGATCGGCGCCATGATCGAGCGGCGACGCTCCTTCCACGAGGCGTTCGCCGAACTGGGCGTGGAGCGGGTGCCGTC
>CAZSUN010000211.1:0-4377 GCA_964610045.1 uncultured Sphaerobacteraceae bacterium
CGCGCGGTACGGGTGGACACCCTGCGTTCACCAATGACAACGCCACCAATGTTCCGGGGATCCGCCCCTACCATGGTCAAATTCGTGCCTATGGAGCTACGTAATATGCGCGCCGACGGTGTTGACCGTGAGCGTGTAGATCGACTGACTGGCGGTAATCATGAGCCGGTTGCGCTTGGGACCGCCGAAGACGAGGTTGGAGGTGGTTTCCGGGAGCATGATGTGGCCCATTCGCTCCCCCTCCGGCGTGAAGGCGTGGACGCCGTCGTAGCCGAAGCCGAGCCAGCCGCCGGTGGCCCAGATGTTGCCATCGATATCGGCGCGCACTGAGTCCGGGCCGACGATCTGGCCGTCAACCTCGATCTGGGCGAACTGGCGCGGGTTGGCCAGGGTGGCGTCGTCGACCACGTCGAATACCTTGATATCGCGCTGGCTTCCTCCGGTATCGACGATGTAGAGCAGGTCGTACATCGGTGAGAAGCAGAGCCCGTTGGGAGCCTCCAGCTCGTCGGTGACGCGCTCGACCGTGCCGGTGGGGTCGATGCGGTAGACGGCGTTGGGGTGATGGAGTTCGCCGTAGTGCCCTTCGTAGGCGCCCACGTTCTGGGTGCCGTACGGGGGATCGGTGAAGAAAATGCTCCCGTTCGGGTGGACCACCGCATCGTTCGGCGAGTTGAACGGTTGTCCCTCGTAGGTATCGGCGAGCACGGTCACCGTGCCGTCGTGCTCGTAGCGCACCACCTGCCGGTTGCCGTGCTGGCAGGAAATCTGGCGGCCTTCCCAATCGAAGGTGTTGCCGTTGCTGTAGCCGGAGGGGTTGCGGAAGGTGCTGACGCCGTGGTCGTCCTCCAACCAGCGAAGCTGGATGTCGTTGGGGATGTCGCTCCAGAGCAGGTAGCGGCCGACGGCGTTCCAGGCGGGACCTTCCAGCCAGAGCCCGCCGGTCCAGATGCGCTGGATGGCGGAGTTGCCGACGATGTACGGGCCGAATGCATCGGTCACGGCCACGACGTTCTCGTCCGGATAGTGAACCGGGGTGGCCCCAGGTCCGTAGTCGCGATTGGCGTCCTGGGCGTTGGCCGCGAACGCCCCGAGCGTGGCGGCTCCGGCGACGGCCGCCGCCCCGCCGAGCAGCGCGCGGCGTCCGATCGTTGAGTGATTCCGGCTATCGGTTTCCAGGTTCGACATGGTGGTTGTCTCCGTCCTGCACGCTATTCGAATGTGGCCGGCCGTTTCGGGAAGAGATTCCATCCTATCACGGGGTTGCTGAAAAGGGAGATGGCTCGTCTCGTTCGGGGGATGGCCATGACATCGCCATTGCCGGGCAACGTGGCGGGTGCGAGCATGATGCCCGTTGCCATTGCCTGGACCGTGCGTCGATGAAGGAATCCACCCGCATGACCGTGATCGAATCGACATCTCTTCCATTCGCGCCACTGCCGCTTGGCGCGATCCGGCCGCGAGGGTGGCTCCTGCGCCAGCTGGAAATCCAGGCCGGTGGATTGAGCGGCCACCTCGACGAGTTCTGGCCGGATGTGGCCCGCAGCGCGTGGATCGGTGGCGATCGCGATGGCTGGGAGCGTGGTCCGTACTGGCTCGATGGTCTGGTGCCGCTGGCGTTCCTGCTTGGCGACGAGCGGTTGATCGCGAAGGCCGATCGGTGGGTGGACGCGATCCTCGCCCGCCAGCACGAGGATGGCTGGCTGGGCAGCACCAACGACGTGCGGATCACCGGGAGCGGGCGAGTCGATCTGGCGCACGATTACGATCCGTGGCCGCGGTTCGTGGTGCTGAAGGCCCTCACCCAGTACCAGGAGGCGACCGGCGATGACCGCATCGTTCCCGCTATGCTCCGGTTCCTGCGGCGGTTGGCGGAGGTGCTGGCCGAGCGCCCATTGCGCTCGTGGGGGCGCTATCGCTGGGCGGACCTCGTGGTGAGTATCCTCTGGCTGCACGAGCGGACCAGGGAGGACTGGCTGCTGGACCTGGCCGCCGTGGCCCGCGACCAGGGGTTCAACTGGCCCGCCCAGCATGCCGTGTTCTCGATCCGGGGGCGTTGCCTGCCGGAAGAGCGCGACCTCTCCACCCACGTGGTGAACAACGCGATGGGGCTGAAGGATCCCGGGATCCGCTACCGGCTCGATGGCGATTCGGCCAACCGGGCGGCGGTGGCGACCTCGATCGAGACGCTCGACCGCTGGCACGGCCAGGCGACGGGGGTCTTCAGCGGCGACGAGCACCTCGCCGGGCGTAACCCGTCGCAGGGCACCGAACTGTGCGCGGTGGTGGAGTACCTCTACTCGCTGGAAACGCTGCTGCCGATCCTCGGCGACGCGGCGCTGGGGGATAGGTTCGAGCGGATCGCGTTCAACGCCCTGCCGGCCACGATCAGCGCGGACATGTGGACGCACCAGTACGTGCAGCAGGTGAACCAGGCGATCTGCGCGGTGAGCGAGGACCGCGTGTATACGAGCAACGGGCCGGACGCCAACATCTTCGGGCTGGAGCCGCATTTCGGATGCTGCACCGCAAACATGCACCAGGGTTGGCCGAAGGTGGTCAGCCATCTGTGGCTGCGGTCAGCGGACGACGGGCTGGCGGCGGTTTCCTACGCGCCGTGCTCGGTGGAGACCACGGTTCGAGGGGCGCCGGTGCGGGTCGTGGTGGAAAGCGACTACCCGTTCGATGGACGGGTTTCCATCGTGGTGGAGACGCCGGAGGCGGTGCGATTCCCGCTGCGGTTGCGGGCGCCGGTTTGGGCGGATGGGGCGACGCTGGTGATCGATGGCGCCGCCGCGCCGCTCGCGGCGGGAGGGTTCCACCTCGTCGAGCGCGAGTGGTCGGGGTCGACGACGCTGGTCCTCGACCTGCCGATGGATGCGCGGGTGGAGCGGCGTGATGACGCCAGCGCGGTGATCCATCGCGGACCGCTGGTGCTGGCGCATCCGGTAGGCGAGGAGTGGCGGAAGGTGGCTGGCGAGGATCCACACGCCGACTGGGAGGTGCATCCAACCACGGCGTGGAACCACGCGCTGGTGTTGCCGGAGGACGATCCGGCCACCGCGATCGAGTTCGCGTCAGGCCCGTTGGGCGATGTCCCGTTCGGCCCGGATGCCCCGCCAGTGACCGGCATCGTGCCATCGACGCCGGTGGCGGGTTGGGAGATCCAGCACAACGCGGCGGGTCCGGTTCCGGCGTCGCCGGTTGCCGCGGCCGGCCCCGAAGCGCCGCTCTGGTTGGTGCCGTATGGCTCGACCACGCTGCGCATCGCGCAATTCCCGGTGGCGGAATAACCACACCATCAGGAGAAATGGTGCGACTGGGCGGCGGTGAGGCGTCCGCCCAGGGACAATCCCACGCATACGTCTGCCCCATCGCACCTCACCAGAGTAGGGGCGAATCCCCGGAACATTGGCGGTGTGACCATGGACGAACTTAGGGTGTTCGCCCTGGCCGCGCCATGCGAGGCGTTCGTTCGTCGGTAACGGTTGGGCGGCAGTGAGCGTGGGTACGTCTGGGCGGACACCCTCCGCGCGGGTATGTCCAGGTTCGCTCTAAACGGGGATCCGCCCCTACCCTGGTGAGGTTTGGGGTGGCCCAGGGAATGTGCCGACGGACTCGGACTTCATGCGCTCCCACCACCGACCGGGATTGCCCTCAATGTACCGGTATCTGGTGTCGTACTCGGCGTCGTTGCGAATGATTCGGTCATGGAATCCGCGTTGCCAGAGGTGATCTTCGTACGGTTCCCAATCGTGACGTTTGACGCCTTGACTGTACGCGCTTTGCACCGCGGCCTTGTAGCCTCGAATGACGAAGCCGGCAGTATCTCCATGGGCGTTGGTTCCGGTGATGAGGATTGCATGAAGGTGATCGGGCATGACGACGAATGCGTCGATATCGATGCCCTTGAACCGTTTGGATAGGCCTTGCCAATGCGCCGCAGCCATTTCACCGGCAGCCGAAAGCGCCAGGCGCCCTTCTTTCACCACGCCAAACAGGTGCTGCCGGTTATACGTGCAGACGGTGACAAAGACCATCCCCGATTGGGCATAGTCGTATCCGGGATACCGCAGGCTGTTGCGTCGCCGCCGTTCGGTCATGATCTCCTCTCGCAGATACCATGCAGGATATCGCGAGTCGATGCTGGGAGGAAGGGGGTGGCAATTCGAGGTGCTGTGCTCGGTAGGTACATGGCATGGCAGGGGCGGATCCCCGTTCATGAAGAGCCATTCCATGCCCGCGCGCAGGGTGTCCGCCCGGTCATGCCATGCGGACACCCTGCTTTCCACGGCCATCGCGGCCCGATTCGTCTTGGAACGGGTCAGCCGCCGCGGAGGGCGGTGAGTTCGACGCGGATGAGTTGCGCGTAGTCGG
>CAZSUN010000212.1:0-4375 GCA_964610045.1 uncultured Sphaerobacteraceae bacterium
CATAGATGGTCAGCGGCAGACCGGCAATGGCTTGCGTGCAGAAATTGGGGACCACCCGGCCATCGGCTGGCTGAGAACGTGGGCCGTAGGTGTTGAAGATCCGCGCGATGCGCACATCGACACCGAACTGGCGCCAGAACTCGAGCGTCATGCTCTCCGCGTACCGCTTGCCCTCGTCGTAGCACGCGCGCGGACCGGCTGGATTGACGTTGCCCCAGTAGGTCTCCGGCTGCGGGTGAACGAGGGGGTCGCCGTAGACTTCCGAGGTCGACGCCTGCAGGAAACGCGCGCCGTGTTCCCGCGCCACGGACAGGGCGTTGTAGGTTCCCTCGGCGTTGATCCGCAGCGTCTCGATCGGGTACTTCGCATACCCGCGGGGGCTGGCAGGGCTTGCAAGGTTGTAGACACGGTCGATCCGACGGTCCGAGACCATGTGCGCGAACGGGATCGTGCAGTCGTGATTGACGATCGTGAGTGCGGAATCGCCTGTCAGATGACCGAGATTGTCAGGATGCCCGGTGACGAGATTGTCGAACGCGATAACCGTGTCGCCTTGATGGAGATGCCGCTCGACGAGATGGCTGCCGATGAACCCGGCACCACCGGTGACGAGAATGTTCATTGCCATCCCGCCTCCTTCCCGCCGAACCATGGCGAATTCGGCGAATCGGGCCGGAGTCGCGTCTGCTTGGCGTTCAAAATGCGCCCAATCCTCTCGCCACGACCTTGACCGTCTTGACCATAATCACGACATCGAGCCGTAGCGACACCCGCTCGATGTACTCGATGTCCAGCTGGGTGTGCTCGTGCATCGGCTTGTCCGACCGGCCGGAGACCTGCCAAAGCCCGGTCAACCCCGGTCGAACCAGGTGACGCCGGTGCTGCCAGGGTTCGTATTGGGCAACGATCTCCGGAAGTTCCGGGCGTGGCCCAACCAGTCCAATGTGGCCACATATAATGTTCAGAAGCTGCGGAAGTTCGTCCAGGCTGGTTTTGCGCAGAATCCTGCCGACCCGGGTCACACGGGGGTCGTTGCGCACCTTGTGTCGCAGATGTCCGTTTTCATCCTCGATAAGTTCTAGCTCTGTGCCTTCCTGTCGCTGCATCGTGCGGAACTTCCAGATCGTAAACTCCCGGCCGTTCCTACCGACCCGGCGCTGGAGGAAGAGCGGGTTTCCGGGCGAATCGAGACGAATGGCAATCGCAATACAGATCATGGGTAGGAGCAAGACACCGAGGAGCACGAGTGCGAGTGTGAAATCGCAGAGCGGCTTGACATACCTCGTGTACGCGGTGTGTGGCATTGTCCATGTGTCCACATCACCGGGCGGATCGAGTCCAACTTCGGCGCCCGGCACAGGCGCAGCCTCGACTCGAAAACTGCTTGCCATGGAGCCTGGTCTGCTAATAGAGTCATTCCAGAAGCCTTCACGAGTGGTGTGGCTGGATACCGAAAGGGCGAGTTCGCAATTACCTTGTATCGTTCGATCGGTCATCTGCTTCCAAACGCCCAGGCAGAAGCGAGTCTTCATCATGAAGCCGGGAACCGGCAGTATGGACAAGCCGGAGTGGCGTCGTGCCCGATAGGAGTCGGCAGCAAGCTTGACGGAGATCCCGGCCGAAGGGGCAACGGGAATCGTCGTTTCGAGCGGATCCCTGCCGGGTCGCGACGATGGCTTGCGCTCGATCGTCGAGCCCAGGGCAATACGCTCCCCGGTCACCTGACCAGGAATGTCGCGCCTGTCAACCGGGTGAGCGTCCGGCATCACGGGTTCCATCCGGGTAATCTCACGCTCGGCCGCGAACGCTTTCGGGTCGTCGAGCGTCGACGCCCAGTTTGACGACACGCCCCACCGCCGGTGATCGGCCATCGCCAGGGAGATCTGTGGATCGTCACCAACCAGTAGAACGTGACGCTGTTGTTGTGGGACCCGACCAACCCCAAACCGGTCCCCCGTTGCCATCGCAGGGCCTCCACGGATAGCCCTGTTGGATGTTTGTGTGGACGGTCACCCCATGACCGTACCCATGATCCCTCCATGCAATCCAGGCACAGGGACCCGCACAGCGGCGCGAAGCCGCCGACTGAGTCCCCGTTTTCCGGCCAGGTTGGGAAAACCCGGTCCGCCTGGATGACATGGACGTCATCCAACAGCGACACGAAGCACCTGATATCGTACCGACATCGGGTACTCGTCACATTGCTGGAAAACGACTGCAATGCAGCCCCTGCCAAGGTTTCCTGCAACAAGGAGTCTAGCGTCTGTCGTGACGACCTGCAAGGATATTGCCGCCGTACATCGGGAAAGTGGCCATGGGTCCCGGTGTGATGCCTGACTTTCGGATAGGCTGGCAATGGACCGCACTCCTGCCGCCACCGTTGACCGAGGGTATGAATGAGCGAACGGTCCAGCCCGGAGGAGGAGGCAGTCGCCCTGCGTTTCAGGGCCACGGTCGACAAGCATCACCAGTGCTGAGTGTGGATCACGGTGGGGCGCCGAATGCCGTCAGGGACGGTCGGTGTCTTCAGAGCACGGGGCCGGCAAGTATCCGTCCATCGTTGGGCGTATCAAGAGGCGCATGGCCCAATCCCGTTCAATCAGGAGGTGTGGCTTGCTTGTGGGACAGCCCTCTGTGTCCGGCCGGACCATATGGGGAGGGCGACGAAGCGGGAGCGCATGCGGGGCAAGGTTGCCGCTTCTCCCTTCCGCGTCGGTGGGTGCGGCCAACGGTCGGGCCAGGTTGACAGAAGCCGCGGTCGCCGCCGTCAGGGCAATGCATGCAGTGGAAGGGACGACACCAGCCGAGTTGGCACGGCGGTATGACGTGTCGGAATCCGTGGTCCGGAAACCTCTGGCAGGCGAGACCTGGTGGCATGTCGCGGACCCGATTGTCCAGCCATCACCGGGCAGCGGGTGCGATTGAGGAGTGTCGGTCAGGCTACGGCCCAATAGTCGTCCCACTCGTGGTTGAACAGGAGCAGCCGAACATTCGCTACGGTTCGGGTCCCGGCATCGCTCCAGCGCTTCCCGGCTCCTTTCCGCTGCTGTCCGATCACGCTCCTGCAGCCACTTTCGATCATCCCGCTGCCGGTGTCCCAGCCATCGGCCCGATAGCGGTCGTAGTCCATCCGGGACGCCTGGTTGGTGAAGTAGGTGACGTGGGTATCGCGCCGCGTCGCCACCTCACCCCGGAGCGGCAAGGCCGCCCACTCCGTGGCGAGTGCTGTCGCGGCGGCCTGGGCCAGCCGTTCGAGCTGATGTGCCACCCAGGCTCGGGTTTCCGGCGTGTCTTTCCCATGCAGGGCCCGGCCCAACTCCCAGATCCGTTCACTGGCATGGAACCAGTCGACGATCTGGCCCGCCTGAGTGCTCTGGCACAGCGTATGGACTACATGCTGGGATCGGAGAGAGGGAGGCGAGATGGGTGCGGGTATCGGCGACGGTGAACGTCCAGCGGGCCGGGGCGGCCACGGCATTGCGGTCCGCCTCCCACGCCGTGAGGTGCTGGTCCAGCATCGCCCGGTCCGGGATCCGCTGGGCCAGCACCTGCCGCTTGAGCACGCTGATCTCGAACTCGGCCATGTTTCGCCAGGAGCCGTGTATGGGGGTGAAGCGCAACGCGATCTTGCGGGCGATCCGGAACGCCTCTGCGGCAGGAAAGGCGGTGTACAGCGCCTCAAGGCGATGGATGTTGAGATTGTCGCAGACGATGATCAGGCGCTCGGCATCGGGGAACTGGACATCAACCAGCTCGCGCAAGACATGGGCGAAGTCGACGCTGCCACGGTGATCGGTGGCGGTGACGTGGCGCCAGCCGAGCTGCGGCGCAGAGGCCAGGAAGAGGCTGGCGCTGCCGCGCCGGGCATACTCGGTGTCCTCGCGGGCCGGCTGGCCCGGGGCCATCGGCAGCGGGGCTCGCAGGTGGTCCTGCAAGGTGGTGCTGGTTTCATCGAGACAGATCAGTAGGTGTCGAGGACCGTTTCCATTGCGGCCACGAAGGCGGCGCTGCGAGCCGGCGGAATCACGAAACGTTCCACGGTCCAGGGAGCGAGGTAGTTTTTTTTGGGCGTGCGGCGAACGGTTTCGCGGGAGATGGTGTCGACGATGCCTAGGTCAACCACGCGCCCGGCGAGGAGCCGGACGGACCAGCGGGCATACCCGGCCGGCGGGTCGGTGCAGGCGACCGCGGCGATCTGGAGTTCCTGCGCTGCCGAGAGCTTGGGCGAGGTCGGCGGAGTGGCGCGCACCTTCCGGTCAACGCAGGCGAGGCCGCGCGCGGTCCAGGTCGCCCGGGTGCGTTTGACGGTCTGGGGATGGACGCCGACGCCGACGAGTCCGACAACTGGTACGGGCACGGTCGTGAACACCGGCGG
>CAZSUN010000213.1:0-4370 GCA_964610045.1 uncultured Sphaerobacteraceae bacterium
CCGAGCGTCGCCGCCCCGTTTCGTAACTTCCATGTCCGGCACGGGGTCGGACCCTACAAACGACCGCCTCCCTCCTGTGAGGGTCAAGGGTGCGTGAACGGAGGCGCATGTGTGACAACTCCGTACTCCACGATGCCCAGGCATGATAGAGCCGCCCTCCGCACCAGTACGGAAGCCCCAGCCGGCAGCTTCGAACTACCTCCCATTCGATGCATGCCGGCGTGTGTGCTTCCCTCGGCGCCATCCTTTCCCCGTCGAAGGCCCATGTATCCGGACTACACCGCTGGCGTGCTCTCGTCCTCGGGCTCCTCGCTGCCTGGTCCACCGGGTCGGCCGCCAGACGGCGGCTCACCCATGCCTGGTCCACCCTCGCCTGGGCCACCCTGGCCGGGTCCTCCCTGGCCGCCACCGCCGCCCATGCCCCCGCCGCCGCTGTTCTCGGCTTCCGGGTCGATGCCGACCACGATCTCTCCGATGATGCCCAGCGAAAGATCGTTCTCGTCAACCGGCGACAGGGTCAGGAAGTAGGACGGATCGTCGTCCTCGATGCCGCTGAACACGCCGTCCTCTTCCAGCCGCGTGAACGTCGACACCCGGCTCGCGTACGGCTCGACCTCGGCCACGCGCAGCGTGAAGTCATCGTCGAAGGCAAGCTGTCCGGTGTGGGCGGTTGTCCCGCCATCGTACGTGCCGTCCTCCGTGGCGCCACCAACATGGACCTTCATGTGGATATGCACGTCGCGGCTGACATACCAGCCAGGATAAATCGTCTGGAACTCGACCAGCCCGTTGCTGTCGGAAAGCAGCACGCCGCGCAGGAACGTGTCGGGATTGGAGCCATCGTCCTGATACGGCGTGGGGTCCTGTGGATCCGGATCGGCCTCCGTGAACCCCGAGTAGAAGCCGTTGGCGTCGCAATGCCAGACATCGACCGCGGCGTTCTCGATCGGAGCGCAGGTCGTGGCGTCCACCACCGTGATCCGCAGGTCCAGCGGAATCCCGGCCTTGCCCTCGGTGATGTCGTTCCGCACCAGCAGGTCGTCGAGGTAGTACGGCCCCTCGGTCAGTTCGGGCGTCAGTACGCACACCGCTTCGGTCGCGGATTCGCTGGCCGCTGGGGTCGCGACATCCTGGGCGAGGCCAGTCCGCGTCACCAGCAGTCCGCCAGCAGCAACGGTTGCGGCCGCTCCAGCTCCAGCCTTCAGGACGAAGCGGCGCGTCGCTCGTTCATGCCAGCGGGCGTTATCGAGTTGTTCATGGGTGGGCCACCAGCCGCGCCCTGATTGGGTTGTCATGGGTACTCCCTTGTGTGGTAAATGGAACAGGTTCGCCGCGAACCCCGGTCGACACCGGGATTTCGCTGGAACAAGTTGACCGCACCAGTCTGGGAGTTCTCTGTGAATCAGCGTGGCTTTTTGCTGGGAATTCTGTAAGGCGCGCTCAACGCCCGAAGGTTGTGTCGAGCGCGTTCGAAAGATCCGCGATCAGGTCGTCCGCGTCCTCCAGGCCGACCGAGAACCGCAGGTGGCCCCATGTGCGGAAGGGTTCCGGGTAAGACACCGTGCGCGGACCATCGCCTCCCACATGCACGATCAGCGACTCGTCGTGACCGAGCGAGACGGCCGACGTGATCACCTTCAGGTTGCTCACGAACCGGTTCTGCGTGTCCGGATCGCCGTCCACCGCGAACGCCATCATCCCGCCGTAGCCGCGGCCGCCGAATTGGCGCGTCGCGAGGTCGTGCTGGGGGTGGGATTCCAGTCCGGGATAGGCGACGTAGGCGATGCGAGGATCAGCTTCGAGGAACTCCGCCACGCGCTGGGCGGATGCCATGTGCTGGGCCAATCGCAGCGGCAGCGTCACCGAACCGCGCATTACCAGCCAGGCATTGAAGGGCGAGATCGCGCCACCGGCATCCACCATCGCCTCGGACCGGATGGGAGCCAGCAACCCGCTGGACCCGATCACCGCACCGCCCATCGCGTCACCGTGGCCATTGATGTACTTCGTCAGCGAATGCACCACCAGGTCCGCCCCATCGGCCAGCGGGCGGTAGAGCGGTGGCGGCGAGAAGGTCGAGTCGACCACGAGCAGGGTGCCCTCCTCGTGCGCGATGGCGGATATCGCGGCAATCTCCGCCACCTTGGTCGTCGGATTGGCGATCGCCTCCACATGCACCAACCGGGTGTTCGGCCGGATCGCCGCCCGCACGTTCTCCGGGTCGGCCACATCGACGAAGGTCGCGTCGATCCCGTACTTGGCCGGCAGCAATTGCGAAAACAGCCGCCAGATCGCCTCGTAGGTGACATCCGAGACGACAACGTGATCGCCGGTCTTGAGATGGGCGAAGAAGACGCCGTGCAACGCGGCGACGCCAGTCGCGAACACCACCGCGTCCTCGCCCTGCTCCATCGCCGCCAGCTTGCGCTGCAGGCCGACCTGGTTCGCGCCGGAGTTGCGGGTGTAGAAGAGGCTGTCCGTGCCCGACCAGTCGAGGCCGGACGGATCCTCCGGCAGCGCGTACGAGTTCGCCATCACGATCGGCGTGCGGATCGCGCCGGAGCCGCCGTCGATCTCGTTGCCGCCATGCACCGCCAGCGTTCCAAACGCGAGCGAATCGAGGTCATGCTTGTCCGGCCGGTTGTTCTCCATAAACTTCCGCATCCACTCACATCACAGGATCAGTGATCACAGCGTGTACTTTTCAGCCCACCCAAACCGAATTGGGTCAATCTGGAGAAGCCTGGCTGCCATTCGCTTTCTCCCTTCGTGTTGTTCATCTGACTCTGCAGGCGATTCAAACCCCTGCCTAAGAGATTCTCTAATTGTGGAAGGACTAGACCCTAATTCCTCGGCTCGTTTCACATTGAATTCCAAATCTTCGTCTATACCGAGAGCGCTATTGATTCGGAGGAGAGTATTCTGGGTGTATTTGTCTGTACCAAGACGAATGGCATGGTTAATCGCTACTCGGGCTTCGTCTCTATATTGTAAGTCCCAACACGCTGCGGCTCGGCTCGTCCAGACTTGCTTGCTTTCCTTGCCGCCGGTCAATATCGAGTCACTTGTAATCTCGAATGCTCTATCCCAGCATCCAATGGCTCTCCACCAACCAGATGCAGCCGAAGCCCACGCAGGGTTCCGGTCAGCATAGTATGATTTTTCATAGGCCAGAGCCGCTTGTTCTTGAATACCGAGGCGCCCTATCATTTCTTTATGTTCATCAGATAGACCCATTTTGCGATTGATTCTGTGCAGGATTTGCTCAATCTGAGCGTCACGCACCCTCTGCTCTTCGGCCTCCAGACGATCCCTGTTCTGCTGCTCTCGCCGAATTCGCTCCTCTTCCAAAATTGCAGCAGCCCTATTGTTCGCTTCCAGCAATTCGGAAGCTCTTCTTCTCCCTTTCTCCTCCTGCACCTTTCTTCTTCTGATCTTCTCGGTCACTATATCCAGATAGCTTCCTGATTTGACTCGGAATTTCGTATTATGGCCCAGAAAGTCTGATCGAAATTTCTTTGGCTCATTGTTTCCCGGGAATTTTATCATCACATATACATTAGCGTCTTTGGACTGGATAATTTCTATTACGTTTCCAGACTTGTGCGTGCCGTGCTCAATCTCCACTCCACGGAATTGTTGCCAGTCTATCTTGATATCCCCGACTTCTCTGATCCACTCCGTGTAATCATATTCCACGAAGTCTTGATTTTCCGGCACACGGTCTTCCATACTGTTTGCCTCCCGCACTTTTGCAAGGTCGCGAATTGGACATGGACAAACTAAAGACGTGATCTGGCAATTGAGCATGCGAATCTATTCAGACTGCATCGCGCTGTCGCTGCAACCTCGGACCCGAAGCAATCTGTTCGAGACTGCCTAGCAGCAACGCATCCATACCGATCGCACTCCAACGTGGTAAAGTAGAAGTCAAATACCCTCAGGTACCGTGCTCTGGCGAAAACCAGAGTTGACGACCTGGGGGTTTTGATTTTGGATGTCCCACTTTCATCTTCGCACAAAATTCCGCCTGGCGCGTGGAATTACGGCCGAGGACACTTCCGCGTCCACGCCTTCACTTATCGCCGCCTCGCTGACTAGCCTCGAATCTCAGCGGATGGCTCAGTCGTTTCGGGCATCGCGCCACGCGAGCAGCTTGTTGAGATCCGTAAGATCGTAGTCCGGGCCGGGCGAGGCGGCGATGAAATGGGTGACGCCCGCCTCGAAATACTCGTCCAACTTGTCCAGTTGCGCCCCGAAGATCTGGACCGAACGCTCGATCTCGCTGGGATCGCGCCCAACTTTGGCACACCAATCGTCCAGCACGCGGTTCTTGTGGGCGATCACGTCCGGCTCGGCCTGGCCGTTCC
>CAZSUN010000214.1:0-4308 GCA_964610045.1 uncultured Sphaerobacteraceae bacterium
TGGAAGGCCAGGACCTTCTGATCGCGGAGTGGAACACGGAAGAGGCCCGGCCTCGGAAGTACTACCGCACGAGTTCGACCGGGACAGCGCTGGTGTCGCTGCTCGGAGAGGAATGGCGCCGGTTGGCCGGTTCGCTCGATGCATTGTTGGGAATGGATGACCAGGTATGACCCAGTTGATTGAACGATATGTGACCGCGGCGCTGGAGCGGATTCCCGAAGACCGGCGGAAGGACGTAGGCGAGGATGTCCGGGGCGCGATCGATGAGATGGCAGCGCCACGCGTGGAGAACGGCGAGTCCGAGGAATCGGCGGTTCGCGCCGTGCTCACCGAACTGGGCGATCCCGTGAAGCTGGCGGCTTCCTATCATGAACAGAAGCGGTATCTCATCGGACCGGGCTGGTACCCCGCCTACATCGAAGTCATGAAGAAGGTCGCGACAATCGCCCTGCCGGTGATCGCCGTGATCGCGATGATCGTGACCCTCGCCAGCAGCGACGGTGACCTGGCCAAGGCGTTGGCGAGCGGGATCGGATCGGTGTTCGAGGTTGGCATCCAGATCCTGTTCTGGATCACGTTGGGATTCGCCGTCGCCGAGCGGACCACGGGACCGGATGGTCCTTCGCATGGCAAGGCGTGGTCCGTGGACGACCTCCCGGAGACTTCATCAACGGGACGACAGATCGGGCTCGGGGAAACGCTCCTGACCGTGATCGCGATGGGTGTGCTCGGGGTTCTGGCATTCGCACAGTGGGAGAACGGGATCGGCGCGTTCGTGCGCGGGATCGACGAGTCGTACGAGCATCTTCCCGCGATCAATCCCGACCTCGGCGCGGCGTGGGTGGCCGGCTTCTACGCCCTGGTTGCCATCTCGATTGTGGCGGCGATTGTCCGGTACCTCGCCGGCTACTGGACCCGCCCAATGTTCATGCTGACGGTGGCCGAGTCCGGGCTGTGGACGCTCTACATGATTGCCCTGGCATCGACCCAGCAGATCTTCAACGAGGAACTCGCCCAGCGGATCGACACGAACACCAACGCCGACTGGTGGGCGGCAGGTGGGCCGGCGAACTGGATCGCGGCCGTGATCGTGATCTCGATCAACGTCTGGGAGGTATGGGAGGCCTGGCAGGGTTCTCGCGAACTGGAACGACAGCGGCAACTCTCCGCCACGGCGGCGTAGTGCCAAATCGAGCGGCGGCGGGCTTACGCGACGGGCGGGTGAAGCAATTCACCCGCCCGTTTCCGTACGCGGACAGGCACTGTCCATCACAGCGGGTACCCTGAGGCGAGATGGTCAGATGGCAAGGCGACCGGGCGGGTCGCTGGGAGGTAAAAGGAGCGACATGGGAGACCTGCGCATCGTGGTGGAAACCGGCAAGCAGAAGGCGTTCGCATCGGCGCTGGATTGGCCGGGCTGGAGCCGTGGGGGCAAGAAAACGAGCGACAACGCCATCGCGGCGCTGCTCGACTATCGGGAGCGATTCGCCGCGGTGCTGGCCACCACCGGCATGGTGAGCCTGCCAGACGGCAATCTGAGTATCCAGGTGGTCGAGGTGCAGGCGGGAGATGGGCAAACCGACTTCGGCGTTCCTGGCCAGGTCGCGGCGTCGGAACGCACACCCATCACGGGCAAGGAACTTGAGCGCCAGATTGCCGTGGTGGAAGCTGGTTGGTCGTTCTTCGACCAGGTGGCCGCCAGCGTCAGCGCCGAATTACGCAAGGGTCCGCGCGGGGGTGGCCGCGATCACGACGCGATCATCGACCATGTCTTCCAAGCCGAACGCGGCTACGTGACGAGCCTTGGACTGAAGCGATTCGAGCTTCCGCTCGACGATGCCAGGGTCATCGCCGAGCACCGGGAAGAGGTTGTCGCCGCCCTGCGCGAGCTTGGACCGAACACCGGCCTGGGGGGCAGGAAGTGGCCGGTGCGTTACGTGATCCGGCGGATGGCGTGGCACGTACTGGACCATGCCTGGGAGATGCAGGACAAGGATCTGACGGGGGAGGATCAGTCATGACCGATCGCGTGCGAGTGGCCATTGAGTATGGCAAGAAGGGTAAGAAGTCGGCCGCGTTCGCGCTCGACTGGCCAGGCTGGAATCGTGGAGGGCCGTCGAATGAGCAGGCCCATGCCAACTGGGCGACGTATCGGGATCGCTATCGACCGGTCGCCGAGCGAGCCGGTCTCGTGACCGAGTTCGATGCCCAGCAAGGCTCCGAAATCGTCGCGACCTACGAAGGAACGGGTTCCACCGACTTCTGGGGGATCTCGTTCGCGGCCTCTCCGTTCGATGCCGGACCGCTGGATCCCGAGGTCATGGATCGTCGCCTGAAATTGCTCTGGGCGTGTTGGGAGTACTTCGACGATGTCGCGTCCCGCGTCACCGCGGAACTGAAGAAGGGACCGCGCGGCGGCGGCAGGGACCGCGACCAGATCATCAACCACACGCTGGGCGTTGAGCGAACGACGTTCGCGCCGTCGGTTGGGGTCGAATACCCCGAAGGCGTGATTCTGGCCCCCGATGTCCGGCGTCAGTATCGCGAGGACTTCTCGGATGCGCTTCGCGCGTACAACGCCGAGGGAAAGCAGGCGGGGAAGAACAAGAAATCGGAGGTGTCGTTCCTATTGCGGCACACCGCCTATCACACCATGGACCACGCCTGGGAGATGGAAGACAAGACGCTCGAATAGGGCGGCATCCGAAACGGTTGGCACGGTCGCGCTGCTGGAGGGATGCCACGCGCAAAGGGGCCACAGACTCCGGCTGCACCTCGCAGGAAATGATGCGTGATCCGACGCCAGAGCCGTGGCCCCGTACATTTTGGAGCCCGGTACGCCAGGACCGCTCGCCTCTGGCGCGGTGGGCTGCTTCTATCCGGATTCCGCGCCGGGAGGCGGCGGCCCGCCGGAAGCGTAGACGCGGACGATGTTGCGCACCCAGAGGTTACCGAAGGTGGACGCGGCGGCGACGTGATCGAATGGGGAGCGGCCGCCGGTGCGGAAGGTGGTCAACTGGCGGAGGAAGTCGCGGGGATGGATGTGGATGATTCCGGCCGCGACCTGCTGGGTGTCCGAATCGTCCTTCCCTTCCTCGATGTGTCCGGCCAGGACGCGCGTGTAGAGCGTCGTGGTGTCCGGCCACAGATCGAGACCGGGATCGTCCTCGATCGACTTGAAGCCGGTGAGTGTGAGTGGATGACCAACGGAGTCGTGGAAGAAAAGGCGGTAGCGCATCTGTTTTCGGCGCGGATGATCGCCGGTGAAGAGATTGAACGCGCCACGCTCGATCGGCAGCTTTCCGCCGAGCGCATCGCAACCGACCCAGCCTTCGGCGCTTGTCGCGTGACTGGGATCACTGGCGAATCGCCGGATGTCGTCGATCCGGATCGTGAGGCGGACCATCAGCGCGGCGCCGTGGTCCTTGCCGGTACGATACCCCTGCTCTGGATCGATGTCGCCGAAATCGACGAAGCCCTTCATCTCCTCGGTGAAGCGAAGGCTCCCTGACCGGACCGCGGGAGCCGCGACGGCGGGTTCTTCCGGCGTCGTTTCGAGCAGGGCTGGCCCGCGGGGCTTACCGGGCGCGTAAATGCGCCAGAGTTGTCCGGCGAAGAAGGCCCCGAAGCGACTCATCACCGAGAGGCGAGCGGGCAGGGAGCTGACGCCGGTGGCATAGGCGCTTCCCACCAGCCGGACAAGCTCGACGGGACCAATCCGGGCGACGCCCGCGCCGGCGACAGGGCCACTCGTGTCGCGTCCTTCATGGAGGCGTAGGAAGAGCGTGGTGGTGTCCTTCCAGAGGTCGAAGGTCGAATCCTTGCGGACGTGCTTTTCGCCGTGGAGGATGTATTCCCTGCCTTCATGCTGGAAGCCTAGGTGGTAGATCATGCGCGTTTCGTCGGGAGATGACGTTGGCGCGAAGAGCTTGACGAAGCCGCGGCGGCAGGGCAGGTTCGTCCCGAATGGCGGGAGATCGATGGTTCCAACGAGTTCGCCGGTGTGCTCCGGATCGGCGATGAACGCCTTGAGGTCACGGATGTTGATCGCGAGATTCAGCGAGAGGGTGGTCTGACCGGACACGCCGCGCTTCAGGACGCTGGCCGGTTCGCTCTGCCCGAGGGCGAAAGGGCCGGTCATCCGTTCGCGGAAGGTGAAACCGCGCTTGGTGGCGGCCATGCGCGTGACATCGGGCGAGTACGGCATCCCTTCATCCGCCATGGCGTCGAGGTAGGCGATGGCGTCGGCGTATCCCATCGCGACGAGCGTTCCGCCGTCGATGTGGTTCAGGTAGTAATCGGGGTCGA
>CAZSUN010000215.1:0-4262 GCA_964610045.1 uncultured Sphaerobacteraceae bacterium
ACGGCACCCACGTCGCCGGGATCATCGCCGGTCAGATCCCGGCGGGTGACGGGTCTCCGCCGATCAAGGCGGTCACCATGTACCGGGACGAACACGGCGATGTCACGCACCAGCAACTCACGTTTCCAGCCATCAGCGGCATGGCTCCCCGGTGCAAACTGGTCAGCTATCGTGTCCTGGACGACAGTGGCGCCGGCAAGGTGTCAACCCTGATCGCCGCGATCGAAGAGATCCAGAAGGTCAACGGCTATGGCCGGTATATCCGGATCCACGGGGTCAACCTCAGTGTCGGGTACGGGTTCGATCCTGAATGGTTCGCCTGCGGACACAGCCCACTGTGCGTGGAGGTGAACCGGCTGGTCAAAAGCGGCGTGGTCGTGGTGACCGCCGCCGGCAACACCGGGTACGGCTGGTGGAAGAGCACGTTCCGTGGCGTGGTTGCCGCCGGAGCCGATCTCACCATCAACGATCCCGGCAATGCCGAGCTGGCGATCACGGTTGGCTCGACCCATCGCGACCGTCCGTTCGTGTATGGCGTGTCGTACTTCTCCTCGAAGGGACCAACCGGCGACGGCCGCCTCAAGCCCGATCTCGTCGCCCCAGGCGAAAAGATCGTATCGTGTGCCGCCGGAGCGAAACAAACGGAAGCCATCGCCCAGCTCGGCGCCGGTACGGTGCTGGACGGCGATGCGGTCTATATCGAGGACAGTGGCACCAGCATGGCCGCGCCGCACGTGTCCGGCGCCATCGCGGCCTTCCTCTCCATCCAGCAGCAGTTCATCGGTGAGCCGGAAAAGGTCAAGGCGATCTTCCTCAAAAGCGCGACCAACCTCGAACGCGAACCGAACTTCCAGGGACATGGCCTCATCGATCTCATGCGGGCAATCCAGTCAGTGTAGTCGCGTCATCAGTCCATCCGCGCGCCAGGAGACCACATTCATGCCCATGCCAGCCCGGTTCCCGACATTTCCGGTCGAATTCACCAAAACCGGTCAGGTGTTCGATCCTGCCCAGGTCGATGCGCTCTCCAATCACCTCGCCAGCACACCGGTCACCGATCTGGTCGCCATCTCGCATGGCTGGAACAACGACATGGCCGAGGCGACCGCCCTGTACGAAGAGTTGTTCGGGAACATCAACCTGGGCATCGACGCACAATGGGCCTCGGGCGTGCAGAACCGTCAGTACGCGGTCCTGGCGGTCTACTGGCCATCCAAGCGATTCGCCGACCAGGAACTCATCCCGTCAGGAGCGGCCTCCGCCTCGGAACTCGTCTCCACGGGGACGCTGGCCGAACAGATCGACGACCTGAAAACCCTGTTCGACGACGAAGACTCCCAGCGGACGCTCGACGAGGCGAAATCGCTCCTCCCCCGGTTGGAGACGGACCGCACCGCCCAGCAGGCGTTTGGCGAACTGGTCCGGTCGTTGCTGGCGCGTCCGGATGCCGACGACGAGATCCCAGATCAGTTCTGGACCCGGGATGGCGCCGAGCTCATCGATGCGCTTGCTCCACCCCTGCTCGCAGAAGATGAGCCTCTGCCGGATTTCGAGTCCGGCGGCGCGGCAGACATCGGCGACAGCGCTTTCAACGACGACGGTGCGGCGGCCGGGCTCTTCGAAGGCGCGCTCGATGGCGTCAAGTCTGCCGCACGCCGTCTCCTCAACCTAACCACCTACTGGGAAATGAAGGCTCGGTCCGGCACCGTCGGCACGGTGGGGTTGAATCCCATCCTCGGTCGCCTGCAGCACGACCATCCGGACATCCGCATGCACCTCGTTGGCCACAGTTTCGGGGGCCGCCTCGTGACGGCCACGGTCGCCGGATCGACACCAGCGGAGGCGATCACGGTCGATTCGATGACACTCCTGCAGGCTGCCTTCTCCCATTACGGATTCGCCGACGACTACGAACCCGGCAAGGATGGGTACTTCCGGCGGGTCGTCACCGGCCAACACGTTCGGGGGCCAATCGCCATCACCCATTCAGTTAAAGACAAGGCCGTCGGGGCAGCCTACCCGCTCGCCTCCCGTATCGCCGGGGAAGTGGCCGCTGCCCTGGGTGACGCGAACGACAAGTACGGGGGTCTCGGCCGCAACGGCGCCCAGAAAACGCCGGAAGCGACCAACCGGCCGATGATCGTTCCCACGACCGGCACATACGCGTTTGGGCCAGGAACCGTCAACAACATCAACGGCGACAGGATCATCACTGGCCACGGCGACGTCCGGCGCGCGGAAGCGGCCTGCATCGTCCTTTCCGCCATCGCCGCCACCTGACGCCCATCCGCCTTGTCAGCCCGGTTCAGCCGGCACCGTCGATTCCCACACCGCCCGGGCCGTGGTGATCTGGCCGCGGTGTTCCGCTTCGTGCTGCATCAGGTGATGCAGCACCCACGCCGGTGAGGTGCGGTACCCGTACTCCGGCAGGTCACGAGCGGTTGCCAGTTCGTCCGCGGTGAGCGTAGAAACCAGCGCCACGAACTCGCCCCGGACACGATCCATCCGGGCGAGGTGCTCCGCCAGCGATATCCCTGCCACAATCGACAACCGCCCATCAGAATCGCGATCCGGCCACGGAAACGCGGACTCCAGCCAGTCCGGGTAGTCGATTCCCAGGATGTCAGCGTAGAGATAGTCGGCCTCGATCAACGCGATGTGATAGAGCAGGCTGCCGATCGAATTCTCGATTCCCGGAGCAGTCCAGTCGAGACCGGACTCACCCAACCCGGCGACCGCCTCCTTCGTTCGTGCCCTGGTATCTTCCAGTGCCCACAGCCAGCGGCCGAGTTCGGGATGCGTTGCGTCGACCGGAACGACGATCCGGTCAGTCAGGTTGTCCATACACGCGCATCTCCCCTGCCGGACGAGTCCGGCGAGCCTTGCGCATCCCCGGCTCGAGCTGCGCGCTTTCACTCAAGTGTAGCGGTGGTACCGACCGATCGGAGATGTCATGCGCGCCAGGGAGCGCCATCGCCGCCGCGTCTCGTTTCATCCGGCGAACTGGCCCAATTGGGTCTCTTGCATGGCCATAGCGTATCGACAAACGTCACCAATTGGCACAGAATGGCGACACGTACATGGAAACCATCTCATCTCTGGCCTCCACGACCGGCGGGAGCCAGGGTCTGCGGCATTGCTCAAGTTGGCCCGTTCTCACGGTACGTCTCCGGGCTGTCGACTGCGACAGAACCCCCATTGCAGGAGCGTGACATGACTGACCGCACCGGCGCACACCTTTCGCGACGCTCGCTCATCGCCTCCACGGCAGGCGGCGCTGCCGCGCTGACCCTGACAGCCCCCGCGTTGGCAAGGAGCGGCGACGTGGCGGAGTTGCCCGCGGCACGCGCCTATCAGGACGGCAACATCCCAACCCCGCGCGAGCAAACCGTCGTCATCGAGCAAACCCCCATCAATACCTGGGACAGTTTCAACCCGTTCATTCCAAATGGGGAAGCCGGCCAGTACGGCATCACCCAACTGGCTCGGGAGTACATGTTCTACGCCAATTTCCTGACCGGCGAAGTCAGGCCCTGGCTGGCGGAATCCTACGAATACAATGCCGATTTCACCCAGTGCACGCTCCATCTCAATCCGAACGTGACCTGGAGCGATGGTGAGCCGTTCACCGCCAACGATGTCGTCTTCACCCAAACACTGCTGCTCAACAACTCCCAGCTCAATGGCGCGGCAGTGGTCATCCGCGATGTGTCCTCGGTGACGGCAACCGACGATCACACGGTGGTCTGGGACCTCACCAGCGCCAACGCGCGATTCCACTACCGATTCCTGGCCGGGATTTCCACTGATGGTCTGCGGGTCGTGCCACAGCACATCTGGGAAGGCGAAGATCCCGGCACGTTCAAGTTCTTTCCACCCACCATGACCGGGCCCTATGTCCTGAAGGAAGCCTCGGCGACCCTCCTCTACTACCTCTGGGAGAAAGCGCCAAACTACTGGAACGTCGCCAACCTGGACCCCGCCCCGCAGTACGTCATGTACCGCGTCGCAAGCGAGGTCGATGCCTCGGTCCAGGCATTCCTCGCCGGGAACCTCGATGAAGCAGGAAATATCGACTACCTGAACCAGCAGGTCATCGAGAGTCAGACAGACAAAACCGCCCGGTTCGACTTCCCCGACCCCTGCCCACGCGGCATGTACTTCAACGTCGACTCCCCGAGCGGATTGTTCGCAACGCCGGATGGCCGCTGGGCAATGTCGCACCTGATCGACCGCGAGGTGATCGCCAACACGATCTGGCA
>CAZSUN010000216.1:0-4233 GCA_964610045.1 uncultured Sphaerobacteraceae bacterium
GGGAAGCTGCCATTTCGCTGGGGCTCAACGAGCGCACGATTCGTCGCGCCATCGCCACCGGTACGCTGCCAGCGACCAAGCGTTCTGGTACTTGGCAGATCCGTGCGGATGATCTGGCCAGCTTCCGGGTGGATCGACCGCGCCCGACCTCTTCCCAACCTGCGCGTACGATCATTTCACCCGAACCTCCGTTTTACGTCCCAAATGCCCGGATGCCCCTGATCGGCCGAGACTCGGATGTGGCGGAGATCGCTGCACGCGTGACCGACCCGAACAGCGGACTGATCACGCTCACCGGACCAGGAGGCAGCGGCAAGTCCCGCCTGGCGATCTCGGTAGCCAATGCTGTACGCGGCAGGTTCGCCGACGGCATCTCCTTCGTCGATCTCGCTCCGGTCCGCGACGTATCTCTGGTGATCGCCGCGATTGCGGAGGCCATCGGGCTCCATGAAGTGCCGGGAACGTCCGACCTCGATCGCCTGAGCGAGTTCCTGGCACATCGCGAGATACTGCTCATCCTCGACAACATGGAGCAGGTCGCCACGTCCGGCGCAGACCTCGCCAGGCTCCTTACAGCCTGCCCACGGTTGGCCATCCTGGCGACCAGTCGCATTCCACTTCAGGTTTCCATGGAGCGGTTATATCCGGTCCGGCCGCTGGAGCTTCCGAATCGCGATGGCATGTTGTCGATCGAGCAGCTTTGGAACTCGCCCGCGATCGAGTTGTTCTGCCTCAGGGCGCAGATCGCCAATCCCGGGTTCACCCTTACTGCCGAAAACGCACCTGCAATCACCGGGATCTGCGCACGCCTGGATGGCCTGCCACTGGCAATCGAACTGGCCGCCGCTCGCTGCAACGTGCTGACTCCCGGCGAGTTGGCACACGCGATCGCCACTCGAAGACCAGTCCTGACCTTCACTCGCCACGACTCACCACCTCGACATCGCTCGCTCCACGAAACCATTGCCTGGAGCTATCGCCTGCTCGATACAAGCGCCCGGGCACTCTACCGGTGGCTCTCGGTTTTCACTGGTGGCTTTACCTTCGATGCCGCAGCCCACGTGGCCCGCGTCATCGGGCTTCCCGGATTCGTCCTCAATCACCTGTCAACCCTCGTTGACAGCAACATCGTCATGATCATGGATCAGGACAGGGTGCACGGTACGCGATACACCATGCTGGAAACGATTCGCGAGTTCGGTCTCGAGAAACTTGAGGGAGCCGGAGAGGCAGCAGCAGCCGGCAACGCCCATGCCGACTGGTACGGTGAAATGGCGCTGAAGGCCGCGCCGTACTGGTTTTCGGCCGGCCAGGTTATGTGGGCCAACGCCTGTGAGCGAGAACACGATAACCTCAAGGCTGCCTGGACCTGGCTGGAACAGAATAACGAGCAACTCGCGGCCACGGATCTGGTCGTACACGTATGGCCGTTCTGGTTCGTCCGGGGTCACCGGTCCGAAGGCAAGGCACGCATGCTTCAGGCGCTCGCCTGGACCGAAAACAATCGCGACATCCGGCGTGTCCGCTTGCTGATCGGGGCAGGCTGCCTGTGGCTGATGGGTGGAGACGAGCCCACCGCAACAGGCTTCCACGATGAGGCGTTGGACATCATCAACGAGACTGGGCCAGTCTCCCCCCTGGATTACCCGTGGACCGGCCTGACTCTCGGCGCATATGTACGGGGTGACACGGTCGAAGGACACATCCTGAGCGAGCATGCCTTCCGCGAATACAGCGCGCTCGGCACCATCCTGCCGAGCGCGCAGCCATTCGCCGGACTGACGCTCTCGAATCACGCCAGGATGCTGATGCCGGCAGGTGAGCCGGAACTGGGACGACGCCTGGCGGAGCAGGCCCTGACCCATATGCAGGCCAGTGAGTACCGTTGGGGCATGGTCGATCCGATGCTGACACTTGCCTGGGTCGCCTGGAACAGCCGCCAGCTCGACGACGCCGCCAGGTGGTTCCGCGAAGTCCTGACCCTGGCATCCGAACTGGCTGATCCCGCATTTCTGGCCGACTGCCTGGAGTTCGCCATCCACATCGAGTCCAGTTCGCACCGTCCGGCTCACATCACGCGGCTGCTCGCTGCTCACGCGCATCTTCGACAAATCCTGGGATTCACGGAGCATCCAGACTGGTTGGCGCGGGTCGATGGCCTCCGGCGGGAGGCCGTCAACCATCTGGGCGATCGACACTTCGCCACCGCGTGGGCGTCTGCAGTCAACCTCTCGCTGGAGGACACGATCGCGCTTGCCGCCAGCGCCTGCATCTGTCCCGACGCGACCACCCAGTCGCGCGCTTCGACGTTGGGAATCACCCGGCGTGAAGTCGACGTCCTCTACCTGCTCGCACAGGACCATACCGACCAGGAGATCGCCGACACGTTGTTCATCGGTCGTCGTACCGTCAACACCCACGTCAGCCACCTGCTGGCCAAGCTCAACGCCGGCTCGCGGCAGGAAGCGGTCGCCATCGCCATCACCCACGACCTGCTGGGCGATCGCGAGGCCGAAGATTCCTGATGCTCCGCATCCGTACCACCATTTCCGCATCCAGTACGGACGAACTCCCTCGCGTGATTGCGCATGCTGGCCGAAACGCACCGGTGCATGGCGACATTCGATACCCGCGAAGGAGGTTTTGCATTGTGTCCCAACCCAATGAACCGAACCCTATCTCCCGACGTTCTGTTACTCACGCATCCATTGGGGCAGCTCTCGGCCTGGCCTTCGCCAGCAGGGGCGGTGCGCAAGTGGCGACCCCTACGATGGCCATGACCGAGGATGGGCTTCGGGACCTGGAGGAGCGGCGGCTTCGCTCGCTGGTGGATTTCGACCCGGCAACCGCCGACGAACTCCACGCCCATGATTTCCAGTTGATCAACCCGTCCGGCATCGCTCTCAGCAAGGAGGCCTACCTGGGCGACCTTGCCTCCGGATTCGTCGACTACCTGATTTTCGAGCCAGCATCCGGGATCGACGTCCACCTCGTGCTAGGTGCGGGCATCCTCAGGTACCAGTCGAGCCTCGAACTGGTGCTCGGCGGGAGCCCGATCCCAAAGTCGACGTACTGGCACACCGACTACTACGAAGAACGCGACGGCCGCTGGCAGGCGGTTTGGTCCCAGGCAACGGAAGTCCTCGCGTAGCGTCTATCCATCGGCGCCACGATGCACCCTCATGGAGACAACCACCATGTCATCCCACACGCCTGAACGACGCGTGTCCCGCAGATCGACCATCGCAGCGCTCACTGTCGCCGGAGTTGGGGCTACTTTGCCGGCCGCACGAGCGGCGGCGGCCCAGGAGCCAGGCCTCGCTGAACACCCCATTGTTGGGTCCTGGCTGGTACGCAGCATGGACAATGCCGTAGGCCCCGCATTCTTTCGCGCCGACGGTACCTTCGTCCACTCCGGTTCGCCGCTGATGCTCGGTCTTGACGGCACGGTGACGTATCTGTCGCCGCAGAACGGGGTATGGGAGCTCGATTCAGAGAACGAGCGCGGCGTCCACTTCATTTCGATCCAGAGTATGTTCGACGGGACTGGCGGGTTCACCGGGACGTGGACGATCGACGCCTACCCTGGTGTGAGCGAGGACGGAGCGAGGCTCGAAGACGACTGGACACGCTCAACCGTGACCGTCCGTGACGCTGACAACGAGGTGATCGCCGTGCTTGGCAACAACGGCTCGATCCCCGCAATAACAGGTGTCCGCCTTGCCGCGTCGGAGCTGGTCTTCCCACCTGCAGCGGCGCCCGCGGCAACACCTCCGGGCTGACCCCACGAAACCCATTCGTTGACGAGCCGGACCGGGTCACAATGCCTCGGTCCGGCGTCGACCCGATATGCGGCATCGATAAACGCGGGCCGCTTCGGTGTGGCTGGCCGGGGCCATCGGGCGGAGGCGATGGCCGTCCGGATCGAACCCGACAACGGTGTATCCGAAGTCCATCTCGGTCGGCTCCTGGATGATCTCGATGCCCGCCTCGCGCCAGGCTGAAGCCAGGGCGTCGATGACCTCCCGCGACTCCATCGGCAGGAAGTACCCTGCCCCACCGCCGGGTGCTGCCACCTGCATCAATGACTCACACGCAGTTTGGCCTTGAGGGCAAATACAGAGATGCGGTCCAAAACACACACGAGTCGACTCGGCCCGATCGCAGGGACGGCACGCGCGCCGGCATCGGCCCGGATCGTGACAGCACCGGACCATGCGGTACAGTAGCCGC
>CAZSUN010000217.1:0-4134 GCA_964610045.1 uncultured Sphaerobacteraceae bacterium
TCGTTGGCGGCGTCGAAGCAGCCGGTGCCGGTGCGGCCGGCGGCGGAGAGGACGACATCGGCGCCACCGTCGAAGAGAGCGGTGGTCAGTTCCTTCCCGAGGTTCGGGTCTTCGAAGTCATCGGCGTAGGAGATGGTGAAGGTGGCGTCAGGGTTGATGGTGGCGAGTCCGGCGGAAAACCCGACCTCGTAGCGCATGACAGGCGGGACGCGAATGCCGCCGACCATGCCGGTCTGGCCGGTTTGCGTGGCGAGCCCGGCGAGGATGCCGCCCAGGAACGCGCCTTCATTCTCCTTGAAGAGGTAGTTCTGGACGTTTTCGACTTCGGCGACGGCGTCGATGAAGACGAAGTATTTGTCGGGGAACTGTGGGGCGACCTCGGCGACCGCGTCGGCGAGCAGGAAGCCGTTGGGAACCGCGACATCGCCCTGCTCAACGGCGAGGGTGAGGTTCGTGACGTAGTCGGCCTGGGTCTGGCTTTCGAGGACCCGCCAGTCGACTCCGAGTTCCTCCGCGGCGCGCTCTCCGCCAGCGTTGGCGAGATCGTTGAAGTTCTGGTCGCCGATACCGGCGGTGTCGGTGACGAGCGTGGCGATCACCTGGTCCTGAGCGAGCGCGGGGATACCGCGCCCAAGGAAGCTTGCGCCGAAGGCGATGCCTCCCGAGGCCGCAAGCAGTCTGCGCCGGTTTATTCGAGCATCGAAACGGGTTATGCCTGCCATTCTTACCCCTCCATCGGTTCTCACCACGCCGTGGCGCGTTTCACCTGAAAGTTGACCATCACGGTGGCCGTTTGCCTATGGTTTCAAGCGGCATGGTACCAGCTAACCAGCCATGGCGACGAATGGGCCATGAAGCAGGAATTCAGCCCACCGTCCATACTTGGGAACCTGGATTGGGCGATGCGCACCGCCAGGCGTGCCCGCCGGCGCGGACACGACCTCCCACCAACACTTCTACAGGACAGGTTTCCACGTGGTCGCAGGGCTTGCGATTTCGCGGATCGACTATCAGGTGAAAATCTTCCCATGACTGACGACGCACGACTGACGGACATCCTCAGCTACATTGGCAAGAGCGAAACATCCCCCGACCGGCATCGTTCGAACGACACGGGGCGGCACGACTCACCATCCGGACACGACATCCAGGCTGCGTTGTGGTCGGTGCTGGCCGCGCACGCGGTGGAGTTGCGGAAGTCGGAAGTGATCGACGATGCCGCGCTTTCGGCGATTGGGCGATCGCTCCAGCGGGTGGCGGATGCGGATGCTGGGGCGCCACCAGCACGGCGCCAAATCGATGCGCTCGAGGAGCAGGTCGAGTCCCAATTGCCGCGGAGCGTTGCAGGCGTGGCGACGCTTGGCCTGTCCCGCGAAGAGTGGCTGGCGACCGCCGGCAGAATGGCGTGGCGCGAGCGGTTGCTGGCGGTGATTTCCGGGGCGAACGCGATGTCGCCGTCGGTACAGGCGTTGGCCGAGGCACACGCGGTGACGCTGATGCCAGGATTCGCGGGCGGCAAGGCGATTCAGCCGACGACGCTGGGGCATTACCTGGGTGGGTTGCTCTCGCCACTGGCGACGGCACGACAGCGGCTACGGGAAAGTTTCGAGGCGATCAACCGGTCCCCGCTGGGAGCTGGAATGCTGGCGGGTGATGTGGTGGCGGTCGATCGGGAGGATCTGGCCGGGCGGTTGGGGTTCTATGGAATCGTACCCAATACGTTCGATGCGCTGTCCTCCGTCGAGGATGTGGTGGAAGCCCTCGATGCGATGGACGCGGCGATCGCCCCGGCCGCGCGGTTCGTGCGGGAACTCCAGGTGTGGATCAGGACCGATCCATTGAGCTTCGTGATGGATGAGCGATGGCTGTCCCTTCCGGAGCCAGCACATCCGTCGCTGGTATTCGTGGAGCGGCTGGAACTCCTCGAGCGGCGCCTTGTCGAGACGTCTGACGCGATTGGCGGCCTAAGGCGGCAACTGCGGCGGATTTCTTACGGGCCGCTTGGCATCGCTCACGATGTGGTGATCGACGCCGCGGCGCGGGCGGGCGGCGCTGTTTCGGAAGCGCTGGAGTTTTCGCGAGAGCTGATCGACGGGGCGCTGATCGTCAACCGGGCCTACCTTGGGAACCGGGCAGGCCGGGACTATACGACCGCTCCCGACCTGGCGGCGTTCCTGATGACCGAGGAGCAGATTCCTCCGGTGGCGGCGCGCCGGATCGCGGTGCTGGTGCTCGCTGGGCTGAAGGAGTCGGGGCTGGAAGTGAGCGGGATCACGCCGGACGCGATCGATTCGGCGGCGCTGATGACGATTGGGCGAGAGATCAAGGTGGAGATGGAGACGCTGGGACGGTTCCTCGCGCCGAGGCGGTACCTTGAGCGACGCCAGGTGACGGGATCGGCCGCGCCGGACATGACGCGGACCTGGCTTGCGGACGAGAGAGAACTGCTCCGCGTCGACGGCGAGTGGCTGGATGTGGAGCGGAGGAAGCTGGACGGGGCCAGCGAGGCGCTCCGGCGATTGATCGACGAGGCGGCGTCGGAGGAGATCGAGGGGTAGGCTCGCGGTGGAGACGGGATCGCCGGACCTGCCGCGCGGGGCCGTCGATCCATGCCTTTCACGCAATGTTCTGGCTCACACTGACGATCTGTATTGGCTTGCTCATTTCGCGCCGCGAACCTCCAGGGATCTTCCGGATTCCCCATGGGCGCGGCGAACTATCCGATACCAGTAGTCAGTTCCAGGAGTGTGACGGCGCTTCCGGCCGTAACGTGGGGGCGCCAGGTGGGGCTATAGGGGCTGGGCCAGCCGCCGTCTTCGGATTGCTCGGCGAGGAGTTCGCGGGCCATGTGGTCGAGCAGCGTTCGCGGGAGGCGCTGGACGAGGTCGGGGCCAGCGGCGAGGACGTGGTCCCAGAAATGGGAGGCATCGGCGTAGATGGCGCTGGTGTTGGCGGTGATGTTTTCCGCGATGGCGTCGAGGTAGGCGTCGCGCTCGGGAATGTCGATGCCGCCGATGTACTCGACGTAGGGCAATAGCCGGTAGAAATCGGCGGTTCGGGCTTCCTCGATCGAAGCCTGTGACTCGAAGAGGCTGGCGACTCGCTCGAACATGGCGGGAGTGCCGAGTTCCAGGCGGGCGGCGAGGCCGGCCAGGCAGCCAGCCGGGTTGAGGTTTGGATGCGTCCAGGTGGCGAACCAAGGTGCGAGATTCCCGGCGCGGGTTTCCGCTGAAAGATGCCAGTCGCCATCCTCGTTCTGGTTGTCGGCCAGCCAGGTACCGAGGGAGGTTTCCAGATCGGTGCTGGGACGATTCCGAAGGGCGAGCAGGACCGCCATCGCGAGGCGGGCGGCGAATGGATTGCTGGCTGGCGACTCGATGTCGACTTCAAGGCCGCGGCCAATGCCACCGTCGGGATTCTGGTACGCGGCGAGGGCATCGATCACGTCCGACGCGGTCGCCACACCGGCGAGGTGATCGAGCAGCGCGCCGCCGAGGGGGTAGTTGGCGCCGGCCAGGAACGAACGGGCGCCGCTGACCGCGGCTTTCACCTGGGTTGAATCTTCCGAGAAGCGATACACGAGTGTGCCTGGCATGGCTAAGACTCCCGATCAGGTTAGGCGGAGACGGCGGTGGATTCCCGGTTTTCGATGAGTTGGACGAAACCGGCGCGCCAGGCTGGCGCGGCATAGGTTTCGGGCCAGTACTCGACAAGACTGGTTATCCGGCCATCGTGGATGGTGAACCGCGAGATGGCCAAGACCGTGATGCCGCCGTCGGAGACGTTGGTTGTCGTGATGACTGTTTCGCCACTGCTGACGACATCGGTGACCTCTGCGCGCCAGTTGCCTGGGTAGGTCTCGTTCACGATTCGCCAGTCGTCGGGGGAAGGCAATCGTTCGTTGGAGAGTGGCCAGTCGACGACGGCGTCCGGTGCGAGGAGCGAGGCGGCGTGAGCAAAGTCTTGGCGATCGATGGCGGACCACCACTCGCGGGCGACTCCTGATGGATCGAGATGTGGCACGGTGCGTCTCCAGGGTGAGGCAGGCCGGTGGCCCTGCTATTTGCCAGTACGGACACTGTAGCACGAATGTTCTGATCGTGGGGGTACTGGATTTCCGAAGCCGTCCGGTGA
>CAZSUN010000218.1:0-4126 GCA_964610045.1 uncultured Sphaerobacteraceae bacterium
CCCGGTACCAGATGTGATCGATGCGATCCTGCGGGGCCCAGTCGAGCAGGTCCATTGCCGGGTCGGCCGCGTACCGATCGTGCGGGCTCGGCGCGAGGACGGTGACGGGCACGAATGGCCGGGGCATGGCCTGCAGACGAGCCGCGGCCAGGATCGCCCTGCCGGTGTCGTTCCAGGAGAGGGTGCACGGGTGACCGTGGGTGCGGGCCGAATCCGGGTCGGTGCTGGTGAAGTCGATGAATGAGAGCGACGGGGCGGCGATTCCATATGCTTCCGCGAACACGCGCACAATCTCCTGGCCCAGATACTTGCTGATGAAATACAGGGTTGCCCCCGGACGGTCGGAACCCGTCCGGATATCGCGATCCTCGTTCCTGCCAATCGGGTAGGGTGCAAGCGACAGGACAGGGCCGGTCTGGACGACGCGGCGGATGCCCAGGTCGGCGGCGCCGCGCATCACGTTCCAGGCGCCGAGCGTGTTGACCCGGAATGCCTGGACTGGATCGGGCCGGACCACGGTGCAATTGATAACCGTGTCCATGCCATCCAGCGCCCGTCTCACCGAATCGGGATCGGTGACATCCAGTTCCATTTCCTCGTGCCGTGCCAGCGCTATCGGGTCGGGCAGGGGCGCGCCGGGAGACTGCGGAGGTCCGCTGGCGACCTCTGCCAGCGAGCGTCGGTCGGCGAGTCGCAGGATGATGTCGTCCCCCGCGTTCATGGCGGTTGCCACAGCCAACGGTCCCGCCGCCCCAAGGATCACGATGCGCCGAGGCGGGGCCAGACCAGCGATGGGACCGGGACGATCCGGCATGGATGGTGGCTGGAACGGCTCGGTGCGAGGTCGCGAATCGAGGCGATTGGGCAGCCAGTCGAATGCCCAATCGCCCTGGACGTACCGTTGGTACCGCCCTCGCTCGTCACCCCGGACCACATGCCGGATCGACCAGCGTGGCAGCGCGGGAGCCTGGATTGCTGCCACCAGGGCCGCGACGGCATCGTCGACGTGCAGCCAGGTCGGGGCGGGATCGCCGCGTTTCCAGGCGGCATCGTCAACCACGTCGTCGAGTCGCAGGACAAGGCCTTCGATGGCGATCTCACGGCCGATTTCCCGCAGCGCGCATTCGGCCAGGTAGGGGGCCAGGAGCGGGACGTCGCAGGTGGGGCGCGGTTCCCATTGCTCGTCGATCCCCCAGCCCTCATCGAGGCGGTCGAACAGGCGCATCGTGGAGAGCAGGATGAACCGCCGGGCGCCGGTCGTGGTCAGGATGTTCCATATGCCCCGAGTCGCGACATCGAGGATCTCGAGGGGATCGCCGTTGTGCGGGACGGCGAACACCACGACATCGCAGGCGGATTGCTCCCGGCAGGTTTCGAGATCCCGGATATCGCCATCGAACGCGGAGACGGCCGAACGGTCGCCCAGGGCGTTGCCCAACGGAGATGCCAGATCACCCGGCAGGTTGCAGGTGAGGATGCGCAGGTGGTCAGGCATCGGGCAACTCCTCCGGCACTGGTTGGTCGAGCCCCGTATCCGGCACCGTGGCCGGTGGGGTATACGAGAGACTGGTCAGCGCCGGGGTGGCAATGGGCTCACTCGCCGCGTGCAACGACTGCATGGCGGCGTCGAGCAGGCAGGTGGTGAGGAGTGTGCGTTCAACCGGCCAAGGCTCCCTGCCGGCCAGGACCAGCGATTCGATGGCCCGGACGAGATAGATGAAGTGGCGGTATGGCGATGGCTCCAGGTGCATCTCGCAGGCGATGCGCGTGCTGGCGCCACGCGCGGCCGCCGCGAAGTTGCGTACCCCGTTCTCGCAGAGGACCGCCGCTCCCCGGGTGCCGTCGGCATAGGTCACCAGGAAGACATCGCGCACGGTCTCCCGGGCAGCCTGGTCGACCGCGGGATCGAGCCGGAGCGACGCCAGTGCCGCGTCGAACAGGTCCGCGTCGACCCGGCCATCCGCGATAGCCGCTCGTGCCGCCGCCCCGGTGAGCGCCTGGACCGACGTGACCCCGGTTTCGCCGCCCGCACGGCGTTCGGCGAGCACCTGCATCGCTTCCAGGGCGTGAAACCCGTATGACTCGGTCGGCCCGTAGGTGACCGCCACCACGGACTCCATCGGCTCACCGAGCGGCCAGTCGGTTCCCTGCGGCACCCGCCAGGCGAGCGGCACCGACGAACCCGCCAGCATCGGGATGTTGTGCCGGCGGGAGAGGTCGAACATCGCTTGTGCGTCGGCAGTGTTCCAGGCGAAGTGCTTGTCGGTGAAGATCGGGACGAATCGCCCGGCCCCGATCATGGCCGAGACGGCGCTGTCGAAGAGACGCCGCCGGGGATACAGGGTCTGGCCGAGGTCGTTCTGGCCGTAGTCGCCGTGCTCGCCGACGATCACGACGCCATCGACCTGGACGCCGGTGCCGCCGCAGGCCATGCACTCGGCGACCGACTCGTAGAGCGGGACGTTGTTGCGACGGGCGATCTCCAGCCCGATATCCTCATCGCTGACCTGTTCCATGTACAGGCCTGCGACCTCGACCCGGCTTTCGATGGTGCTGCCGTTCCAGGGGTATCCCTCGATCAGGCGGGTGCCGATGACATCGGCGTGGGCGGGCCGAAACCAGGTGGTCACGATCAACGCGACGCGGGGACGCGGCATGATTCTGGTACTCCGTGAGGGCGAATCTGACTCCAGCAGTGACGCAGGCCGGAATCCTGCACCAGAAGGATGCACGGACCACGAGGTTTGGCAATATGGAATTACCAATGTTCACCGTCGGCCCGATCAGGCTCAGGCGAACCGGTCGCCATCGCCGCGCCAGGAGGTGGCGGTGAGGTTTTCGATGGCGATCACGGGGCGCTGCTCGATCGCCATCGCGCGGTACTGCGGGTACTTCGCGCGCAGGGCTTCGATCGCCTCATCATGACCGGGGTCCCCCGGCTCGATGATCCGCGCGATGCCGCGCACCTGCACGAACGCCAGCCGCGACCAGTCCTCGTCGAACCGATCGGCCACCAGCGAGACCGCCGGATTGGCAACAATGTTCCGGACGCGCCGGAGATCGCGATCGGCAACACGTTTCGGTTTTTCGTCCAGGACGGACACGATCACCTCGCCAACCATCGCGAAGCACACCGGCACGACCGATGGCCGGTGTTCCGCGTCGATCGTGGCGAGGCGCCCGACCCTGGAAATCTCCAGGAACGCCAACTCAGATGGCCGCAACGGCCGTCCCGGGCGACGCTCAGCCACCGGCTACGACCCGGGGGCGGCGTGATTGCCCCAGGCTTCCCAGTGCACGATTTCGTCGAGTGGTTTCCGCCTCTTGCGGCCCTTGCCGAGTTCCTCGTTGGCGGGGTAACCGAACGGCAGCACGGCGACGAGATCCAGATCCTGCGGGATACCGAGAATTGGGTAGATGTCGTTCAGCATGTCGCTGAACCCGACCCAGTTGGAACCGACCCCGTGCGACCAGGCAGTCAGGATCATGTCCTGGATGGCGCGGCTGGCGTCGGAAACTCCGAGCGAGCCCTTGTCCGCCACGACGGCGATCGCGAAGTCAGCCCCAGCGACGTAGGAACCGTGCCCGTCGCTGCCATCGGCCAGCGACTGCAGGGTCGCGCGATTCCGGGCCACAACGAAGTGCCAAGGTTGCCGGTTGCCGGCGCTGCCGGTGAGGCGGCCAGCCTCGAGAATGTCGTGGATCACGTCGTCCGGCACCGGTTCATCCCGGTAGGCGCGTACCGCGAGCACGGTCCTGATTGCTTCCCGAACGTCCATTGATGAGGTTCCCTTCACGTGGAATGCGTCGCCCGGGCGTGCCCGGTTCTCCATGGAGCGAGCATGCATGCTGCCGGCATCGCTGTCACCTGCCCGAACTGGCGATTCGCGCAGGGGAAAATGGACATTGGCGGATCGCGGTGGCGTCGCCGACCTCAAGGCAAAGTTTGCGTCAACACACATCACTTTGCTTCGATGTACGAATTCGGATGCATTTCTGCATTTATTCCGGAATTCCCTGGAACGACGGGCGTTTTGGATGGTTCGGTCGGGTCCGCATTTTTCCCTCCGCCACCTGCATTTGAACCGACCGGGGCGAGAGTGGCGTGAAGATCACGGATCGGTCG
>CAZSUN010000219.1:0-3997 GCA_964610045.1 uncultured Sphaerobacteraceae bacterium
GCCTCTGCCCAGGGCACACCCACCTGGTCGCCCCGATAGCCATCGACCCTGTCCGTCAGGTCGCCGATACCGGAGCCGACCCCTTTCCGCATCGCCTCCTCCTGCGAAACGTGATGCGAGAGCAGGCGATGCTTCTCGTCACGGAACTCCGTAATGTCGACGTAATTCGTCACAGGGAACACGAACGGCCCGTGAGGCTCGACCATGAAGATTGCCGGATGGCGCTCCAGCGGTGGGGAGACGGTGGCCAGCATCGGCAGGCAGGAGTGCATCGCGCAGTGGCGGACCAGGGCACTGGTGGTGGTATGGTCGAGGTTGTAGTCCTGGTCGAAGTGGGTGAAGACGAGATCGGCTCGGCTCGCCCGAATCGCCTCGATCAGGGCCATGCGCACGGCGGGCGTGTCGTACAGGAACTCGTCCAGCTCGGCGATGTTGGTGTAGGTGGCGCCGGCATCGGTAGCGAGGGCGCGCATCTCGCGGTCACGGATGGCGGCCGCCGCCTCGCGGGCGATATCCGGGGTTTGGACGAACCCCTTCGAGCCGTCGGTGAGGGTGACGAAGTGCAGCTGGTCCCCCCGGGCACGGCACTTCAGCATGGTGCCGAGGCAGCGCATCTCGTCGTCCTGGTGGGCCATGATCGAGACGACGTTCATGCCAGGTCCTCCAGGCGCAGCATCGTCACCGAGTCGCGTGGTGACCAGATCTGCACCTCGAATGTGGATTCGGTAAATGTGTCGCGAACCTCGACCGGGATGAGGTCGAGCGAGTCGTCATCCCAGCGATGTGTATCGTCGATGCGGGTGATGGTGATCCGCTTGCGGCCGGGTGTGAGGCCGGTGAACGTCAACCCAACGACCTGGTCCGCGCCGCCGTCGGGGTCGTGATTGACGGCCATCACCGAGCGGGCGTCCCCGGACCTTGCCGCAGCCAGCGTCAGCCCGGTGTACTTGCCCGCGACCGCCAGCTGCTCGTCGCCGAGATCGGACAGCATCCGGAAGACGAAGTACTGCGGCCGCACCGCGCCATTGACGCTGAACATGCCGAACCGGTGCGGCACCTCGTTCCAGTGGCGCACCATGTTGGCGACGCCCTTGTCCGAGAAGAACGGGCGGAACGCTTCGGGATCGCAGGCCTGGTCCCAGACGTGGTAGTAGAACGCGTAATCGACCCCGGCCTCCAGCATGGCCAGCGCGATCGCGGCGGTGACCGCGCCGCTCCTGCCTTCGATGCCGGCTTCCTCGATCGAGAGCGGATGGTGGCCGTGGAGCCCGTCCGGGTTCAGGGCATCCGGAAAGCCGCGTGCCCATTCGGTGATGAAGAACTCCGGGCGTTCGCCGGGCCAATCGGCCACCTGGCGATAGGCGCTGGCGATGCCGGCGGCGTGTTTCGCCGGATCGCTGCTGTAGAGGTGCCACGAGACGAAGTCGAGCTGCAATCCGGTCTCGCGGCAGATCCGGATGAAGCCCGGCACCGGCTCGTTGTCGATCCAGCAGCCGGCGGGGCCGCCGACCTTCGCCTCCGGGAACGCATCCAGCACCGGCGCGATCGTCATCCGGTAGAACTCGGCGTACGACTCGGCGTCGGGGATGAGGAATGGAGAACCGCCATCCTCCCCGATATCGGTCTCGTTCCCGACCTCCCAGTGGGTGACGATCCTCCGCTCGACCGAGTAGCGGGTGACGAGGGCGTGGATCAGGCGCTGCCACTCGGCGACATCGGCCGGTCTCCAGATCGCGTGGTCGATCGTTGGATACAGCGGTTTCGGCTTGAACGTGATCGCCGCAACAACGGTGGCGCCGGTGGCGGCGAGCGATTCCATGAACGGATCGAGCAGCGACCAGTCGTAGACCCCGTGTTCGGGATAGGGGTGGAAGAACTCCTGCAGGAAGACCCGGATCAGCCTCGGGCGCAGGCGGGAGAGGCCATCCACGACGCGATCCGGCAGCGGATCGGCGCAGATGCCGCCGTGACTGAGGGCATGTCGCCACCAGGGAAACTCGCCAACCGGGTGCTCGCAGTCGATCGTGAACGAGCGGACCGCCGCATTGTGGACCATGTGCCTTGTGCCCCATTCCTTCCAGGCGGAAACAACCACATTCCGCCTCCTAGCGTACGGTGGGATGACGAGCCTGTAAACTGTATGAAATGATGTTTCATGGTTGAACGATTTGGGCGGGGAGGGAATGCGGTGGGTGAGGACGCAGGGGACGCACTGCCGATCGAGGCGCACGGCCGGCGGCTGGTGATCGATCCGGCAACGATGGCGGGAGTGGTGTCCACGGGCGAAGGTTCGGGTTGGCGTTTCGACCCGCTTGCACACCTGCGTTTCGCCGATCGGGGCGGAAACGATCTCCCCTGGCGCCTGGAGTCGATCGGAGAGGGTTCCGGCGGGGCGCGTGCGGTCGAGGCGATCGTCCGGGCCGGAGCCAACCTGTACCGCCTCTCTGCCGGGCTCGATCCGGAGACCGGTGACCTGCTGCTGGCGATCGAGCCGGTGGACGAACCGGAGCAGGTTGGCGACATTGCGTTCCCGGGACCGATCCAGCCGGTTGGCGTCCACGTTGCCGAACTCGCCCTCCCGCTGATCCGCACCAACGGCACCCTGCACCGTTCCAAACCCGCCGATCACTGGGCCTCGCTGGTCGAAATCCCGACCCACTCCGGGCTCAACATGCCGTTCTGGGGGCTTGGTGACGACCGGCAGGGGGTGCTCGCCATCGTCGACACGCCGGATGACGCCGCGCTGGAGATCGTCAAGGTCGTCCGCGAGTCGCTGTCGGTGAGCCCGATCTGGCAGCCCTCGCTGGGACGATTGCGATACCTGCGGCAGGTTCGCCTCGTGCCAATCGCGACATCGTCCTACGTCGAGATCACGCTGGCCTACCGGCGGCACGTCCAGCACACCGGCACCTGGAAATCGCTGGCCGAGAAGATCGAGGAGCGGCCGGGCGTGCGGCAGGTGGTTGGCGGGCCGTACTTCAGTCTCGGCTACCTCCCGATCTCGGAGCGGAAGTTTCGGCAAATCACGACCGGGTTACGCGAGATCGGCTACACCAGCGGCATCATCGGTCCGATCGACCATATCCAGTGGGATAGCGGCGAGTGGCTGAACGATTACCAGCCGTTCATCCATCAGCCGCACTTCGCGGGGATCGCCCGCGAGCAGGGATTCGCCGCCTTCTGCTGGCTCTACCTGGAGGACATCCTCGCCTGGGACCGCTACTTCGACCCGGAGTGGCTGTTGCGGCACGAGAATGGCGAGACCCACGAGGGGTGGTTCAACCGCGACTACGAGTACTTCCAGATCTGCACCCGCGTCCTCAAGGACCAGCACCGGCAACTGAAGGACCGCATCACGCAGTTCGATGCCCTCCACTTCGACACCACGACGGCCAAGGATCTGGTCGAATGCTGGCACCCCGATCACCCGATGACGCGGACGGACGACCGCGAGAGCCGGGCCGCCCGCCTGACCGAGGTGGCGAGTTGGAACACCCTGATCGGGGCGGAGGCCGGGTACGACTGGGCGTTCGGGATCATGGATTTCTGCTCGAACCAACCCCGGGCGGACCTGGCAATCCACCTGCCGGCCGATTTCGTGCACGTGCCGTTGCTGGGCCTCGTCTACCACGATGCGATCGTCTCGTACTGCTGGGAATACGACCCGTACAACCCGTCCTACCTCGGGGGCGACTGGGCGCGGCAAAAGTTGCTGTTCGACGCGATGGCCGGCAACCCGCCAACCGTCTCGCCGGTGTTCGGCTACTTCCCGGTGATTCGGCGTCCGGCGCCGCCAGTGGCCTCGATGTGGGTGATGTGGGAGGATTCGCGGACCCAACAAATCCTGCGGGACGCCCTGCCGGTGGCGCAGCTGCACGGCCGCACCGCCCACACCCCGATGATTGGCCACGAACTGCTCTCGGATGATGCACTTGTTTCGCGCACCACCTACGCCGACGGCACCGAAGTACTGGTCAACCGGAGCGCCAACGCCTGG
>CAZSUN010000220.1:0-3957 GCA_964610045.1 uncultured Sphaerobacteraceae bacterium
TCAACTTCGGCGACTGTTTCGCTTACGCGCTCGCCCGCGAGAAGAACGAGCCGCTGCTGTTCGTCGGCGCCGACTTCTCCCACACCGACATCACGTCCGCGCTGGAGCCATAACGGCCCGGCGCCGATTCATCCAATCTGTCATAATACTCACCGCCAAGTGGCACCCGGACGAGGTGCGCCGTACCCGGTCGACGACAAGACGGCGCGATAAGGAGGCCCCTCCATGGCCTGGCTTGTACTCGTCCTCTCCGGTGTGTTCGAAGCTGTCTGGGCGACCGCCCTCGGCAAGAGCGACGGCTTCACCAAACCACTACCCACCACCATCTTCGGCATCGCCCTCATCATCAGCATGGGCGGCCTGGCGTATGCCATGCGAACGCTGCCCACTGGCACCTCGTATGCCATCTGGGTCGGCATCGGCGCCTCGATCACCGTCATCTACGCAATGGTCACTGGCGACGAATCCGCGTCTTTCGTGAAGATCCTGCTTCTGGGCGGAATCGTCGGCTGCGTCATCGGCCTGAAGATGGTCAACTGACCTCAAACGGGGACGTGCATGATTCTCCAGCAGGACGACCTGCGGCTGCGGCCAATTCGCATTCCAGCGGACATCGACGCCGCCGTTCCCTGGTACAGCGATCCGGAGGTCCTCCACTTTTCGGAGGGCCCCGGCACGCCCGCCTACGACCGTGACACCGTGGAGCGGATGTTCCAATACCTGGCTGACCACGGCGATGCGTACATCATCGAAGACCTCGAAGCCGGACAATGGCTTCCCATCGGCGATGCCGCGTTGTTGACCGACAGCCTGCCGATCGTGATCGGCTCGGCCCGCCATCGTTCTCGCGGTCTGGGAAAGCGTGTCTTGAGACTACTCATCGACCGCGCCATCGCGCTCGGCAGGCATACGCTGACCGTGGGGAAGATCTTCGAAGACAACGAGCGATCGTTCCGCCTCTACGAGGGCGCCGGATGAGTCCATCGGTCGCTGGATGTGGTGTTCCCGAATCCCCCGGATTTCCGTGGGGTGTTGGGGAAGCCGAGTCCCTATTCTCAATTGTGGTGGTGCCGCCGGGGACATCGGGTCGAGTGACCTTGATGTCCCCGGACCCTTTTACCCACATCACGGCATCGCCGGAACGGCAACCGCGCCATTCCTCGTTCCTTTACCCTCAAGAGGAGTCACCACCATGACCCTGCTCGATTCGTCCCTCACCCGTCGCAAGGCACTGGCCATCGCTGGCGCCAGCGCGGCGGCGTTCGCGGCCAGCCCGGCCTCGCAGGCATTCGCCCAGGATGCCAGCCCCGCCGCCGAAGGCGGTGAAGAGGGCGGCGGCATGCCACCCCTTCCCGAGGGCGCGGTCATCGTCGCCGAGGGGCTCTGGAACCCCGGCAACCTCGCGTTTGGTCCCCACGGCACGCTGTACATCGCCGAAACTGGTATCGCGGGCGAGCCACCCACCGAGTTGCCCGCCACGCCAGACACAATGGGTCCGGCCCCGCTCGTCGCCCCGCGGGTCAGCCAGGTCGCCCCGGACGGCACGCAATCCGTGCTCACCGCCGAGGCTGGCGGGGTCGGCATCGCCGTGCATGACGGCGAGGTCTTCGTGGCGGCCGGGGGATCGTCGGTCGGCATGGGCATGATGCCGTACGAGGGCGAGAACTCGATTCACGCCATCGACATCGAAACCGGCGAGGTCCGGTTCGTGGCCGAGCTTGGCGCGTACGAGGCCGAGTTCAACCCGGACGGCACCGACATCAACCCCAACCTGTACGGGCTCGACATCACTCCCGAAGGCGTGATCTACGTGGCCGACGCGGGCGGCAACGCGATCTACACGGTGGATACCAACGGCTTCAACACCCTGTTCGCCGTGGTTCCAGATCTCACCGCCCTCACCGGCGCGGAAGCCGACCCCGAGTTCGGTCCGCGCCAGCCGGTGCCGACCAGCGTGGTGATCGACGACGGCGGCTACATCAACGTCGGCCTGCTCAGCGAAGGCTGGGACGGTCCGAACATCCTCGCCTACGCGCCGGATGCCACCTACACCGAAGGCGTCAGCGGCCTGACGATGGTGGTGAGCATGGCGCTGGGGCCGGACGGCCTGATGTACGCCAGTTCGCTGACCGCGGACTTCAGCGGCGAGATACCCGCGCCGGGCAACGTGTTCCGGATCAATGCCGACGGCACGCTGGAAGCGGTGGTCGAAGGACTCTTCTTCCCGCACGGCATCGCCTTCGATGCCGATGGCAACCTGTTCGTGACGGCCAACTCCATCATCTCCGCGCCCGATGCCCCGATGGGCCAGGTCCTCCGGTTCGACGGCATCGCGGCGAGCTAACCCCTCCCTTCCCCATACACACCCCGGCGGGATTCACCCCATCCGCCGGGGTCTCTCCCCGAAAGGTCCACCCCACCATGCGCACCCCACGCCGCTGGCTTCAGGCGCTGTTCAGCGCCCTGCTGCTGGCCACCTTCGCCATTGGCCCGGCCGCCGCCCAGGACGCCGACATCTCCTTCTCTAGCGACAAGATCGACTCCTACGGCTTTCCGGAACTCCATGTAACATTCAACGGAACCGGCTTCGACGTTCCCACCGAGGTCGAGGGCGGCTATCACGTCGTGGTGCTCACGCCCACCGCCGGCGCAGCCGTGTACGTCGACTTCATGCAGCCGCCCGCCGGCCTCTCGCCCGACGAGATGGTTGAGAAGGCGCTCCAGGCCGGGGCGATGGATGTCGTCGAGCCGGGCTGGAACTTCGGCGGCGGCTCCTACGCGTTCGCGGACACGGAAGTCCGATTCATCGTCCACCTGAAGCCGGGCGACTGGCATATCGCCGCTTCATGGCAACTGGATGAGGACGGCACCGAGGAAACGATGGAGTTGCACCCGCTGACGGTGACGGAATACGGCGCCAGCAGCGCAGGCGAAATGGATCCCGAGCCGGATGTCGTGATGGAGATGAACGATGTCGAGTTCGGCGGTCTCGATGCCACCATCCCCTCTGGCCCGACGCTGTTCGAGGTGCGCAACGTCGGCGAGCAGCCCCGCCAGATGGTGCTGTTCCGCACGGACCGGGCGCTGACATCGGACGACTTCGCGGACTGGTTCGCATCCATGGAATCGGCGACACCGGCCGCGCCGTCGTTCGAGATGACCTGGGTGGGCTACGCCGCGCTGACCTCGCCCGGCCTCTCCACCTGGATCGAGCTCGATCTCGAGCCCGGCACGTATACCGCCACCAGTTGGGTGATCGACCCGGAAACCGGCATGCCGGCGTTGCTGCTCGGGATGGTCCAGAGTTTCGAAGTCGAATAACCCTTCACCCCCGCGGAAACGACGGCTGGATACTCTCCGGAACCAGCCGCCGTCACACATCATCCATCCCATCCCCGCGCCTTGCCGCCGTCTCCTTCAGGACCGACACGGGGTCGGTCCCACCAAACGGACGGAACATTCGGACCCGGTATCAGCCGCGCGGAGTGGCGACTGGGGTTGCCATCACACTGCCCGGCAGGTCTTCACATTGCCCGATGCAAATCCAGATCAGCGACTCGTCGATCTTCCACTGCCCATCGACCTCTTCGAGCACGATCGCCGCGGTTTGCGAGTTGGGTTCGAGACTGAACCCGTACTCCTGGCCCCAGGGATCCTCGGCCCAGTAGACGTAACGGGTCGGTATCATGATCCGCCCATCGGCCAGCAGCACCGCATCCGCCGGATCGTAGCGTGCTTCCATGTAGGAGATCGTCCTCGAGGAAGGAGAGTACGTTTCCTCGCCATCAAGCACCGCCCGGGCATACTCGAAGATCTCCATCGCCTCCTCCGGCGGCTCGACACCCTCGACAACGGAGACCGGGTAAAGACCAGTGTCGCGAGCCCAGGCCGTCCACTCCCGTTGGGCATCCGCTCGCCACTGCTCGACCTCGTCCTGATAGGGGGTTTTGTCAATGT
>CAZSUN010000221.1:0-3957 GCA_964610045.1 uncultured Sphaerobacteraceae bacterium
AACGTCGGCAGGAACACCGTCACCAACCGCCTTGCCAGGAACCCAACCACAGCCCATCTCCCACGCTACAAACGTTCAATGCCAGAGCATTATCCCATCCGGTCCAACCTGGAAAGAAACACGTCACAAGTCGCTCCCCCTCCTCCCTTCCGGGAGCGACGAAAATACCCCGGAATCATGCGTTCGTACGCACGATTCCGGGGCGTCCCGGCCTTGAAGAATAGGTCGCGGTCTGATATAATATGTCTACGAACCAAGAGTAAGCATGCGGCCTGGGAAGGCCGATTGGAGAACACCAACCCATGGCCACGAACAGTCGAAACGGCCGCGGTCGTCGCGGCGCCGTCCGGGGTCGAACCCAGTTCAAGCTGCCCAGCGGGCACTACGCCAAGCGAGACCGCCTCACCGGTGAAGTCCTCAGCATCAAGGCCGACCTCAAACCCTACAAGGGCATCGTCATCGAGAAGACGCCGCCCACCACCATCCCGGCGTCCAGCCCCGCGCGAGCGGAGCCGGATCGCCGCGAGCGGCTCAACCTCCCGGTCTTCCCCGGCCGCGCCCCGTGGCAACCCCGCCCCGGACGCGGCGACCGGTAGGCCCTATTCGATCTCGAAGATCGTCTCGATCTCAACCGCCACGTCGCTCGGCAGGGCCTGCAGGCCCACCGCCGACCGCGCGTGAATGCCCTTGTCGCCGAACACCTCGTAGTACAGCTCGGATGCGCCATGCACCACGGCCGGCGTATCCGGGAAGTTCGGCGCGGCGTTCACCATGCCAAGCACCTTCACCACCCGCTTGATCCGGCCCAGATCACCCAGAACAGCCTTCGCGGCCGCGATCTGGTTGATCGTGCAATCGCGGGCGGCGGCGTAGCCTTCTTCCACCGTCAGCGCGTCGCCCACCCGGCCCTTCTTGATGCTGGGATCGGTTGGCGTCGAGCCCGAGAGGTACAGCAGGTTCCCGGTGATCACGCCCAGCGCCACGGCGGGGTGAAAGGTCTTCTTGTCCTCGATCGTGATCCCGAGTTCCTTCAGCTTGTCATCTGGATGCGTCATCCGGTGAGAGTCCTTTCAACATGTGCGTCGAATGGGCCGAATCCCGGCCCACCCAGTAGCCTACTCGCTCAGCAGGTCCCTGATCGCCTCGGCGACCACCACGTCCTGCTCGCCCTCGATGGTCTGCGGGTTCAGCGCGACCGAGGCGTCGTCCAACTGGTTGACCGCGATCCGCGGGTTGAGGTCCCACAACGCGTCCGTCAGTTCGGTCGCCGTCAGCTTCGCGTCGCCGCTTAGCGTCACGATCACGCGCGGCATCGGCTGCCCGGCCTCGCTGGGGAACCCACGCTCGGCCGACACGCCCGGCAGCTCGCTGAGCGCGGAAATCCACGACTGCGTCACCTGCTCGTAGCGGGCCAGCGTCGCCTCTTCGTCCTGCCCCAGCGACCATTGGACGGCAGCAAGAATGCCGAAGAGTTCTTCCTTGCCGACCTTCATCGGCCGTCCGATGGTGGAGTTCGGCGATCCGTTGGCGATGCAGCCCTCGATCAGGTCGGCCCGGCCCAGCACCAGGCCGCTCGACTGCGGTCCGCGCAGCCCCTTGCCGCCGCTGAAGATCGCCAGATCGGCCCCGAGGTCCTTGGTGAAATGCCATAGATTGTGCATCATCGGAATCTGGGCGGCGGCGTCCACGATCACCGGGACATCCCGCGCGTGGGCGATCTCGATCACCCGATCCAGCGCCGGAGAGGTGTCGGCCAACCTCCCGGCGAACCACAGCACCGCGCCGGTCCGCTCGTTGATCGCCGCTTCCAGTTCATCCAGCGAATCGCCGATCTCGACGAACTTCGCGCCGGTCATCCGCGCCGCGTAGTCGTAGCCGTTCCGCTGCGACCGATGGACGATCAGCTCGGACTTCTCGAAGCCTTCCAGCGACGGGAAGTTCCCGATCTTGACCGGGTCGTTTCCGGCCAGCACGGCGGCCACCGCCGCCGTGATCCCGGCCGCCGCACCTGAGGAGATGAACGCCGCCTCGTTCTGGGTCAACTCGGCCACCTTCCGGCCCACCGCCCGCTGCAGTTCCGGCCAGTCGACGAACGTCTTCGAGCCCTCCCGCATCGCCTCAACCACCTCGGGCGGCATCACCGATCCCCCGAGCTTGGTCAACGTCGCCGCCGCGTTGATCACCGGCCGAAGGCCCAGGCCCTCCAGCGTCACCGATTCCTGTTCCGTCGCCGTCCCGCCACTCATGTCTCGTCCCTCATCGAAATCGCGTCAATCTCAATCGCAGGTCCCAGCGAGCACGATGGGCCCGCCCACAACGCGCTGATCATCGCCGCATGACGGGCTTCTGTCGATATCCAACCAGGCTCGCCCATGCCTGAAAATTGTGTGGGTTGCGCGCACTGCTATGATGGCTATACGCAAGGGAAAGCCTGTTCTCACAATTGAGGAGGAGTGAATGACCGTGCCTGGTTCGCGTCGCCACCCGCGTCCCGTCGCCAGGAGCGACGATCTTGTCATCAGCCGCAACGGGGACGAGGTGCTGGTATACGACCAGAAACTGCATCGCATCCACTACCTGAACGCGGTTTCCGCCGCGACCTGGCAAGCCTGCGATGGCGCGCACGAAGCCGGCGACCTGGCCGCATGCGCCAGCGCCGCCACGGACCAGCCAGTCAGCCTGGAGACCGTTCGCCTGGCCCTGGCTCAACTGGATGAGGCGGACCTACTGGAAGCGCCCCTCGCCCCCGCACTCAAGCCTGTTCGCCAGACGCGACGGTCCCTGCTGCGGAAAGCGGGCGCGGCGGCTGCCATACCGGCGATCGTTTCGGTCAGCGCGCCTTCGGCGGCGGTCGCCCTGAGCGGGTGCGTCCCTACTGAAGACTGCGAGTCGGAAGCGCAATGCTGCATCCGAGACGATGTTGACTTGTTCGGCTGCTGCACCCGTTTCGAGGAAAGTTGGGCCTGCGGGCCAACAATCGACGATCCCGGACAGTGTGTTGTGTAGGTGGCAACCCTGATAGTAGGCTCTTCCAGGAACACCTCTGCCGGGCGGAGATAAACTCCGCCGCTACCAGCAAGGCGGCGTCGCTCCCCGGAAACCGGCATCAGAACTTCGGTTGTTCCGTCGCCACAACCGGGTCGCCGCCGCGCAGGAAGTCGAAGTCGCAGCCTTCCGGGGCCTGAAGCACGTGGTCGAGGTACAGGCGGCCATATCCGCGTCGATACGACGGTTCCGGCGCTTGCCATGCCTCCCGGCGTCGCGCCAGTTCCGCGTCGTCCACATGCAGATGCAGTCGCCGCTCGGGCGCGTCGAGTTCGATCAGGTCGCCGTCGCGCACCAGCGCCAGCGGGCCGCCAATCGCGCTTTCCGGGGCGACATGCAGGACGATCGTGCCGTAGGCCGTGCCGCTCATTCGCGCGTCGGAGATGCGCACCATGTCCCGCACGCCCTGTTTGAGGAGCTTGGCTGGAATCGGGAAATTCCCAACTTCCGGCATCCCCTGCCCGCCTATCGGTCCTACACCTTGCAGCACCAGCACATCCTCGGGCGTAACATCGAGGCCGGGATCGTCGAGCCGCGCCCGCAGGTCGGTCATGTCGCGGAACACCACCGCCCGGCCCGTGTGCCGCAACAGTTCAGGGGTGGCGGCCGCATGCTTGATCACCGCGCCGTCTGGCGCCAGGTTCCCGCGCAACACGGCGGTGCCGCCGTTGGGCTGGAGCGGGTTCGACAGCGGCCGGATTACGTCCTCGTCGCCGATCTTCGCGTCCCGCACGTTCTCCGCCAGCGTCTGCCCGGTCACAGTTGGCGCGTCGCCATGCAGCAGCGGAAGGAGTTGCCGCAGCACGGCTGGAATCCCGCCCGCGTAGAACAGCTCCTCCATCTGGTAGCGTCCCGCTGGACGCATGTTGGCGATCACCGGCGTGCGCTCGCTGATCTCGTCGAAGAGGTCCA
>CAZSUN010000222.1:0-3953 GCA_964610045.1 uncultured Sphaerobacteraceae bacterium
GCCGTCACCCGAACGGTTTCGAACGCGCCAATCAGTCGCCCCATCATGGGTTCTTGCGGCCAGGGAACCGGGTGACGAAATCGATCAGCTTGATCCAGTCGGGGGTGATCGTGATCACGATCATCTCCGGAATGTCGCGGCGGACGTTGGTCTCCCATTCCTCCATCCTGTCCTCGCCAACGATCCGGCGGGATGCCTCCACGTACACGTCCGGGATCCCGTCGACGCGCTCCATGCTCGTCACCCGGCCGCGCACGAGCAGGATGTACGGCGTGAAGTCGTTGCTGTCGATCGTCATCGCCACCCGAGGATCGAGTTCGAGGGCCCGGACCTTGGCGGCAGTCGGCCAGGTGGCGAAGACGAATGCCGCCCCGTCCCAGACATAGCTGACCGGCACCACCCGGGGCGATCCATCCGGAGCGGAGTACGAAAGCCGGGCGGGGATGCGCGCTTCGATCAACGTCCGCGCAACCGGATCGTTGTCCAGCTGATCGACGATATCCTCGTACTTCACCATGCTTCTCCTGAGTGCATTCTTCCTCGCCGGCACGGCTGGCCGGCGGCTCCCATCGTAGCAAGCAGAGGCCACCGCGCTTCTTCTGGCTTGCGCCCGCAGCGCGCCCTTGACGAGAGGATCGGACCTCATTATCATGGCGAACACTGTACACAGAATACAGCGAGGCAGCCGATGCAGGCTGCCAGTCCGCCAACACCAGCGTCGACGCTGACCGATGCCGCCCGTGGGGCGCGACAGGTCGGGTTCCCTGACGGGCGCCCCGTCCCTGGCCGCCGTCCCTTGCCGCGAAAGGCGTGCCCTGGCATGAGTTCCGCGCAGTACCCGCCGCCCGAAGCGATCGGAGCCGTTGCCGACCAGATTTTCGGACTGCTCCAGGCGGACGGGCCCTCACGGATCCCGACGGTCGGGGACCACGCCTATCAGTACATCTGGGTGCAGCTCGTCACCGGAACCCGCAAGCCGGGAGAGCATCTCTCCGATGTCGAGATTGCCGCCTCACTTGGTGTCAGCCGGACACCCGTGCGGGAAGCGCTACGCCGCCTTGTCCAGGAAGAACTCGTCCGCGCGGATCCCCGCCGCGGGTTCTGGGTCCGCGAATTCTCGGCCCGCGATATCCAGGAGTTCTATGACATCCGGACCGTGCTCGAAACCCTCGCGCTGCAGCAGGGTGCCGCCTCGATCCCGGCCGCCGACCTGCGCGGCCAACTGGACCAGGTTGCGTCATTGCGGAATCGCCTGCCGGCAAATCCAGTCCTCGATTTCCTGCGACACGACTTCCAGTTCCACAACCTCGTCATCAGCGCGTCGGACAACGGCCGGCTGCTGCGCATCCTCGCCACCCTTCGCGCCCAGGTCAGCATCTTCCAGATTCGCGACACCGGGTTCCCGCAGCGCATTTCTGATGCGCTCGACGGTCACGAGCGCATCCTGCGCGCCCTCCAGGCCGGAAATGTCGATCTCGCCGCCAGTCTCCTTGCCGACCACATCGCCGATTCCCGCGATGCCGTGCTTGACGACTTCTTCGCCGGTTCGGACAACGAACCTGGCCATCATCCCGAACATCCACCGGCGATGCGGGTCCACGCACCGCCACCTCACCGCGAGAACAACGCGCGGACACGATTACCCCAGGCCAGCAGCATGCACGGCGAAGCGCCGGGCACCTGGTAGATCGGAGACCTGTCGATGAGCAGTACCCCTGTCGGCGTCAAGGAATCAGGCGGCGACCGTGCGTTCAACATCTTCAACTACACGATCCTCACGCTCTTCCTGATCGTGGTCGCCTACCCGCTGATTTATGTCGTCAGCGCCTCGATCAGCGACGCCCGCGCCGTCACCTCAGGGCAGGTCTGGCTCTGGCCGGTCGATATCACCTTCGATGGCTACACCGCCATCTTCAAACATCCATTGCTGGTGCGCAGTTTCTTCAACTCGGTCTTCTACACGGCTGCCGGCGCGTTCGTCAGCGTCATCCTCACCATCCTCGCCGCCTATCCGCTCTCGCGGCGGGATCTTTACGGCGGCAACGCCATCCTCTTCCTCTTCATGTTCACCATGCTCTTCAGCGGCGGCCTGATCCCGACCTACCTCGTGGTGAAGGAACTCGGGATGCTGAACACTCGCTGGGCGTTGATCATCCCGGCGGCGCTCTCGGTCTGGAACATGATCATCACGCGCACCTTCTTCCAGACATCGATTCCCGATGAGCTGCTCGAAGCCGCCAAGCTCGACGGGGCAAGCGACCTGCGCTTCCTGAAGGATGTCGTGCTGCCGCTCTCCGGCCCGATCATCGCCGTCAACGCCCTGCTCTACGCGGTGGCACAGTGGAACCAGTTCTTCTCCGCGCTGCTCTACCTCACCAATCAGGACCTCTGGCCGTTCCAGCTGGTGCTACGTGAAGTCCTGATCCAGAACAACGTCGACGCCGCGATGATGACCGACATCCAGGACATGGTTCGCCGCCAGAACCTGCGCGAGTTGCTGAAGTACTCGCTGATCGTGGTCGCCACGGTGCCGATCCTGTGCGTCTACCCGTTCGTCCAGAAGCATTTCGTCAAGGGTGTGCTGATCGGCTCGGTCAAGGGCTGATCGCGGGACCAAACCCCTCGCCGACGAACAGGAGTACGTAACGATGTCCCTCAATCCGACGAACACGGACGCCCAGGCAGTGGTTGGCGGCGCACAATCCTATCCCACCGGTGTGCTGGCGCTGAAGGACTTCACCCAACCTTCCCGCCGGGTACGGCACTGGAAACGGTTCCGCAACAGCTTCCAGCTCTACGTGATGCTGGCGCTCCCGCTGCTCTGGCTGCTGATCTTCGCCTACATCCCCATGTGGGGCGCCCAGATCGCGTTCCGGAAGTACAACGTCGTCGCAGGCATCACCGGCAGCCCGTGGGTCGGTTGGGCCAACTTCGAACGGTTTTACAACTCCTACAATTTCTGGCCGATCATGGAAAACACGCTGGTCCTGAACGTCTACCAGCTGTTCGCCGGATTCTTCCCGCCGATCATCCTGGCCCTGGCCCTGAACTACGTGATGCGTGGAGGGTTCAAGAAGACCGTCCAGATGGTGACCTACGCGCCCCACTTCATCTCGACCGTCGTCATGGTCGGCATCATCCTCCAAATGCTGTCGGTCACGGGTCTGGTGAACCAGTTCCTCGGCCTGGTCGGCATAGGGCCGATCAACTTCATGGGAGAAGTTTCGTACTGGAAGTCGATCTATGTCTGGTCAGGTGTCTGGCAGAATGCCGGCTTCAACTGCATCATCTTCCTCGCCGCCCTCGCTGGCATCGATCCCACCCTGCACGAAGCCGCCGTTGTCGATGGCGCGAGCAAGCTGCAGCGCATCCGCGACATCGATATCCCCGGCATCATGCCGATCGCGGTCATCCTCCTCATCCTCAACATGGGGTTCCTGCTCAGCACCGGCTTCGAAAAGGTGCTCCTGATGCAGAACCCGCTCAACCTGCAAACTTCCGAGGTTCTCGACACCTACGTCTACCGGGTTGGCCTGGTCTCGCAGGTGCCGGACTTCTCCTACGCGGCGGCAATCGGCCTGTTCAAGTCGGTTATCGGACTGATCATGATTGTCGGCGCCAACCAACTCGCCCGGCGACTCAAGGCGCAGTCGCTCTGGTAATCCCGGAGACAATGAAGGGGGTGCACCACCAGCGGGGATAGTTCCTCGGCAACAATCCACACAGGGGTCCAGGCTGCGCAGGGGCGCAGCAGGACTGCCAATGGTTGGCAGCCCAGGTTATCTCGAACACAGGAGGCATCGCATGTCGACGGCTGATTGGTTGCAACTCCTTCGCGATTTCAATTCCGGCACCGTCGATCGCCGCGAATTCGTCACCCGCGCCTTCGTCACCGGCGCCTCGGCCGGGGCCATCGCGACAGCGCTCGCCGGTGGACTGGCGGTCGCGCCCGC
>CAZSUN010000223.1:0-3918 GCA_964610045.1 uncultured Sphaerobacteraceae bacterium
CTACGAGCGCTGTGCCTTTGCCAGGAATTCCTGGGCCAGCGCCTCCGGCAACGGCGCGTAGTGGTCGAACTCCATCGAGGAGACCGCCCGGCCCTGTGTCATCGACCGGAGGTCGGTGACGTATCCGAACATGCTTGCCAACGGAACGTTTGCCCGGACAACCTGGGCGCCCGCCCGCTCTTCCATCCCGTGGATCTGGCCGCGGCGAGAGTTGATGTCGCCGATGACGTCGCCCATGAACTCTTCCGGGGTGGTCACTTCGACCGACATGATCGGTTCGAGGATGGCCGGCCGGCCCTTCTGGATCGCGTTCTTGAGCGCGAGGGAACCGGCGATCTTGAACGCCATTTCCGACGAGTCGACATCGTGGAACGAGCCATCGACGAGCGTGGCCTTGATGTCCACAATCGGGAACCCGGCCGGTCCGCCGGTGGCCAGCGACTCGCGGATACCGGCATTCGCCGAGGGGATGTACTCCTTCGGCACCGATCCGCCCACGGTGGCATCGACGAACTCGTAGCCCGCTCCGCGTTCCTGCGGCGCGAACTCCACCACGACGTGGCCGTACTGACCCTTGCCGCCCGACTGCCGGACGTGACGGCCCTCGACCCGCACCGGGATCGTGATCGTCTCGCGGTAGGCAACCTGCGGTCGCCCGACATTCGCCTCGACCCGGAACTCGCGCATCATGCGATCGACGATGATCGCCAGGTGCAGCTCGCCCATGCCGTCGATGATGGTCTGCCCGGAATCCTCGCTCGTGCGCACGCGGAAGGTCGGATCCTCTTCGGCGAGCTTGGCGAGCGCGTTGCCCATCTTGTCCTGGTCGGCCTTGGTTTTCGGCTCGACCGAGACCGAGATCACCGGCTCCGGGAAGGTGATCGACTCGAGTACCACCGGGGCGTCCGAGTCGCAGAGGGTATCGCCGGTGAACGAATTCTTGAGCCCGATCACCGCGCAGATGTTACCCGCCGCGGTTTCCTTGATCTCCTCACGGTCGTTCGCGTGGAGCAGCACCATGCGCGAAATGCGCTCGGTGTCGCCCTTGGACGAGTTCAGCACACGCGAGCCAGACTGCAATGTTCCGGAGTACACCCGGACGAAGGCGAGCTTGCCAACGTGCGGATCGGTCGCGATCTTGAAGACCAGTCCCGAGAACGGCGCCGACGGATCGGCTTCCCGGGTCACCACCTCCTCGGTCTTCGGGTTCACGCCTTCAACCGCGGGGATGTCCAGCGGCGACGGCAGGAAGTCGATGACGGCGTCGAGCAGCGGCTGCACACCCTTGTTCTTGAGGGCGCTCCCGGTGAGCACCGGCACCAGCTGACCAGCCAGGGTAGCCTTGCGGAGCCCGGCCTTGAGATCATCGATACCGATTTCCTCGCCTTCGAGGTAGCTCATCATCAACTCTTCGTCGGTTTCGGCGATGAGTTCGACGAGATGATTGCGAGCGGCCTGCGCGCGCTCGACATAGTCGGCCGGAATATCAGTTTCGCGGATGTCCTTGCCTTCGTCATCGAAGTACAGGATGGCGACCATGTTGAACAGGTCGATCACGCCCTTGAACTCGGACTCGAGCCCGATCGGCACCTGGACCGGCGCCGGGGTGGCCTTGAGGCGATCGACGATCATCTCAACCGTGCGGTCGAATGAGGCGCCTGTGCGGTCGAGCTTGTTGACGAAGCAAATGCGCGGCACGTTGTACTTGTCGGCCTGGCGCCAGACGGTTTCGGACTGCGGCTCGACGCCGGCTACACCGTCGAACACCACCACCCCGCCGTCGAGCACACGCAGCGACCGCTCGACCTCGACGGTGAAGTCGACGTGGCCCGGCGTGTCGATCACGTTAAAGCGGTAGGCCGGGTTCTCTTCCTTGCCGCCGAGGCTCCAGAAGGCGGTGGTCGCAGCGGAGGTAATCGTGATCCCCCGCTCGCGCTCCTGCTCCATCCAGTCCATCGTCGCCGCGCCCTCGTGCACCTCACCGACCTTCCGGACGCGTCCGGTGTAGAAGAGGATGCGCTCGGTCGTGGTGGTCTTGCCCGCGTCGATGTGGGCAATGATGCCGATGTTGCGGGTATGGCGCAGGGCAACCATCGGGTCTTTCATGTTGAGGGATGTCGCGGTTGCAGCACACATGGAATGTTGGACTTCCTCAGATTGCCGGGAGCACTCTGGCTCCCGGCCCGGGTCCGGGGCGACGCTGCCCCGGTGATGAATGCACTAAACGCGGAAGTGGGAGAACGCCCGGTTGGCTTCGGCCATGCGGTGGGTGTCTTCCCGCCGCTTGATCGTGGCCCCGGTGCCGTTGTAAGCATCGAGCAGCTCGTTGGCGAGCTTGTCGGACATCGTCTTGCCCGGCCGGTTGCGGGCCGAGGTCAGCAGCCAGCGAATCGCCAGCGACTGCCGCCGCTGACCCTCGATCTGGACCGGGACCTGATAGGTGGCGCCACCGACACGGCGAGGCTTGACCTCGAGCATCGGCGTTGCGTTGGAGACTGCCCGCTCGAAGACCTCCAGCGGATCCTGGCCGGTCCGGTCCTGGATGCTCTGCAGCGCGTCGTACATGATGCGCTCGGCCAGGCCCTTCTTGCCCCGCTGCATGATCTTGTTGATGAACCGGGTCACCAGCTCGCTGTGATAGCGCGGGTCGGGCATCGGCTCGCGCCGCTGGATCTTCGCTCGTCTCGGCATCCGTTCCTGCCTCCGTGCCTGGATTGCCTCGGATCCGGATTGACGCACGCGCGCCCTTCGAATCGCCGGTCATGTCCAGCACTGCCGGTGTGGTCGTCAGACCGTTCCGGCGTTCACTCGTGGCCGCACCGCGACGTCCGCGCCGCGACCATATCCTCTACCTGTAGCCACCGTGTCGTTCGCAAGGCCCGAGGTCGCAGACACACGAAAAAGCGGTCGCCGCCCAAGGCGTCGTGCCGCTTCCCGTATCCAGCTCACTCAGTTCCGCCAAAGCGGGAACACCGGGGTGGGCGTAACGCCCACCCTACTTCGGTGCCTTGGTTCCGTACTTGGACCGCGCCTGCTTGCGCTTTTCAACGCCGCGAGCATCAAGAGCGCCACGAATGATGTGATACCGCACGCCCGGGAGATCCTTCACCCGGCCGCCGCGAATCAGCACCATCGAGTGCTCCTGCAGATTGTGCCCTTCACCTGGAATGTAGGCCGTCACTTCGACCCCACTGGTCAGGCGAACGCGGGCAATCTTGCGCAGTGCCGAGTTGGGCTTCTTCGGCGTCATTGTCTTGACCTGGGTGCAGACCCCACGCTTCTGCGGAGCGTACGTTCCAGCACGCAACCGGCCGGCGTAGCGGCCAGCGGCACTGTTGGTGAACCGCAGCGCGGGGGACTTGGTCTTCTTCTTGACGCTCTTTCGGCCCTTGCGAACCAACTGATTGATCGTCGGCACGAAAAGCTCCTCACCGGCCAGATGGCAATATCCGTGCTCTGCGTGTCGTGAACGCGCGTCCACGACAGGTCTCCCGATCCCGGGACACAGCTGCGGTGCCTCCTGATCCGTTTCGGTTGATGTGAGACGGCTTCATAACATAACGGCCTGAAGCCACAGCCGTACGCGCGGCCACCTTTGGCGGCCACAAGGGACAATTCTACGCACGCGGCCACTCAGCGTCAAGGACGCGCAACGACCGCGACAACGGTAGAGTGCCGCATAGTATCGTGATCGGATCGCACCCCAACGGCTGCCACGGCACACACTGATGACATTCGCCACAGGAATCGCCCCATGCACGCAACTCCGGAAGCGGTCGCCGAATTCACGGAGATATTGGCGGATACGCCACGACGGATCGCACGCGCCTGCGCCGACGTGGCGCCGAACCTTCTGTCCACACCGCACTCCAGCGAAACCTGGTCGGTGAACGACAACTTGGCCCATCTGCGCGCCTG
>CAZSUN010000224.1:0-3884 GCA_964610045.1 uncultured Sphaerobacteraceae bacterium
ACGTTCCTGCTCTTCCTGAAGATGGCCGACGAGCGGACGAAACCACCCTGGAACGAGCCGTCGTTCATCCCGCAGGATCTCGACTGGGGGTCGTTGCAGCGGCTGGACGGGCCGGACCTGGAAACGCAGTACCGGCACATCCTGGAGCAGCTTGGGTCGCGGCCGGGGATGCTCGGCGTTATCTACCAGAAGGCGCAGAACAAGATCGAGGACCCCGCCAAGCTCACCCGGCTGGTGAAGGACCTGATCGACCGCGAGCGCTGGCTCTCGCTCGACACCGACGTCAAGGGCGACGCCTACGAGGGGCTGCTGGAGCGGAACGCGCAGGACATCAAGGGCGGGGCCGGTCAGTACTTCACGCCGCGCGCCCTGATCGATGCCATCGTCGACTGCATGCGGCCGCAGCCGGGTGAGGTGATCTGTGACCCCGCGGTCGGGACGGCGGGGTTCCTGCTTTCGGCGCACCGGTTCATCACGCAGACGTTCGACCTGGACCGCGACCAGAAGACGCACCTGCGGCTCGACGCCCTGCGCGGGACCGAACTGGTGCCGGGTGTCGCCCGGCTGGCGGCGATGAACCTGCTGCTGCACGGGGTCGGGCCGCTCCGGGGCGAGGAGGGCGATCTTCCCATTACCCGTGGCGACAGCCTGGCGACGCGCGGCAGCGACCGGTACGACGTGGTGCTGACCAACCCGCCGTTCGGCAAGAAGTCGAGCGTGCTGTTCGTCAATGACGAGGGCGAGCAAGAGCGGGAGGCACTCCGGATCGTCCGCGACGACTTCATCGCGACGACCTCGAACAAGCAGTTGAACTTCGTTCAGCACGTCAAGAGCATCCTCAAGGAGTACGGCCGGGCGGCGGTGGTCGTGCCGGACAACGTGCTCTTCGAGGGCGGCGCGGGCGAGACGATCCGGCGCGACCTGCTGCAGACCTGCGACGTCCACACCCTGCTGCGGCTGCCGACCGGGATCTTCTACGCGCAGGGGGTGAAGGCGAATGTCCTCTTCTTCGACGCACGCCCCGGCGCGGCGACGCCGTGGACCAAGACGCTCTGGATCTACGACCTGCGGACGAACAAGCACTTCACGCTGAAGACGAAGCCGTTGCAACGGGCCGATCTCGACGAATTCGTCGACTGCTTCCACCCAGAGAACCGGCAAGGGTGGAAAGCGACGTGGTCGGAGTCAAACCCGGACGGTCGCTGGCGAGCGTACACCTACGACCAGATAATGGCGCGGGACAAGGCGAACCTCGACATCTTCTGGCTGCGCGACGAGAGCCTGGACGATGCCGCCAGCCTGGAGGCGCCGGAGGTGATCGCGGCGGAGATCATCGAGGATTTGCAGACGGCGCTGGACGAGATGTCCCTCATTTACGCGGATTTGGCGGGGAAGGTCAGGTAGTGGGTAGGACGGGGAGCGCTTCGCGCGGATCATCGGTGCGGGCGACCATTACCTCGCCTGGCGGCTCGGAAGGTCGCCCATTCCACAGGGATGTGTCGATTTCGCCGGTGACGAGGCGCCAGCCTCGTCACCGGCTCCGCTCTACATGATGGTCCGGTGGTGGCGGGTTGGAGCGGGGCGACATGACGAGATCAGGGGCGACTGCCGTGCCGGTGCCACCAGCGGACAGACCGGAAGGACACACGCTCGCAGGGCTCGCTGATCCTCCCTTACCCATTCCTCTGTTCTGTTTTCTCTTTCCTATTTTCTCACCCGGCGGAGGGCGGTCATTTCGTCGGTCAGGGTAACGGGCGTCGAGGGCATCGGCTCGACGGCGTCGAGGAGCCAGGCGCCGGTTTCGTCCCGCGGGATGGCCAGACGCTGCCCCACTGGCGGTGGTGTGGCCGCAGCGGTGGGAGTGCGGGCGTACCAATAGGCAACGCTGGCCATCTCGTTGCCGAGATGGTTGGCGTGGCCGTGCTCGATGGTGACCTTGAGCGACCTGGTGAAGCGAATCGCGTTCTCCAGGTGGAAGACGTAGCAGGTCTGGTAGCCGCCGGTAACTGCATCCTCATGGACAACGCCGTTGCGCTGGAAGGCCACCTCCTGGGTCTCCCAGGCCTGGCCGAGGTAATCCTCGCTGCCGGTGCCGTGGAGGTCGGGCGGCCACTTGTTGCCATCGATCCAGATCATGTCGTCGCCCTCGCCCCACCACTCGCCCTTGAGGTTGGTGATCGAGAGATTGCAGCCGATGTAGTGGCCTTCGCCTTCGGTTTCCAGGATCACGTAGTTGTTGTGGAACGCCTGGTCGCCGAGGTTGGCGACCTCGATCGCCGCGCTGTAGATGGGGAAGTCAGGCGCCCAACCGGGAAAGGGGTTGGCGCGGCGGAACTCGGCGTGAGCGTAGCCGAGGTCGTCCGGGAAGCTCTCCCACCGCTCGTAATCGATGTAGAAGTACTGCCGGTGTTCCTCGTCCGAATCGTTGAGCAGCTCGATGCGGGCCCGTTTCGCGAAGGGCATCTGCAGGTAGCAATTCAGGGCGCAACCGCGGCCGAACTTCGGGTCGTGGTTGGTGGAGGCCGTGAAGAGAGCTGACTGGAACGATGCCACCTCGCCATGCCCGAGACAGAAGAAGTCGCCGAGGGGGACGGCGATGCTGGGGGCGGTGGCATCGTCCCAGGTAACGAGAAGCAGGCACTCGCGGTAGTGCTCGCGCTGGGTCATCCAAATGTGGGTGATGCAGCCGGGGCCGTCGATGTCGGCGAGGAGGCGTCGCTCGCCGGGTGCGATGCGCCAGGCATCGTCGTTGCGTCCGGTCGTGTCCCAGGAGGAGACGCGGCCAGTCCGGCGGTCAGGGCGAAGTCGGGCGAGATCGAGGGTGCTCATCGGCTGGCCTTTCCCGAAGTGGCTGTGGGATCGATATCTGCGTACAGGATGCCCGAACTGCTGGATCGGCGGAAGAGGACGATGGCGCCGATGCTCGCGCTCGATACGTATGTCTCCCACCGAACTCACCGGCGATTGCACGCCTCGCCTTGGGGCTCGGCTGGATAGCCCTACAATTGGCACGATGTTTGGCGCGAGCTTTGGGCGACGATCGTCGCCCTGAAGAGGGATGCATTGGTGAAGATCTTTTCGTGGAATGTGAACGGGATCCGGGCGGTTATCCGGAAGGGTGACTTCCAGACCTTCGTGGCAGCGCATCAGCCGGATATCCTCTGCCTGCAGGAGACCAAGGCGAAGGAGGGCCAGGCGAAGCCGGACCTGCCGGACTATCTCGAATTCTGGCACTCGGCGGACAAGGCGGGGTACAGCGGGACGGCGATCTTCAGCCGCACCGAGCCGCTGAACGTGGTTCGCGGGATTCCCGATGCTCTCGTCGAGGCGTTTTCCCTGGCAAGCGACGGCTACGGTGACGCCAACCGGGAGGGACGCGTGACCGCCGCCGAGTTCGACCGCTTCTGGGTCGTCAGCGTCTACACGCCGAACAGCAAGGGCGATCTCTCCCGGCTCGGGTTGCGCTACAACGCCTGGGACCCGGCCTTCCTGGCCTACCTCAAGCAACTCGAAGCCGGACAGCACGGCAGCGGGTCACCGAAACCGGTGGTCTTCTGCGGCGACCTCAACGTCGCCCACCAGGAGATCGACCTCGCCAACCCGAAGCGCAACCGGGGCGAGCACGGGTTCACCGACGAGGAGCGCGAGCGCTTCCAGGATTTCCTCGACAACGGCTTCGTCGATACCTTTCGCCATTTCCACCCGGACGCCACCGGAGCCTACTCCTGGTGGAACCAGATGGGCGGGGCACGTGCGCGAAACGTCGGCTGGCGGATTGACTATTTCCTCGTCAGCGGCGCGCTCGTGCCCCACCTCGCTGGCGCCGCGATCCATGCCGATGTGATGGGTTCGGACCACTGCCCGGTGTCGATCACGCTGAAGGA
>CAZSUN010000225.1:0-3871 GCA_964610045.1 uncultured Sphaerobacteraceae bacterium
AGATGACGACCGGATCGGGATCGCCGTCGAACGGCGGCAGGGTGACGACGAAGGCATCTTCGATCGCGCTGGCGGCGCGAATCTCCTCGAGGGCGGCGGTGGGAATGGGCTCGTCGACGTTGGTGACCATCATCGCCTCGCGGCGTGGGGCATGGCGGCTGACCTGCATGCCCGCGATGTTCACGCCGTAGCGGCTGAGGATTGTGCCGAGGGTGCCGATGACGCCGGGCTGGTCGTGATGGTGGGTGATGAGGACTTCACCGGCGAGCGGCCGTTCCAGCGAGAAGCGGTCGACGGCGACAATCCCGGCGTGGACGAGGTCCCAGGTGACGGTGACGGTGTGCGTCGAGGTTCCGCTGACTTCGAAGATGAACTGGGGGATGGCGGTTTCGGCGCCATCGATGTTCGGACTGTCGACCTGGACGCCGATGTCGAGTGCGACAACACGGGCGTTCACCGGGGTGACGCGGCGTCCGAGCCACTGTCGGAAGGATGAACTCAGCGCGGCGCTGAGGACGTGCCCGGCGACATCCGGCGCGACCTGGCCATGGACGTCGAGCTTGACCCGATGCGGAACTTCCGGGACGAGCACCGAGAGCAGGTGGCCGGCCGCGCCCGCCACGGTGGTGAGGCGACGGAGGGCCGGGGCGTCGAGCGTGGCCTGGGGCAGGTTGACCGCGTTCGGCACGGCCTCGCCGCGAAGGGCGGCGAGCGTGGAGTTGCTGATGACGCGACCGACGGCCTCGAGCGCTTCGTAGCTGGAGCCCGCTGTATGCGGCGTGACGATGACGTTCGGAAGACCGAAGAGGGGGCTGTCGACGCAGGGCTCGTGGGCGAAGACATCGACCCCGGCGGCGGCCACGTGGCCCGACGCGAGGGCGGCGGCGAGGGCTTCCTGGTCGACCACATCGCCTCGGGCCATGTTGAGCACGATTCCGCCCGGCTTGAGCTGCTGGATGGTGGCGGTGTTCAGCATGCTACGGGTTTCGGTGGTGGATGGCACATGGAAGCTGAGGACATCCGCGTTGGAGAAGACCTCGTCCAGCGACGCCTGCTCGATGCCGAGTTCGTGGTAGCGACCGGCGGGGACGTAGGGATCGTAGGCGATGACGTTCATCTCGAAGGCGCGGAGACGGCGGGCGACGATCGAGCCTACCCGGCCCAGACCGACGATACCGGCGGTGCGGCCCCGGAGGTCGATTGGCTTGATCTTCTTGCGTTCCCAACGGCCGGCATGGGTGGATTCGTTGGCGTGCGGGATTTGCCGGGTGAGCGCGAGCAGGACGGCGACGGTGTGCTCGCCGGCCGAGGTGGCGTTGGCGCCGGGCGCGTTCAGGACGACGACCCCGGCCCGGGTGGCGGCCTCGAGGTCGATATTGTCGACGCCGACACCGGCCCGGGCGACGACCCGGAGGCGAGTGGCGTGGGCGAGGACCTGGGCCGTGACCTGGGTTTCGCTGCGAACGACGAGGGCGTCGGCCTGGGGCACGACGGCGAGCAGCGCGTCCAGGTCAGTGCCGTCGACGTCGATCAGGGTGGCGTGGGCGGAGAGTTCGGCGCGGGCGACAGGGTGAATGGCGTCGGCGACGACGATGGTGGGGGTGCTGAAGACGTCGATATCATCGACCGGCGGGAGGGTGGCGGCGATGGCCTCCCGGCGGTCCGGCGTGATGGTGAGCAGCTTGAGGCGGCTGACGACTTCCGGGAGATCGCGGACGTGGATGATCTCCTCTTCATCGGCGCGGTGCGGATGGCGTTCGTCCTCGATCAGGAAGCAGATGATGCCACCGGCGGCGTAGTTGAGGGCGTGACGTTCGCTGTCTTCCACGGCGAAGCGGCAGTTGTGCTCGCGGGCGGAGGTGAGCTTGTCGTCGGCGAAGACGGCGTTGATCCTGGGGAAGCCGTGGCGGTCGAGCCAGTCGATAGTCATCCGGGCGGTGGATTCGGGCCGGGCGGTGAGAATCATGACGTTGTCGGATCCGAAGAGGCCAATCACCGCGTTGACGAAGTCCAGCGCGTGGGGAGAGGGTTGGAGGCGGGCGGCGGGACCGTCTTCGCCGTAGACCCATTCGCGAACGGAGAGGGGGACGTTGAGCCCGGCGGAGTCGATGAAGGCGCGTTCAGGGAGGTCGAGCCTGAATCGCTGGTTGGCGGCGGCGGCGAGGGGAGCGGGATGCTCGGTGAGGACGCCGTCGAGGTCGATGGCGATGCGATCGGGCTGGCTTGGGAGTGACATGGCGACGGTTTCCCCTGAAACGATGCATTCGTGACGACCAGTCGCGCCGGGCGGGAGCGGAGCGCCGGGTTTTCGCGGGCTGGTTTGTGTGGGTGACGGGAGCGATCGCGTCGGGCACGGCCGGGTGTGAACCGGGAGGCGGCCGCGTCGTTGCGGTGTGATGATGAGCGTAGCATGCGCGGGGCTCGTTGTTCAGGGGTTGAGGAGCAGTGCTGGATGGTGGACTTTGGGGTGCGGGCTGGAGGGAAGCCCACACGCCGGCTGTCAACGCATGGGATGGCCATTGAGGCGCCGGCTGGGGCTTCCGTACTGGTGCACGGTGTCGTGAGCACTGGCCTGGGTTTGCGGGCGTGATGTTCGCGGATGGATGCCGCGGCGGCCATCCCCGGGTGCGGAGCGGTGTGTGGACCAAAATGAGCGAGGGGGGCGCTTGGGTTTGGAGCGTCGCCCGCAGGGGAAGCCCCTCACCGCTGCCGCGCAGCGCTCGTGGTGACGCCAGGGGCAGGGGAATGTTTGCGCGGTCGATGGTGGGACGGGAAGCTGTGCGATAAGGTTGTGATGGTATCGAGGCGCGATCGGTTGGTGGTTCAGGGAGGCATTCCGGATGAGTGATTGTGGTACTCCAGATTTCCATGCGGAGCGAATTGCGAAGTTGCAGGCGGAGATGCGGGGTCGAGGCATCGACGTGGCCGTGTTCGGGCCGTCGGCCGACCTGTTTTACCTGACCGGGTTCGACGCGCACGATAGCGAGCGGCTGAACCTGCTCATCGTGCCGGCCGAGGGCCAGCCGAAGCTGGTGGTTCCGACGCTGGAAGCGCCGCTGGTGGGCGACGCCGAGCGGCTGGTGTCGCTTCACACCTGGGAGGACCACGAGGATCCGGCGGCGCTGGCCGCGGAGCAGATCGGCGATGTGACCGGCAAGACGGTGTCCGTGGGCAACAAGCTCTGGTCGGCGTTCCTGCTGCGGTTGCAGTCGAATCTCGGGGCGGCGAGTTGGGTCGAAGGGACGCCGATCATTCGCGGGTTGCGGATGATCAAGGACCAGGCCGAGGTCGAGGCGATGGCCGAGGTCAGCCGTCTCACTGACGAGTCCTGGGAGGAATTCATCGAAGGCCCCGCGATCAGCGGTCTCTCGGAGAAGCAGGCGATGCAGCGCCTGCGGGAACTGCTCGAAAAGCGGGGCGTTTCGAGCATGTGGGGCATCTGCGCCAGCGGCCCGAACGCGGCGTCCCCCCATCATCACACCGGGGATAGGGTAATCCAGGAAGGCGATTCGGTGATCTTCGACTGGGGAGGCGCACTCAATGGGTACCAGTCGGACGTGACGCGAACCGTTCACGTCGGGCCTCCTTCCGATGAGTTCAAGCGGGTGTACCAGGTGGTGCTGGAGGCGAACGAGGCGATGTTCGCGGCGGTCAAGCCGGGGGTTCCGTTGCAGCAACTGGACCGCGCGGCGCGGAAGGTGATCACGGACGCTGGCTATGGCGAGGCGTTCCTGCACCGGGTCGGCCATGGCCTGGGCCTGGAAGTGCACGAGGAGCCGTACCTGGTCGAGGGCAACGAGCTTCCGCTCCAGGCGGGCATGGCCTTCAGCGACGAGCCGGGCATCTACCTGAAGGGCAAGCTGGGCGTGCG
>CAZSUN010000226.1:0-2292 GCA_964610045.1 uncultured Sphaerobacteraceae bacterium
CTTTGGTCCACGGCATCAGGATCGTGGCGTGCCGGCTGGCGATGCTGCTGGTGACGCCACTGGCGAGGCAACCGGAGTGCTGGCCGGTGTTGGCGACGGCGTGGGTGTTGGAGTTGGCGGGGGAGTTGGGGTTGGGGTGGCGATCGCGGCTCCGGCCGGTTGCCGCCACAGCAACCAGGTATTCCACGATTGCCACATCTTGTTGGGCTGGTATCCGGAGACATCCGGCCGCACCAGCACCGGCTGTTGCGGGAATCCAAGCCAGAGGGCGAACGGGTCTTCATTGGTAACACGCTGGATGGTGTGCAGCGCGTCGACCATGTCGTCCTGCTTCCAGGAGCCGAGGTACGCCGCTATCGCCTCGTCGACCTCCGGATTCCAGTAGCCGCCAGGGTTCCAGCCGGCGGTGTTCCGTCGGATGCTCCACGCCGAGCCAACCAGGTCGAACTCGACGAACGCGCCGTACTGGGTGAGCGACCACGCGATCAGGTCGTAGTCGAACCCTTCCGTCCAGCGCAGGGTAAAGTCCACTGGCTCCAACCGCTGCACCTCCAACGAGAACCCGAGCTGGTCGAAATCCGCGTTGAGCCGGTCGAGTGTCGCCAGCAAGGCCGGATCGGCGTCCGACCGGACGATGCAGACAAATGCGCCGCGATCCCCGCTCGGGCTATCGCGAATGCCGTCTCCATCCCAGTCGGCCCACCCTGCTTCATCGAGCATCTGGTTGGCGGCGGCCACATCCCGGGCAGGGTTCGTCACCGACGGATCGATTGCCCAGGGTTGCGTCATGAACCCCGCGCGCTCGACATCGACGTAGCCCCCGAATACGTCCTGCGCGTAGCCTTCCCGGTCGATCGCCAGCGTGAGCGCCTCCCGGAGGCCGGGAGAGGCCATCCAGCCAGGATCGATCCGGGACGGATTCCCGAAGTTGTAGGCAGCGAAGTACGAGACCATCGCGTCGGCCGCCACCAGGAAACCGTCCTCTTGGAGCAGGCTTTCAACAGCATTTCCCGGTACAGGCCAGGCGAGGTCCACCTCATCGTTCGTCCACGCTTCGACCTGTCTGGACGTGTCGGGTTCAAAGGCGAGGACCAACCGATCCGCCAGCGGCGGCGCGGTGAAGTGGCGATCGTTCCGGACAAGCGTCATCTCGGTGGACGACCCAACCTGGACGATCCACGGCCCGGTTCCAATCGGTGGGCTGGCTTTCCAGTCGAACTGGCTCAGCGTTCGCTCCCCCACCGGCCGCGATTCCCAATACGCACGATACTGGGCCATGCTGAAAACAGGCAAATTGGCGGCATTGTAGAGGAATGCCCCGTCCGGTTCGCTGAACGCTACTTGAAGGTGGGTTGCGTCGACCGCCTTGATCTCCGACACCACGGCAAACATCCAGCTGACGGCGCTGTCGTAGTCGTCCCGGTAGCACTGCATCGAGAACTGGACGTCACTGGCGGTGAGCAGGGTACCGTCATGCCACAGGACATCCGGGCGAAGCACGAACTCCAGGTCGAGACCATCGTCGCTCCAGGTCCAGGACGACGCCAGCCACGGTTGAGGGGTCAGTTCCACCTCGTCGAGCCAGACGAGCGGATCGAGATAACTCACCGTGACCTGGAAGTCCTGACGGAATGCCGTTGGTGAGAAGTCGTCGAGTGCCTGGGTGCGCGTCAGCAGCCGAACATCGCCCCCTGCCTGAGGTATGCCGCTCCAGATTGGCCGCTGATTCTCGACCACCTTCAGTGGGTACACCGGCTCAGGGGTCGCATCCGGGGTTGCCACCGGCGAAGCGGACGGCGTGGCGGATTGGGCGAGCAGCGAGCCTGCCCGGATCGCTGCTGCCAGGCCTACCGCGCCAACGACCGCCTGGCGCCGCGAAATCGTGCGAGACACGATCGGATTGGGTGACGGATTCCTGGGTTGAGTCATTGAACGTCCTGGACGATCGTCGGCAGGCGACGCACAGGTCGCACATCTGGTTGCCAATCGTACCGGACTGCCGCCAACGTTGCCGCTTTCGCGCTGGCGAAACCCATCGAACGGCTGGAATCAGCGCGTCTATACTTTGGGGATATCCAGTACTGCGCCTGGGGTGTCGATAGAGAGAGGGCCGCGATGACAGACCGGACGGATGAGCCGATCGACCACTCCGACAACGGCAGCCTCGCCGAAACCCTCCCGCCAACGCAGGAGATCAGCGAGTCCCTACCGGCCAACGCCGCATCCACCACCCCGGAGGCTCCGGACGCGACGCCACCCATCGATATCGACGATCGCGAGGATTCGCCGGAG
>CAZSUN010000226.1:2392-3858 GCA_964610045.1 uncultured Sphaerobacteraceae bacterium
GGCCCCGCAGTCGACCACCTCGCGTCATACGTACCCGGCGAATCGTCCCAGGCTGAAGACGTGCTGGAACGCGCGGATCCGCCCCCCATTCCCGAACCGTCAACATTTGAGGGCTGGAGCGGGGAACCCGTTGATGCCGCACCTTCGAATGCGGAGGCCATTGATCCCACGGTCCTGACGCCACCCATCATCAACGAGCCCGTCTCGACACCAGGGGAACCAGCACCGTCGGGCGCCACCGACTCGCAGGAAACTGGAAGCGCGCCAGACGAAGTTGCCGCCGGAGCGCCTGCCGCCGCCGGTGGATTTCTTTCCGGGCTTGTTTCGCGATTCCGGCCAGCCAGTTCAAACGGGGCCACCCAGCCCCCCGAACCGGACGCAGCTCCTTCCGGCACGTCCTCATCCTTCCTTGCTCGCGGTTCCCGGGCCATCCGCGATTATTTCAACCCTCGGTTGTCGCTCTACCTGACTCCCATCCACCGCGCGGTGCTGGCCATCGCCGCTGGTGTCATCCTGCTCTCGCTCCTGGTAGGCAGCGGAGGTCTGGCGCTGATCGTGCTGTCCATGGTCGCCCCCCTGTTGGTCGTGATCACGCTCACTCAGATCGATGTATTCGAGAAGGAATCGAACCTGATCATCTCCGGGGTCATCGCCGCCGGTGCGCTGGCAGGGATGCTGCTGGCGGGAATTGCATCCTGGATCCAGGGTGAGCAATGGTTCGACACCGGCAAACTCAACTTCGGGGCGGGCGGGTTCAGCGGCCCGTTTGGTGATGCCGCCGGTAATCCGCCCGCTGTCGTCTGGCTCTTCTCGGGGGTCGTCCTCGGGGCGGTTGGCACTGCCGCCATCGGGGGCGTGGCCGTGGCATTGCGTCGCTTCCCGCAATTCCGTAACGAAGCGATGGACTCGATCATGATCGCGGGCGCCGCCGCCGCCGGGTATGCGATCGGCGCATCCATCATCTACTGGTGGCCGATGGTTGGCGATCCGGGACCAGTCACCAACGTGCAGGACTGGACGTTGCGGGTTATCGGCATCGCGATCCTGCGCCCGGCAACATTCACCCTTTGCGGTGCGTTGCTGGGATTCGGGGTGTGGTTGTATGCCACAAACCGGAGCGCCTCGGTAGCGGGCGTGCCCGCGATGCTGGGTGGGCTCGGACTCTTCCTGCTGCACATCATACCGGCCACGCTCCAGGCGTCCGGTCCGTGGATCGAAGCGATCGTCACCGGAATCCTGTTCTGTGTCGCGTTCCCAGCCTATCGGTTCGCGCTGGACAATGCCATCGAGATCGATCGCCTGGCCCTCGGAGACGAGCAGCATCGCATCGTGTGTCCAGCCTGCCACCGTATTACCCCGATGGGAGCGTTCTGCGCGCATTGCGGCCAGGCGCTCACGCCCGCGGCAGAACCTCCCAGAGATGACCTGGCGGCTCCCTGAGGTTCCACCGGGGCTGCACGCCGAAG
>CAZSUN010000227.1:0-3826 GCA_964610045.1 uncultured Sphaerobacteraceae bacterium
GAGTCGCCGGAGCGGGTGCGCTTGCTGCAGCGCGAGGCGCAGTGGCTGTTCGACGAAACCGCGCTATAAGCGGCTGGATCATTGGTACCAGGTGACCTGGGGAAGCGTGTGATGGTCGGAAGACATCACGCGATCGCTGTCCTAGGGACTCCCGTAGCGCCGAAGGCATCCGCCATGCGTGCCGGATGCCTTCGGCGGAACCGTGTTGGCCAGCGCTCCCGATCGGGAGCGTACCCTACTACGGGAGTTCGGCGCACTTCGTGCAGGTCGGGGGAAGCGCCGGCGGTGTCTCGACCTGCGTAACCAGCCCGAGGCGATCGTACGAGATCCAGGTGGCGGCGATCCGGTCGCTGTCGAAGCTGAAGTAGGCCAGCCCCTGGAGCGTGACCCGGTTCCCGGAAGCGGCATGGCCATCGAGCGGTCCGAGATGGGTACCCATCATCGACCAGCGGACTGCGATCGTGCCGTCGGCCTCGCTGACCGCATCCATGGTGAACGCCGCGTCTGGGAACGCCGTCCAGATGATGCCGGCGAAGGCGTTGAAGCCGTCCGGACCTTCGAACTGGCCGGCGGGCGTTTCGTGTTGTGCCCCGGCGATCATCAGTTCGGCGCAGACCTCGCCCTTCTGTTGGGTGAACACTTCATTGAAGAGGCGGCTGACGGTCTGGTGTGGCCCACTCAGGGCCGAGCCGGATCCGCCGTCGTCGGCGTTCGGCACGAGCACCTCGGCGCTCGCCGTGATCGGCGCACAGAGCCCGAGCAGCAGGACCAGTGTCCAAAGAGCCGGGAGGCGAACGGGAAACGACCAGTGATGGGCACGCCGTGAGGCGTTGAGCGGTGCGGCGGTGTGCCTGCGAGAGTGAATGCACATTGTGGACTCCTTCGGAATCCTGGGGAAAGCAACGGACAGCGAGGTCAACGTGTGCACATCTGGGATCGATCTGCTACGGCAGTGAGCCAAGCCTACGTTCAATGAAAACGAGATCGTTGCGGAGTGGGCACGGGGGCCTCCTTCGTCGCTGTACACATGCGATGGGCCGGTGGCGGGACGGTCGCGACATCGTCCCGCCTGCGCGATCACGGGTAGTGGCGGTGCCGGTGGCTCATGCCGGAGCGTTCGCAAAACCGCTTGGCGTGACTCGATTCTGGCCCTGGCGAGGGCCAGTCGCCACACGTCGAGGCCACGTAATCACCCACGTAACGCGTTCCTGTGGCGGCGGGTGTAGCATGGAGGCGACGCAAATCGACGGAAGGGCGCAGGCGATGTCAATCAGGGCGCAAGGAACGACAGCCAGCCAAACTTTTGGCGCCCTGTTGCGCCGCTACCGGGTCGAGGCGGGGCTGACCCAGGAAGCGCTTGCCGAGCAGGCTGGCCTCAGCGTGCGCGGCATCAGCGACCTGGAGCGAAATCTCATCCGCTATCCTCGCCGCGATACGCTCCAGCTTCTCCTCGATGCACTCGCGTTGCCGGCTCCGGATGAGGCGGCCCTGCGAGCAGCGGCCTCCCGGCCTGTTGGATCCGGACGAGACGCATATGCTGTGGGATCGCTGGAACCTCCCTTTCCGGCGTCACCAGCACCACTGCTGGGAAGGGATCGCGAGGTCAGCGAGGTGTTCAGGCTCCTTGGTGATCCCGCTGTGCGCTGGGTGACGCTGACCGGTCCGGGAGGGGTTGGCAAGACCAGCCTAGCAACGGCGCTAGCCAGGAAAGCCACAACCCTTGCCTTCGACACCGTAGCCTGGGTCGAGCTCGCGCACCTGCGCGAATCCGCCCTGGTCCTGCCCACGATTGCCCAGACCCTTGGCGCGCCGGAAATGTCCGGCACTCCAGTGGCGATCAGGTTGGCTTCGGCGATATCGGATCGCAGTGTGCTCCTCGTGATAGACAACCTGGAGCAGGTCGCCGATTCCGCCGCGGCAGTGGCGGGTCTCCTCGCCACATGCCCCAATCTCCAGGTGCTCGCCACTAGCCGGGTTCGGTTGCGTATCCGTGCCGAACGGGTCGTACCAGTGCCGCCGCTGCAACTGCCGCGCCTTGACGTGCCCGAAATGGATCTCGCGACCCTTGCTGCCAATCCGGCGGTCGCGCTGTTCGTCACGCGGGCGGTCGCGGCGCGACCGGAATTCGTCCTCGGGTCTGGGAACGCGGAGGCGGTCGCCGGCATTTGCTGCCGGCTGGACGGCCTGCCCCTCGCGATCGATCTGGCGGCGGCACGGAGCAGCATGCTCGATCCCGGATCGCTCCTGCGCCAGTTGGAACACCGTCTCCCTGCGCTCACCGGCGGGTTCCGGGACGCGCCCGACCGGCAGCGAACCTTGCGCGACGCGATCGCGTGGTCCTACGACTTGCTGCCTGTGTTCGAGCGAGCACTGTTCCGCCGGCTTGGGGTGTTTACCGGAAGCTTCAATACCGATGCAATGTCGACCATTGTCCAGAAGCTGGAAACAGGGGATGGAAGCGAGAAGTCGCCACCCTGGCGCCTGTTCGATGCCCTCCAGTTTCTCGTTGACGCGAGCCTCATCCAGCCCGCTCCCAAACAGGACCTCGGGACACGTTTTCGCATGCTGGAGACAATCCGGGAGTTCGCCGTCGAGGAACTCGTCGCCAGCGGGGAAGAGTCCTCCGCGCGAGATGCTCACGCGGCGTACTTCGCGGCGCTGGCCGACGAGCGGCTCAAGGCCCCGGATCTCCTGGCCGAGGACCCGGCCTTTGTTGGCCAGGTCGAGTTGGAAATGGAGAATCTCCGAAGCGCCCTGGAGTGGATCGCCGTCCACGGAACGGTCGAGGCCGGACTTACCCTTGCCCAGGGGGTGGGTCTCCTCGCGATCCATCGTGGGTACATAGCAGATGCGCTCCATTGGCTCGATCGTTTCCTGGCGATGGATCACTCCAAGCCAGTCGACCTCCACATCCGCTGCCTGGTCGTTCGCGGCTGGGCTCGAATCGCCTTGGGGATGGAACACGAGGCGCTAGCCGATGCGAACGAGGCGCTCGCGCTGGCCGGGGATGTCAACCCGCTCGCCAGGGCTCTCGCGCTCACCGTGCGCGGATTCGCAGCCCGGAGGCCTGGCGATTTCGAGACCGCGCTCGGGTTGTGCCGGGACCATCCGGGTGGCGCCATCACGGCCACGCAACCCCTGATTGGCCTGAGTTTGCTCGCGACCACGGTCGATGGCGACACTCCGCGAGCCACAGCCTACCTGGAAGAAGCGATTTCGCTGCTCGGTCCGGGGCCGACCCTGGGCCATTCCATGATGCTCGGCAATCTGGCAACCCTGGTCCTCGATGGTGGCGACGTGCGTCGCGCGGCCGATTTGCGCCGGCAATCACTTTTGCTATCAGTCCAGAGTGGCGCTCTGCGCAGTCTGGTGGTCGATCTTGCCTCGGCGAGTGAGATTGGCCTGGCCGCTGGCAACGTTTTGGAGGCTGCCCGGTTGTTCGGTGCTCAAGCGGCGCTCCGGGAACGGACCGGGACGATTGTGGAATGGTTCAACGTATCCGCACGGGAGGAACAGGTCCTCGCGTTGAGAAGACATCTGGGCGACGACGCGTTTGTCAGGGCCCAGGCCGAGGGACGGGCGCTCTCGCTCGACGACGCGCTCGACGAGGCCCTTGGCCTCCTTGGCGATATTGCCGATTCCCCGGCTTGAGCGAGGGCGGCGGGTAGACCTTCCGGCGACCCGATTGCCACCACTCCGTGCTGGAGCCGCCTTGCCGCGCCAGATGCCACGGGGCCAACCAACCGACCGGCCCCTGTGGTGCGCTCGTATGAGTCGCCGGAGCGGGTGCGCTTGCTGCAGCGCGAGGCGCAGTGGCTGGTGGAGT
>CAZSUN010000228.1:0-3814 GCA_964610045.1 uncultured Sphaerobacteraceae bacterium
GCGGGCGTACGATAGTGTTGCTCCCGGACGCACCGGGGGCTTTGGGTCCAGGGTCCTTGCATGTTGCGTTTACCTTCACCACAGGAGCCAACCATGCCCATCACCCGCGTCACTCGCTCCCTCGTCGTCGTCGTCCTGGTGCTGTTCGGTCTCGTTCCCGCGACCCTGGCTTCCCAGGACACGGGGTCGGGACCAACCATCGTCGCCAGTGGGCTCACGAATCCGCGTGGGTTCGTCTGGGGGGCGGACGGCACGATCTTCGTCGCCCTGGCTGGAGGCGGTGGCCCGAACGCCGCCACCGAAGAAGCCCCCACGTCTGCCATCCTCGGCCCGTTCGGTGGCGGACCCACCGCGGCGGTGGCCTCGATCGGGGCGGATGGCTGCCCGGTTGCGGTAGCGACCGGTCTCCCCTCCACCATGACCGCCGGCGGCGAAGTGCTCGGCGCGGAGGATGTCGCGATCCTCGGTGACCAGATTTACGCCGCGGTCGATGGCGGCGGCCCGGTCCACGGCAATACCGATCCGGCCGGTGTCTACCAGATCTTCGGGGATGGCACCTTTGCCCTGATCGCCGACCTCTCGGCCTGGGTTCGCGCCAATCCGGTCGCGGCCGTTCCGCCGGATGCCGATCCCGACGCCGCCGGCTACTCCATCGTGGCCGACAACGTCAACAATGTGCTTTGGGTCTCCGATCCCAACAGTGGGCAGATCCTGAGCGTGACGCCGGACGGCACCGTGACCCGCGTCGCCGATCTCTCTGCCGATCACCCGGTTCCGACCCGCATGGTCGCCGATCCCGAAGGCGGCGTGTACGTCGGCACCCTGACGGCCGTTCCGTTCCCGGATGGCGCGGCGAAGGTCATCCATGTCGCGGCTGATGGCACCGCTACCGATGTCTGGACCGGCCTCACGGTCGTCACCGATGTCGCGGTTGGCGCCGATGGCACCCTGTACGCACTCGAAATGTCGACCGGCAACCTTCAGGAGCCTCCATTCCTGCAGCCAGGCAGCGGCAGGATCGTGATGCAGACCGGCCCGGACACCAATGAGGTGGTCGCCGAGGGGCTGATGTTGCCGATCGCGATGGAACTCGGACCGGACGGCGCGTTCTACGTCTCCATGCCGGCAATCGGCGCGAATGACGGCAGCGGCGTGATCGCCCGCATCGGTGGCGACGCTGCGACCCCGGTTGCGGAAGCCAGCGCTTCCTGCGCCCCAATCCCGGAAACCCTGTATGCGCCACCGGCAGCCGAGGGCAGCCCGGCGGCTGAAGCGGAAGCCCCGGTCGCACCCGAGGAACCGGCCGAAAGCTCGCCCGTCGCATCGCCGGAGGTTTCCAACTCGACTGGCACCGGTATCCTGATCGAGGGATTCGCCTTCTCGGTACCGACGCTCTCGATCTCGGCCGGCGATACGGTGACCTGGACGAACAACGACACCGTGCCGCATACCGCGACCGCCGATGACGGATCGTTCGACACTGGCTCGATCAGCGCGGGTGAAAGCGCCAGCATCACCTTCGATACCCCGGGAACCTACACCTACAAGTGCGCGTTCCACCCGGGCATGACGGGGACGATCGTCGTCAACTAACCCCATCGCCCCGCACGCAGTGACCCCGGAGGAATCATCCTCCGGGGTCACTGTCGTGCGCTCGTCATGTCGAGCTTGTCGAGACATCCCTGTGCGAAGCACACCATTTTCCGTTGACAGTCCGCTCGGCCTCCCCGATCCTCCCGGTGTCTGCACCAGATTGACACCGGGGAACCACGACCGATGACGGGACTCACCTGGACCGACGACGACCAACAGCGCTTCCTGGCGATCCGCGACGATCTCGCCCAGGTCAGCACCGCGTCCGCCTGCCAACTGCTGATCGCGGAAGGCTGGCGCAACGCCTACATGCTCGGCTTGCTGCCGATCCGCCCTCTCGGGCTCGGTACCAGGATCGTCGGACGCGCCCGCACCTGCCGCTACCTCTGGACCCGGGGGCCGAATCCGGCAGGACCGGCGGATCCGGAGCGCCGCCGCCGGTCGCCGGAAATCGTGGCCATCGAATCGCTCGAACCCGGCGACATCCTCTGCATCGACGCCCTCGGCGTGCCCACTTCCGGCATCATCGGCGACATCCTCTCAGCCCGAATCAAGGCGCGCGGGGCGGGCGCCGCGATCGTCCACGGGGCCGTTCGCGACTCGCCCTACATCGCCGATCTCGGTCTCAGTGTTTTCTGCTCGGCCATTCACCCGTCGCACAGCGGTCGCGATCTCGTGCCGGTCGATTTCGACCGGCCGGTGGACATGGCGGGCGCGCAGGTACTGCCCGGCGACATCATCCTGGCGGACGACGAGGGGGCGCTGGCGATGCCGCTGCATCTCGCCGAAATGATCGCGAAGATTGGCCCACCCAAGGAGCGGCTGGAAATCTGGATTCGCGGGAAGATCGAGGCCGGGGGCTCAGTTCCGGAGTATTACCCACCATCGGCGGAGAAGCTGACGGAGTACGAGCGCGACATCGGAGAGCGGTACGAACACTAGGAGTGCGTAGGGCTGCCGGGCTTGTCTCGGGTCGGCCCCATAATCAGGGCCGACACGGGGTCGGCCCCTACAAACGCTTGAACAGATCGCCTCCATGGCGACGCTGATCGACACGGCGAAATTCGGGAGGCGCGCATCTTGAAGATCACCGATATCCGGACGGCCGAGATCAGGGGACATGGGTATTCAACCTACGTCCGCGTCTACACCGACGAGGGCATCATTGGCAACGGCGAGTGTATTCACGGCGGCGAGGGCTGCCCGGAGATGGTCCATGCCCTCAAGCAGTACCTGATCGGCGAGGATCCGCTGAATGTCGACCGCCTGTTCGAGAAAATGCGGCGGCGACGCCTCTTCGACGGCGCGATGGCCGGCGCCACCGTCACCGCGATGACCGGGATCGAGATCGCGCTCTGGGACGTGGCAGGCAAAGCGCTCGGGGTGCCGGTATACCAGTTGCTCGGCGGGAAGTTCCGCGACACGGTGCGCCTCTATTGCGACAGCCATGCCGGCAAGGGTTTCTCGCCGGAAGCGTATGCGGAGCGTGCCCGGGAGGTCGTTTCGCTCGGGTTCGATGCCCTCAAGTTCGATGTCGATGAAACGGAGGCCGGGTTCCGCAACGACGCCTGGAACTGGCACGCCTCCAACGGGGAGATCGCCTGGATGGTCGAGCGGGTGGCCGCGGTGCGGGAGGCCGTGGGTCCCGATATCGACCTCGCGATCGACATGCACGGCCGCTACGACATCGCCAGCGGCATCGCGGTCGCGAAGGCGATGGAACCGTTCAACCTGTTGTGGCTGGAAGAGCCGGTGCCGCCGGAAAACGTGGCCGCGCTGCGCGAGGTGAAGCGGAACTCGCCGGTCCCGCTCTGCACCGGCGAGAACCTGTACCTGCGGTGGGGCTTCCGCGACCTGCTGGAGCAGCAGGCGGTCGACTACATCATGCCGGACATCCCGAAGTGCGGCGGGCTTTCCGAGTGCCGAAAGATCGCCAACATGGCCGAGGTCTACTACGTGCCGCTGGCGCCACACAACGTCTGCGGACCGCTGGGAACGATGGCGTCGGCGCACGTCTGCGCGTCGATCCCGAATTTTCTCGTGATGGAGTGGCACTGGATCGACTACCCCGGGTGGGACGATCTGACGATCCAGGACCAGCCGGTGATCCAGAACGGTCACGTCGTGCTGACGGACACGCCGGGCATCGGGCTGGAGGTCAACGACGAGGTGGCGCGGCAGTACCTGCGCCCCGGCACCGAACTTTTCGGCGAGCGACCGT
>CAZSUN010000229.1:0-1378 GCA_964610045.1 uncultured Sphaerobacteraceae bacterium
GGGAATCCCGAACCTCCCCCAATGATGTTCCCGGTTCGTACCAGGTTCCGCGTCCCGTACCCCGCTGAGCGATATGCCTGGATTCAACCAGCTTTCGGAGTTGCAGTTTCAGGGTGTTTCGATTGCTTCCGGTCACCAGGAGCAGATCGCCAATCGACGCGCGGCCGTGTTCCTCCAGATATTCCACGACCTGCGCGCCAAGCGGAGAAAGTGCGGCCGTGAGCAAGTGCTCTCGTTCGACCTTGACGCGCAACTGCCGGACGAGCGCAAGCAGCGCATCGAGGAAGAACGTCAACCATGGTTGCCAGTCAGGGTGTTCACCGCGAATGGTCGGCTGCGTTTGCCGAAGGGCCCGGTAGTACCTCTGCTTGCTCCGCTCGACCACGCGTTCGAACGAGCTATAGGGAACGAACGCATACCCTGCCTGCATCAGCAGAAGCGTTGTCAGGATGCGGCTCAGCCGACCATTCCCATCCTGAAACGGGTGGATTTCCAGGAACACGACAACGAAGATGCCAATCACGATCAATGAGTGGAGTCGTTTCGCCGCGAGTTCCTGATTGGTCCAGGTCAGGAGTTCGTCCATCAGGCGAGGGGTATCGACCGGCTCGGCAGTTTGGAACACGACGCCGACCTGCTGCCCCATGTCATTGAATGCAACGACACTGTTGGCGGACTGCTTGTACGCTCCTCGATGCCAATCATCCTTGCTGCTGAATCGCAGGAGTTCGCGATGGAGTTGACGAATAGTGCCTTCGGTCATGGGCATATGCGACCATGAGTCGAAGATGAGTTCCATCACACCAGCATAGCCAGCGACCTCCTGTTCATCCCGTGTGGCGAAACTCTGGATTCTGACGTTTCCGAGCAGCGTTTCCACCTCGCGGTCGGTCAGGTGGCTCCCCTCGATACGCGTCGATGAGCCGATACTTTCGATGGTGGCGATGTGTTGCAGGCGAGAGAGGCGCTCCGGTGCGAGATTGCCCAGAGCCAGCCAACTCCCCTTGAACTCGTCGATTGCGCTGATGGCATTCAGGAACTCGGGTGTGATGTTGAGGGTATCGGTCCGCAGCATAGTCGCCTCCATACCCACAAATATACCCGATAACACCCATAAACGATCAAAATCCTGGGGGAGTGGTCTACTCTGCCTCAAGGATTCGAGTATCTCAAGGAAGATGGGGGGAGAGGAGTTTCCCGTTCACAGTGGGAGCGGGACGAGGGTGGGGATGATATGAGGGGCGAACGCCGGGTGGATATCCACGATCAATGCAACGTGTCTCCCACACATGTCCTCAAGGGCCTCCTCCAGCAGAAGCCGCTCGCCGAACGAAACGTCCCGGTCGAACCTGACGAACAGGTCGAGGTCGCTGTCGGG
>CAZSUN010000229.1:1478-3804 GCA_964610045.1 uncultured Sphaerobacteraceae bacterium
ACGCCACCGGCAACCACCGGCCCAGCGCTCACGAACTGCGGTGCATCGTGCCGCCAGAGCTCGCCGCCGGAGGCGAGGTCGAGCGCGTGCAGGGTGGTGTTGCCGCCCGCCACGTAGACCGTGTCGCCGGCGATGAATGGCGCCTGACTGATCTGGAGACCGCCCGAGAACCGCCAGACCTCTCCACCGCTCGCCGCATCGAGTGCATACACATTGGTGTCGAAACTCGGGGCGATAACCAACCCACCCGCCACCGAAACCGACGCTCCCTGGCCATGCCCGGTGGCAAACCGCCAGATCTCACCACCGGTCGCGGTATCGAGAGCGTAGATGTTGGCATCGCCGCTGCCGACGAACACCATGCCTTCGCTGATTGCCGGAGTGTTCCAGATCGGGGCACCGGTTGGAAACCGCCACAATTCACCACCGGTGGCCGCATCGAGCGCGTAGACGTTGGCATCGCCACCCGGGATGTAGACCACGCCATCGACCACAGCCGGTGACGGAATCACCGCGTCTCCGGTGGTGAACCGCCAGGTCTCCATCCCCGACGCGGTGTCGACCGCGCGGACGATCCCATCGTTGGCGCCCATGTAGAGGACTCCATCGGCCACCGCGGGCGAGGACTGGAGAAACCAGGTCGTCGCCAGCCGCCAGATTTCCTGACCGGTGGCGGCATCGAGCGCGTAGATGTTGGTGTCGTCGCTCCCGATGTAGACCACCCCATCCACAACGGCGGGAGACGACAGGACCATGCCGAACGTCTCGAACCGCCACCGTTCCAACCCGGTCGCGATGTCCACCGCGTAGACGTGCCGGTCGTGACTCCCGAAATACGCGACGCCATCGACAATCGCCGGGGACGATGCCACGCTGCCGCCGGTCTCGAAGCCCCAGAGAGTGGAAATGCCCAGGGCGGGATCGGGCCCGGCATCGTCGATCGTGCCGGTCCGCGCCGCATTCCCCCGGTACATCGTCCCGGTTGCGCCGGGTGTTTCCGACCGTACCGGCAGCGTCGCGACAGGCTGAATGTCCTCCGGTTCGGCTGATCCACCAGTTCCCGCGCCGAGGGCGACATACCCGTGCTCGTCACCATCGATATGGTGACTGCCGTAGACCAGGCCGTTGCTGATGACCGGGGTCGCGCGCACGTAGTGACCGGTCTCGTAGCGCCAGTGCTCGCTGCCGCTCCGGGCGTCGATGGCGTAGAGATTGCCATCGTCCGACCCGATGTAGACGACCCCTTCCGCCACCGACGGCGACGTCCGGAACCCACTGTCGATCCCGACCACCTCGATCGCCGGTGGGCCGAACGGGAACTGCCAGAGTTCGGTCCCGCTCGCGGCATCGATCGCGTACAGCGGGCCATCCTTGACGGCGGCGTAGACGATGCCATCCGCCACCGCCTGGCCGCTCCGGGCCTGCCCTCCCGTGGCGAATCGCCAGATTTCGAGGCCGGTTGCGGCGTCGATGGCGTAGACGTTTCCGTCGAATGCCGCCGCGTAGACCACACCGCCGGCAATCGACGGGATCGAGCTTGCGACCCCGTCGACAACGCCGAACCGCCAGACCTCGAACCCGGTTGCCGCATCGATGGCGACGATCTGGCTGTCGCCGGTGGAAACCACGACCAGGTCTTCGGCAACGGCGGGAGAATCGCCGCTGACATCGGCCCGCCAGATCTCGAGCCCGGTGGCCAGATCGAGCGCGAACAGCGATCCACTGCCGAAGTAGACGACACCGTCTTCCACCGCCGGGGAGCTGAACACCCGGGACTCACCGGCGAAGCGCCAGACTTCACCGCCAGTCGCGGCGTCGAGCGCGATCAGGTCCACCCCGACACTGTGGCCGTAGACGATGATCCCATCCGCGACCGCCGGGGTGCCGATGATCGGGCCATCGTTGACCACCTGCCACAGTTCAGCCCCGGTGGCCGCATCGAAGGCGGTGAGGTGGTTGTTCCAGTCGCCGACGAAGGCGACACCGCCGGCGATCACGGTCGCGGCATCGGTCCTCGTTGCCGCCGTCCAGACCGGGGCGATCTCGCCGCCGGGATCGGGGCCAGGACCCGGCATTTCGCCGGTGCGGGCCGGGTTGCCGCCGAACACCGGCACATCCCCGCCCGGATCGGCCTGGGCCGAGGCGACCGGCGAAAGGGACGGCAGCAGGAATCCGGTGGCGGTAGCGGCCATCGTTCCTCGAACGAGATCGCGGCGGGTGAGTGGAGACATTGCGGCATGCCCTCGCATGAATCGACGGATGGATCAGGATTGGGTGGCTTCCGGGTCAGCATCCGGGCCGCTGGTCAGCGGTTCGAGGTCGGCGG